>NZ_POTY01000262.1 GCF_003236315.1 Micromonospora craterilacus
GGTTTACGCTGTGGCACGCGGCCACCGCCACATCTGAAGTTATGTCCACAGCAGACAGACGATCACGCGGTGGCCGCACCTCGCCTACCAGGCCCCACCAGCGACATCTCAAACGGCGGCTGCCGTACTAGAATCGGCACGGTGAGCACCGCCGAACCGGTCGGGCCGGACCGCGATGACCTGATCCAACGGCTGCCCAAGGTGGAGCTGCACGTGCACCTGGAGGGTTCGGTACGGCCGGCCACCCTGCTGCGCATCGCCCGCCGCCACGGGCTCGACCTCGGTCGCCTCGACGAGGCGGGCGTGGTCGAGCTCTTCCGTTTCCGCAGCTTCCGGCACTTTACCGAGTTGTACGAACAGTGCTGTGCGGCGTTGCGCGAGCCGGCCGACCTCCAGCTGCTGACCGAGGAACTGGCCGACATGGCGCACGAGCAGAACGTCCGGCACCTGGAGGTGACGTTCAGCCCCGGCACCCATCGGCGCGGGCCGGGCATCCCGTTCGACGAGCAACTCGACGCGGTGGCCCGGGGCGCCGAGGAGGCCCGGCGGCGTACCGGTGTCAGCATGCGGTTCGTGGTGGACCACGTCCGTGGCGAGTCGCCGGAGGAATGTCAGCGGGTCGCCGAGTGGGCCGTGGCGGGCGTACCCCGGGGGGTGGTGGCGCTCGGCCTCGGCGGCTTCGAGCCGGGCCGGCCGGCGTCGCTGTTCGCCGAGCCGATCCGGTGGGCGGCGGCACGCGGCGTGCCGTTCGTGCCGCACGCGGGTGAGGCGGTGGGGCCCGAGGGCGTCTGGGACTGCCTGGCCTTCGACCCGCCCCGGATCGCGCACGGCATCCGCTCGGTCGAGGATCCGGCGCTGGTGACGGCGTTGCGCGACCGGTCCGTCGTCCTCGACGTCTGTCCCACCAGCAATCTGCGGACCGCAGTGGTGCCGGGCCCGCAGGCGCATCCGCTGCGCCGGCTGTGGGACGCCGGCGTGCGGCTGACCCTCAACACCGACGACCCGACGATGTTCCACACCGACCTGGTCGCCGAGCATCGGCTCGCGGCCCGTTGGCACGGCTTCACGGTGGCGCAGTTCGCCGGGATGGCCCTGACCGCCGTCGAGGCCGCGTTGCTGCCGGACCCCGCGCGGGCGGCGCTGCGGGACCGGGTGCGCGCGGAGCTTTCCGGGCTGGGCGTCGTGCCGGCCTACCCGCCCGGGGTGGCGCAGCCCGCGCCGGCCGCCGGCTGACCGCCGGCCCGGTCCGCCAGCGGCCAGCGGGCGCGCAGCGCGGCGATGTGCGCCGGCGTGGACCCGCAGCACCCGCCGACGATCCCGAGGCCGCGCCACTGCGCACCGTCCCAGAGGCCGGCGAAGGCGTCCGGCGACAGGGCCGGCGACAGGTGCCGGTCGACCGGTGTCGCGGGCGGCAGGTCGCTGCGGTCCTCCAGATTCGGGTACGCCCCGACCAGCCCGGCGTCGACCTGCCGCAGCCGGCGCAGCGCCCGCTCGGTGCCGGTCGGATCGGTGCAGTTGACCAGGACCGCACTCGCCCCGGCGGCGCGTACGGCCGCCGCGGCGGCCGCCACGTCCTCACCGCTGAGCAGGCGGGCGCCGGCGGTGCACACGAAGCTGGCCCACGCGGGCAGGCCGTGGGCGCGGACGGCACGGACGGCGGCGACCGCCTCGCGGACCGTGTTCATCGTCTCCACCAGGACCAGGTCGACGCCGGCCCGGGCCAGCTGGTCGGCAAGCCACGCGTGCTCGGTCCGCAGCGCCGCGTCGTCGGGCACCAGGTCGGGCCGGTAGCAGTCCTCGATCGGCGCGACCGAGCCGGCGACGAGCACCGGGCGGGCCACGGTCGCCGCGGCCTCCCGGGCCAGCGTCACCGCGACACGCACGAGACCGGCGGCGGTGGTCGCGTCCGCACCGGACCGGTACGCGGTACGTGGGGTGGTACGAAAGGTGTCGGCGGTGAGCACGTCCGCGCCGGCCGCCGCGTACTCGGTGTGCACGCGGGTGACCAGGCGTCGGCCGGCGATGTCGAGCAGGCAGTGCGCGGTCCACCATGGGGCGGTGACAGAGCGGCCGTGCCGTTGCAGTTCGGTGCCGAGCCCGCCGTCGAGGACCAGTGGCCGGCCGGCCGGCGCCCCGGGTCGCTCCACCGGCACCTCCGACCAGACCGGGCCCGTACGCCGGGCCGTCGAGCCGATCGTGGCACGGTCCCCCCGGCCGGTACGACCCCGCGAGGCGCGCCGGCCGACGACTGCGCAACCTGCGAGAGGGGCCGTGGTCGGGTCAGCGGCGGATCGCCGCGATCGCCGCCACCGTGCCGATGAGGGCACGTACGTCAGCCCGGCTGGTGTAGCGCGCCAGCCCGGCTCGTACCGTCTCCGGAGGGTCGGGCGACACGGCCCGCAGCGCCGACTCCGCCCCGAAGGTGCCGTGGCCCACGACGATGCCGCCCTCGGCGAGCAGGCCCGCCACCTCGGCGGCCGGGCGGCCGTCGACCTGAAAGGCGACGATCGGCAGGCGGGTCGCGTCGTCCGAGCGACCGAGCACGCGTACGCCGTCGACCATGCGCAGGCCCCGGGCCAGCAGGTTGGCCAGCCGTTCGCCGTGCCGGAAGACCGCCGCCCGGTCCCAGCTCAGCAGCACCTCGGCGGCGACCCCGGTGGCCAGGACCGCGTCGATGCCGGGCCCGGTGCGCCCGACCGGCGTACCCGGGCGACGCGCCAGCGTGGATCCGACCCGGCAGCTGCGCTTCCACAGGATCCCGCACCGGGGGCCGTACCAGGTGGCGGCGGAGGTGACAAAGGCGTCGCAGTCCCACGCCGCGACGTCCACCGAACGGTGTGCCGGGACCTGTGCCCCGTCCACGAAGACCTGGGCGCCGGTCGACCGGGCGGCGGCGCAGATCCCGGTGATGTCCGGCACGCTGCCCAGCACGTTCGAGCCGGCGGTCAACGCGACCCAGCGGGTACGGGGGCTGAGCTGCGCGGTGATCGCGTCCACGGTCAGCTGCCCGTCCGGCGACAGGTCGGCGACGCGTACCACGGCACCCCGGCGTCGGGCGGACTCCCGCCACGGGTCCACGTTGGCCCGATGGTCCAGCGCGGTGCACACCACCTCGTCACCGGGGCGCAGGGCCGGTTCGACGGATCGGACGAAACCCTGGGTCAGGCTGGTCATGTCGGCGCCGAACGACACCGCGCCGCCGGGTGCGCCGATCAGGGTGCGGAACCGTCCGGCGGCCCAGTCGAGCACCACCCGGGAGCGGGGGCGGCTGGCGCCGGCACCGGCGGCCGAGTGTCTCGGATAGCGGGTCAGCACGTCGAGGACGGCGGCGTGGGCCAGGGTGCCGGCGGGTGCGTCGAGGCGGACGACGCCCGTTCGCAGATCCGGAAACTGCTCCGTGACCGGCCGCGTCACCAGGGTGCTCAGGGGAAGCCTGTGCAGTTCACCGAAGGTCATCTCAACCGGGGGGATCGGGCCGCTGCGACTGGCGTACGGCCGCGGGTGGCGCCGTCGGTCGGCGGCTAAACAGACGGAGCATGGTACCGAGCCGGCACCAGCACATGGTCTTCTCGGTGGGCGCATGTGGACATCACGTTCGTCGCAGCAGCGTGCTATTCGAAAGTGGAGCGTCGGTGCGGGCCCTACTGAAAGTCAAGTCTGTTTGGTAAAGATACTATACCGGATGCCGGAATGGCCCGTTCTGTTCACCGAAAGTATGCGATCGGCAACTCTGGGTAGAGCGGCTACGGCATCAGTCCGGGGCCGCCCGACGGGTCGTGGTGTGCCGTCGGGACGGTGTCCGCGTCGGCGGCGGGCTCGTAGCCCCACCGCCACCAGAAGTGGGGAGCCGCCGTCCGTTGCCGTCGGACCGTTCGACGCCGCGTCGGCCGGTCGGCGTCCGCGGCCGCGAAACCCGCCGACGGACATCGATCCCCGGAACCGGCCGGATCGGCCCTGGCCGGGCGCTCCTTGTCCGGCGGATCTGCGCCGTGACAGGCAGCCGGCACCATCGCGGACCTCCCTTCCGGGACCACTGAGGACAGTCAGGCTAACCGAGGTCAGGGACGGTCCGATCTCCCAGCTTGCGCAACCGGCGAAGGCTGCTTGAGCGACTCCCACCAGGACCGGTTTGCGCGGTACCAGGCCACCGTCTCGGGCAGCCCGGCGTCGAGGTCGTGGCGCGGCGCGTACCCGAGCTCACGGCGGATCTTGGACCAGTCGACGGCGTACCGGCGGTCGTGGCCCTTGCGGTCCGCCACGTACCGGATCCGGTCCGGTGCGGCACCGCAGGCGTCCAGGAGACGGTCGGCCATCTCCCGGTTGGTGAGCTGGGTGCCGCCACCGATGTTGTAGACCTCGCCACGCCGGCCCCGGGTCCGGACCAGCTCCAGCGCCCGCACGTGATCGTCGACGTGCAGCCAGTCGCGCACGTGCCGGCCGTCACCGTAGAGCGGGACGCGGTCGCCGTCGAGCAGGTTGGTGATCGCCAGCGGCACCAGCTTTTCCGGGTGCTGGTACGGGCCGTAGTTGTTGGCGCACCGGGTCACCCGTACGTCGAGCCCGTGGGTGCGGACGAAGGCCAGGGCGAGCAGGTCGCTGGCCGCTTTCGTCGCCGCGTACGGTGAACTGGGCAGCACCGGGTCGGTCTCCGGCCAGCTGCCCTCGTCGATCGAGCCGTACACCTCGTCGGTGGAGACGTGTACGAACAGGGCCCGGTCGCCGTGCCGACGCCGGACGGCCTCCAGCAGCGTCCAGGTGCCCAGGGCGTTGGTACGCACGAAGTCCCCGCCGTCGGCGATGGACCGATCGACGTGCGACTCGGCGGCGAAGTGCACCACCTGGTCGTGCTCGGCCACCAGACGGTCCACCAGCGGTCCGTCGCAGATGTCGCCCCGCACGAAGTGGTACGCGGGATGACCGGCCACCGGGCGCAGGTTGGCCAGGTTGCCGGCGTAGGTGACCTTGTCCAGGACGGTGACGTGGACGTCGCCGGGACCGTCCGGCCCGAGCAGGGTCCGCACGTAGTGCGACCCGATGAAGCCGGCGCCACCGGTGACGAGGAGTCGGATGCCGCTCACGACCACCTCCGATCAACGTCGCCCGCCGTCGCCCCTCGCCCGGCCGGTGGACCGAACCGGCCAGGCGGCGCACCCGTCAGCACTCACCTGCTGTTGTACGGCATGGTGGGGAACCAGCCGTAGTCGAACATCGCCGGTAGCCGCACGTTCCAGTACACGACCATGAACACACCCAGCGCGATCAGCAACCCGCCGGTGAGCACCGCCGTCCGGGACGGGCTGGCCGCCAGGGCGCGGATGAACCCACCCCGCGTGACCAGTACGAGCAGGGCGAACAGCGCCGCGACGATCGCGATGTTGCCGAGCGACTGGAGGACGAACGCGCCGGCGCCGTAGAGCGGGTTCCCGCTCTCCACCGCCCAGACGAACAGCTTGTTGAACAGCGGGTACGGCCGGCCGATCAGGAAGCCGCCGACCAGCGCGCCGAGCACCACCACCCGCGCCACCGGGCGGTGCGCGAACGGATCCCGCACCACCCCCAGCGCGGCCAGGCCGAGATAGACGAAGGCCAGCCCGATCAGGCCGAACACGACCATCGACTGGACCAGGCGTACCGGCATTCCGCCGACGGTCGCGGTGGACAGCTGTGGCAGCCGCTCACCGAGCAGCACGCCGACGAAGCCGTAGACGGCGGAGACGGCCACCATGCCGAGGGTCAGCCAGCCGACCGGCCGCACCAGGCTGCGCAGCCCGGCCCGGGTCGCCCCGTCCGCGCTGGCCTGGCTCATCGGTCCGATCGACGCCGCCATCGCGATGTTGCAGGCGGTGAAGGTGCCGGCCAGACCGGAGACGAACGCGAACACCAGAGCAGCCGCCGTGCCGCCGATCGCGGTCGCCTTGGCGTCCCGGCCGAGGATCGCATTGGCCATCGAATCACCGATCGTATGGTCGACGAACTCGTACGACCACAACACCGACAGCAGTACCCCGGCCGCGACGGCCGTCAGCACCACCCATCCCCATCGCACCGGCCGTCCCGTCGGAGCGGCGGCCACAGATCCACTCTTAGTGGCAGTCATGGATGAATTCTCGGCGACCGTCCGCGGACCGGTGTTCTCGCAGTTTGCCCGACTGGTCCGAAGGCCATCGGGCAGACGGGCCGTCGCGGCGACACCGGTCGCACGACCACCGGGAGACAGTTCGGTGCCGCCGCTCCACGTCGCCCCCTTCCACCGCAGCACGTTTACGCCCAGGCCGATTTGGTACTCGCAACGTGACCGCACCTGACTCGGCCGGCGGGCACCCGGCATGTGGACATCGGTCGCCGCCCGCGGGCCAGCATGGGGCAGAACCGACCACTGCCCCCGGTAGGGGAGGAATCCGCCATGAATGGCCGACCGAACATCGTCCTGGTGCACGGCGCATGGGCAGACGGCTCCTGCTGGAGCGGCGTGATCGAGCGGCTGCAGGCCGGCGGCTACCACGTGACGGCGCCGCAGTTCCCGCTGACCTCCACGCCTGATGATGTCGCCCGGCTACGCCAGGTCCTGAAGTTGCAGGACGGTCCGACGATCGTGGCCGGACACTCCTACGGCGGCCAGATCATGACTGCCCTGGGTACCGACGCACCGAACGTGGCCGGGCTGGTGTACGTCGCGGCCTTCGGACTCGATCAGGGGGAGTCGCTGAGCGCGCTGCTGTCGCAGGGACCGACACCGCCGGCGCTGGCCCACCTGTTCACCGACGAGCAGGGCTTCATCTGGCAGCCGCAGGACGACTTCGTGCAGCACTTCGCGGCCGACGTGGATCCGGTCCACGCCAACGCGATGCACGCTGTGCAGCAGCCAATTGCCGAGTCGGCCTTCGCGGCGCCGATGGGCGTCCCGGCCTGGCGATCGCTACCGTCGTCGTACCTGATCGCCACCCAGGACCAGGCGATCCCGCCGGACGCGCAGCGGATGTTCGCCAGCCGGATGGGCGCGACCACCATCGAGGTTCCGGCCAGCCACGTCGCGATGGTCTCCCACCCCGACGAAACGGCGCAGCTCATCAGGACGGCAGCCGAAGCCCGGGTCGCGATGCCGGCAGGCCAAGCAGCCCGCTGACGGGGCCACGCGAGGCCCTTCGGCCGGACGGGGTAGACGCGGCTGAGTTTTGCTTCCTAGGATCACGCCGGTGAATACGGAACCGATCAGCATCGACGGCGTGGCAGGACCGGTCGTGGTCACCACCAACGCGCTGTGGGGTCGCCCTGCCGTTACCGTTGGCGGAGTGCCGGCGCCGAGGACGGGTAGGCGTCAGTACGCGTTGCCGGCTGCCGCCGGTGGCACGGTCGAAGCCACGGTTCGCATCGCGTTCGCCGACCCGTACCCGACCGTGGAGGTCAACGGCGTACAGCATCGGACCGGGCCCCCGGTGCCGGTCGCGCTTCGGGTCCTGGCCCCACTGCCGATCCTGCTGATCGCGGTCGGCGGTGCCCTTGGTGGACTGATCGGAGTCCTCGGCTTGGTGGCGAACCTGGCTGTCGCCCGCACCCGAACTCCAGCCGCCGTCAAAGGGCTGACCATGGTTGGCGTAGCTGTCGTCGCGTCCGTCGTCTGGCTCGCCATCGCGGTCGCGGTGCAGGCAGCGATCGCATCGAGCTGATCTACGCGGCCCGCGTCGCCAACCCGTTCTGAACCCCGTAGCCCCACCGGCCGGGCCCGGCGTGAGTCGCACGCCCGGCCCGGCGTCCGGCATTCATTCCGCGCACGTTGAACCTGATGGTTCACTGTTGTATGGTGAACCGCATGGTTCAGCAACGTCTTGACCGGATCTTCTCGGCGTTGGCCGACCCGACCCGCCGCGAGGTGCTCGTTCGGCTCGGCTCCGCGCCGGCCACCATCAGCGATCTGGCCGAACCGTTCGCCATCTCCCTCACCGGGATGAAGAAGCACATCCGGGTGCTGGAGGAGGCGGGCCTGGTGGTGACGGAGAAGATTGGCCGGTCGCGGCGATGCCGGCTCGGCACCGAGCGACTGGACGATGCGATGGCGTGGATCAGCTTCTATCAGCGGCTCTGGGGGCGTCGCCTCGACGGTCTCGATGCCTACTTCACCCTGGAGAAGGGAACCGAGCAGTGACCGAGACATCAGACCTCCAGTTGCGCCTCACCCGCCACCTGCCGGCGTCGCCCGAGCAGGTGTTCGACGCCTACACGGACGCGGAGAAGCAGAAGATCTGGTTCAGCATCCTCGACGAAGAGCCCGGCATCGTGGAGATCGAGGTGGACCTGCGGGTCGGCGGACAGCAGACCGCGATCTGGGGTCCGAGCCCCGACCAGCTGTTCCGCGAGACGCAGACCTTCCTGGTGGTCGACCGCCCGCACCGGCTGGTCACCGAATCGGTCGGCAGCGGGCCGGACGGCATGACGATGACCACGCGCGTCGAGGTCACGTTCGAACCGGACGGCGACGGGACGCTCGTCACGGTGATCCAAAGTGGGTTCCCCGCCGTCGAGGTGCGCGACTTCTTCACCCAGGAGGTCTGGGTCGGCGCGTTCGCCAGGATCGAGGCCTACCTGCGGCGCGGGACGACGGCCGCGAACCGATGAGGCCATCACGGGGTACACCCGCCGCTGGTCGCCGGTCGAGCCTGGCCGTGGTAGCCGCCACAGTCGGTGCCGCTCTGATCATGAACCTGCTCATCCATGCCGTCGGCAGGGCGGCCGGAGGCCGGTTCGTGTTCACCAACGCCGGGCAGAGCATGCAGGTGGACGCGCTGACGGTCGGTGGCTTCACCGTCGTGCCGTTGCTGCTCGGCCTGACCGCCGTCGCGCTGACCGCCCGACGCTGGCCGTGGACCGTCATCGTCGGCAGCGTCGTCGCGCCACTGCTGGCGCTCGTGACCATCCCGATCATGACGATCCCGGCCGGCTTCGACACCGTCAGCGCCGTCGCACTCTCGCTGTGCCACGTGTCCCTGGCACCGATCAGTGTCCTCGGGCTGCTGAGCCTGCCAAGGGGGACCCGGGTCAGCGGCGAGGACACCGCAGCCGGCGATGCGCCCGCGTCCAACCGCACCGTCTCAACCGGCGGGAATGCCTAGGGCCCGCCACCCTGCCTGCCACGTCCGCGTTGCCAAGAGCCCCTAGCCTCGGCCCTTCGTTAAGGGTGTCCAAGGACTGGGCTGGAAACGAAGAAGTGCCTTCTGATCAGGGAAAATGGGACTTGCTGAGGGTCCGAGTTTCCTGTCACGGAAGGCACTTGCTGGGTGAAGGC
>NZ_POTY01000263.1 GCF_003236315.1 Micromonospora craterilacus
CCCGTGGGCCGTCCAGATCCGGTACAGCTCCTTGTACTCCAGCACCAGCGGCACCGCCGGATGGTCCACCCCACGCAGCACCCACGCCCGGGTGTTCGGCAACTCCACCCCGGCCCGGGCGAACGCCCGCAGCAGCTCCGCCGGGCTGTCGGCGTGCACCTGCCGGACGCCGAACGCGTCGGCGATCCGGGCGGCCAGCTCGGCCAGCCGCCGGGGCGGCCCGCCCACCGGGGACGGCTCCCCCAGCAGCTCGGCCAGGACCGCGTCGTGCACGTCGGCACGCCACGGCAGGCCCGCCGCCCCCATCTCGGCCGCGATCAGCGCGCCGGCCGACTCGGCGGCCACCAGCAGCCGGAACCGCCCCGGCTGGGCGGTCGCCGCGATGCGTTCGAGCTGGTCGGCGTACACCCTGGTCAACGCCGTGAGGCCCGGACCCGGCGGCCCGGGCACGGCGTCGAAGAGCGCGGCCTGCCCGTCGCCCGGCGGCGCGGCGACGCGCGGCGGCGGGTCGGCCGGCACCGGCGCGCCGGTCAGCCGCGCCCACGCGGCGGCCAGCGCACGCGGCTCCCCCCAGCGACCGGCGTGCCCGAGCAGCAGCGCCTCGGTCAGCTCCACGTCGTGGCACCGCTCGACGCGGACCCCGGCGCGCAGCAGCGCCGGGTAGAGCGTGGCACCGGACGCCCAGATCCATCGCGGCTGCTCGACGCGCTCCCGGCCGGCCATCGCCGCGGCCAGGTCGGTGACCGGTTCGGGCACGCCCGCGGGCGCACCGGCCGGGTCGAGGGGTTGCAGCGCTCCCCCGCCCTGCTCGTCGGACACCACCGCCACCAGCACGGACGCGATTCTGCCGGCCCCGTGCGACAACCCGGACCGCGGCACCGGGTCACGGGGTCGGCGGCTCGGTGTTCACCTGCGCGTAGGGCGGAAGGTCCGGGCGCACCGGGCGGCCGTCGCGGACCGCTACGGCCGTGTCCACGGCGGCGGCCAGTGCCGCCCGGAAGAGCAGCGAGCCGGTGCTGACCCGCCGCACCCCCAGCTCCGTCAGGTCGGCGACCGAGTGCCGGCCGGGCAGGAACAGGATGTTGACCGGTACGTCCACCGCCGCCACCATCGCCGCGATGTCGGCGGGCTCGGCGAGACCGGGCACGAACACCCCGTCCGCGCCGGCGTCCGCGTAGGCGCGGACCCGGCGGACGGCCTCGGCCAGGTCGCCGGGCCGCTGCCAGTGGGTGTCGGTACGGGCGTTGACGAACAGCTGCGGGACTTCCCGCTTCACCGACCGGATCAGTGCGGCGTGCGTCTCCGTCGGGCGCATGGCGTCCTCGATGTTGACGCCGACCGCGCCGGCCTCGGCCACCGCGACCGCCGCGTCGACCGATCCGGTCTCGATGTCGACGGTCAGGTGCACCGGCAGCCGGGCCAGGCTGCGAGTGAGCCGCAGGTTCTCGGCGTCCGTCGCGGCGACGCCGTCGGGCAGACCGTGCGCGGCGGCCACGCCGAGGCTGGTGGTGCCGAGCGCGGGGAAACCGGCCTCGACCAGGAAGCGGGCCGACGCGACATCCCACACGTTCGGCAGCACCAGCGGGGCACCGGCCCGGTGCAGGGCGGCGAAGGTCGTCATGGTCGTGCCCGCTCCACGAGCGCGAGAGCATGGGCGCGGCCCGGGCAGCGCCGTGGTCCCGCGCCGAAGGCCAGCTCGCCGGCCAGGTGCACCTGCACCACCTCGCCGGCCTCGACGGTGACGCTGCCGACGGTGGTGGCGGCGAGCGCCTGTCGCCGGGTCGCCGGGACCGGTGGGTCATCGCGCAGCACGTCCTCGACGGCACGATGCCGGCCCCGGTCGATCAAGGACGCGGTGGGCTCACACGCCTGCACGAGCACGCCGATGCGGGCCGCGGTCGGCTCGTCGTAGCCGCCGCCGAAGACCACGACCAGCCGGCCGACCGCCGCGTCGGCCCGCGCCTCGTCGCCGGTCCCCGGCTGGTACGCCTGCGCGACGTCGCGCACCAGATCCACCACGGGTTCGTCGACGCCCATCGCGCGGGCGAGGATCGCCACCGGGTGGCCGGGCCCGCACAGGGAGTCGAGCGAGATCGAGTCCAGCACCGCGACCGCCAGGCCGCGGCGCCGTTCGTGCTCCGCACCCTCGCTGAACCGGCCGACCGTGGCCCGCAGCCAGGCGATCCCGACCGACGCGGGTGGGACCGGCGGCACCACGAAAACCGGATCGTTCAGGACGGCCAGGGCCGCGTCACGGCCGCGAATCTGCTGCATGTGGCGAAGGCTACGGCCGCGATCGTTCGGTGCCGGCCGAACGATCGCGGCCGACAATGGAAGGATGACCCCGGCCTCCGACCTGGCGGCGCTCGCAGCCCTGCTGGCCGACGAGACGCGGGCGGCCATGTGTCTCGCGCTGCTCGACGGCCGGGCCTGGACCGCGCGTGAGCTCGCGGCGCACGCGGGCGTCGCGCCCTCCACCGCGACCGCGCACCTGCACCGCCTCGTCGAGGGTCGGCTCCTCGTCGAGCGACGTCAGGGCCGGCACCGGTACGTGCAACTCGCCGGCCCGTCTGTCGCGCAACTGCTGGAGGACCTGTCGGCGCGGATCGAGCCGCGCCCGACCACACCGCGTGGGCTGCGGGCGGCGACCGCGAGCGCGGCGCTGAGCCGGGGCCGCACCTGCTACGACCACCTCGCTGGGCGGCTCGGTGTCGCGGTCACCGACGCGATGACCGCGCGGGGGCTGCTGGACCAGAGCGGCGGCTTCGCCCTCACCCCAGCCGGCGGCGCCTGGCTGACCGACGTGCTCGGGTGGGACCCGGCAGAGCCGCGCCCCGGCCACCGGCCCCTCGTACGCGGCTGCCTCGACTGGACGGAACGGCGCCACCACCTCGGCGGGCTGGCCGGGGCGAAACTCTGCGAGACGTTCTTCGGCAACGGGTGGGTGACGCGGATCGGATCCGGCCGAGCCGTACGCCTCACCCCGTCCGGGCGGGCCGCGCTCCGGAACCACCTGGGCATCACCCTCGACTGAGCTCGCGGCGCTGTCGACTGCTGACGGCTTCCTCGACCAAGGACTCATGGTGGACTAACCTCTTAGCCAAGGAGGTCAGATGGGAAGCGAGCCTGCCGCCCAGTTCAACATCCATGAGGCCAAGACGCACCTGTCACGGATCATCGAGCGGGTTGAGCATGGCGAGGAGATAACGATCAGCCGAGCCGGCCAACCGGTGGCGAAGCTGATCCCGCTCGTACGCCGGGTCAACCGCACCGCCCGCGGCTCCCTGCGCGGCAGGCTGGTGATGTCCGAGGACTGGGACTCCGCCGAGGTCAACGAGGCCATCGCCGACGACTTCGGAACGACAGCGTGACCCTCCTGCTGGACACCCACGTGGTCATCTGGTGGCTGACCGACGACCCGACCTTGTCGTCTGAGATCAAGGACCGGCTGGATCACGAGCCGGATGTGTACGTCAGCGCCGCCACGATCTGGGAGATCGCTATCAAGCAGGCGATCGGCAAGATCAAGGAACCGGAACGTCTACCCGAACTCGTCCGTGACAGCGGGTTCCGAAGCCTGCCGATCACGCCTGACCACGCGATCGTGGCCGGTCAACTGCCCCTGATGCATCGTGATCCGTTCGATCGCATGCTGGTGGCTCAGGCTCGATGCGAAAACCTCGTCCTCGCCACCCGCGATCCTGCAATTCAGCGGTACGACGTACCGCTGCTGCTCGTCTGACCGGCGTGGTCAGCTCATTTGCGCCGCGCGGGCGCTTTTCGCGGGCCGTCCGGGCTGGCCTGCTGGTCGGCTTCGTGCTGGCGGCGGGGATGGTCGCGCGGGAACTGACCGTGGGCTGGCTGGGCGGGCGTTGGGCCACCCTCGCGTTCATCGCGCTGCCGGCGGCGGTGACGGCGGGGCTCGCGCCGTACGCCTCCTATCGCCGGCGGGACGCGCTGCTCTGGTTCATCGGTCCCGGGCTGTTCATCTTCGTGCTGATCGCGTGGCGGCTGACCCTGCTGCCGTACCGGGACTGGGCACCCCGGCCCGACGAGGCACCACGGGCCCGCTGGCTGCGCGACCCGACCCACGCCGGCCTGTGGTACCTGCCCACCGAGATGCGCCAGAACACCGCATGATCGCGCTCGATCACGGATCGAGCACGATCATGCGGCGGAAGCCCACCAGTGGGCGGCGACCAGTTCGGCGACCAGCGGTTCGGTGAGCAGCCGGACGGCCTCGTCGTCGTCGCCGGGGTAGCGGATCACGGCGGCCGCGTCGGACACCTCGGCGCCGACGGCGAGCACGGTCGACTTCCGAAGGTTCAGCCACTCCAGTGCCGCCGCATCGTACCGGGAACCGGGGAAGAACAGCGCCCGGTAGTCGAGCGTCTTGGCGAGGTAGACGTCCACGTGTGACCAGTCACCCGTCTCGCACCCGTCGGCCGGGCGGCGGGGACCTTCCCGGACCATCAGCGCCGACTGCAACGCCGAGGAGAGCCGCTCGGCCGGCGCGAGAGCGTAGACACCGTGCGGACCGTCCAGCAGCTCGATCGCCCTCGGCAACCACGCGTCGCGGCGGGCGAGCAGATCCTCCGTGGCGTCGGCGGCGCGCAGCGCGAGAGCGGCGGTGTCGGCGGCGCGGCGCGCGAGAGCCGCGGCACCGCGCCGCGCCGCGGTCAACCGGTCGACCAGGTCCAGTAGCAGGACCAGGGTGTGTTGGAAGCTCCGGCAGGCCACCCCACCGCGCTCGGTGCCGGCGTGCATCGGGACCACCAGATCGGCGCAGGTAGCCAGCGTTGAATCCGAAGTGTTCGTCAGCGCGACGAGTCGGCCCGACCCCTGGTAGCGGGAGGTGGCGTCGAGGGTCTCCACGCTCGTTCCGGTCGCCGAGATGGCGATCACCAGGGTGCCGGGGCGGGCCGGGTACGACGCGACGGTCGAGGCGTACTCGGCGACCGCGTCGATGCCTGCGGCGCGCAGCCGGAGCGCCGCCATCTCGGCGGCGTACCGCGAGCTGCCCATGCCGAGCAGGAGCACCCGGTCGACCGGGTCGGGCAGGCCGGCCCACAGGTCGCCGTCGGACAGGGTGGCGGCCAGGTGGCGCAGCGATTCCGGCTTCGCTTCCAGGTCGGCCAGGAACAGGCGCGGGTCCACGGGGCTCCTTCGGTCAGTCTTGGTACCAGGAACGCAGTACGCCCATCGGGGCGTACCGCCAGCGGGGCAGGAAGCGGGCGGCGTAGCACAACTCCCGGCACTCCTGCTCGACCTCGAACGGCCGCAGCAGCCGTTCGTCGAACAGGTGCGCCAGGCCGCGCTCGGCCAGCGTGCGGCGGTACGCCCCGAGCAGCTCGTCGGCGGCGCGGCGGCACCAGTCGGACACCGCCGCCCGGTGGCGGCCCTCGGTGCGCCGGTCGGCGATCTGCCCGACGTGCAGCAGGCTGGTGCGCAGCTGCGCCACATCGCGAGCGGCCGGCTCGGTCAGGGTCCCGCCAGCGGGCGTCGCGAGCGTCGGGTTCCCGTCGAAGTCCGTCACCGCCAGTCCGCCGCGCCACCGCAGCACCTGCCCCACGTGCAGGTCGCCGTGCGGCTGGATGACGTACGCCCGGTCCACCTCGCCGGAGCGCTCGATGTCGGCGGCGAGCCGATCCGCCCGGGCGGCCAACCAGCCCGCGTCCTCGGCGTGGAGATCCGCCAGGAGTTGCTGTGCCTGTTCGAGCACGGCCAGGCCGCCGGCCGCCCAGGCGGGGTGCCGGACCTCGGTGACCGGCTCCGGCGTGGTCTCCGAGGGCGTGGCCAGGGCGGCGTGCAGCTCCGCGGCCAACACCCCGATCTCCCCGGCCAGGTCGGCCGGCGGGCCGCCGGCGAGCTGGTCGAGCAGGGCGGCGACGCACCAGTCCCACCCGTCGGCGGCGTCCGGCAGGAAGCCGCTGACCACGGCCGTCAGGCCACCGTCCGGGCCGTCGCGGTAGACGGCCGCGTAGGGGGTCGGGGTATGGGTGAAGCCGACGGCTGCCAGGTGTGCCAGCAGATCCGGCGCCCGGTCCGGCGAGCCGTCCGCCGCCGGGCGCATCCACTTCACCACCACGCGCTCGCCCACCACGACCGAGGTGTTCGTCTGGTCGACGGTGATCAGGCGCTCGCCAAGCGGACCGCGGGCGAGCGGAACGAAGCGGCGGACCCGCAGGCCGGCCACGGTGCCGCCGGCGGCGAGGGCCTCGACGAGCGCGGCGGAGGCCCCGGGCGGCACCCGATCTGTTGAATCCAAGTTCAGTTTCCGACGTAAATTATTGGCTACAAGAGGCGGGATGAGTCTTGCGCACGTTGACGTGCATTGCAACACTCCGGTGCACTATCTCGACTCCCGACAGGAGTGCGGAGTGTTGGCGTTCAGAAGTTCCCGGCGCACCGCCGGCCCGGCGGTCCTCGCTGCGGGCCTCGTTCTCGCCCTGACGGCATGTGGCGGTGGCGCCGACGGCACCGCCACCCCGGACACCCTCGATCCGAACGCGGACCTGAGCACCCAGAAGCTCACGGTCTCCAACTGGGACGGCTACATGCCGGAGGATCTTCCCGCCAAGTTCAAGGCGGCGGCGGGTCCGACGGTCACCGTCACCAAGCACGCCACCAACGAAGAGGTCATGGCGAAGTTGACGGCCGGCGCGGACAGCGGCATCGATGTCGCGTTCGTCTCCGGCCAGTTCGCCCAGGCGCTCGCCGAGCAGGGCCTGCTCGAACCGGTGCATGCCGATCTCGTGCCCAACCTCAAGAACCTCTACCCGGAGGCCCGGCAACTGGCCTACGACAACGGCAACAAGTACTCCGTGCCGTACACCTGGGGCACGACCGGCCTCTGCTACCGCACCGACCTGACCGGCTACACCCCGGACAGCTGGGAGGACCTGCTCTCCCCGAAGCCGCAGCTGGTCAAGAAGGTGACCATGATGGCCACCGAGCGGTGGCTGATGCTGCCGGCCCAGAAGGCGCTCAACTTCTCCGCGAACACCACCGACGCCGAACAGCTGGAGCAGGTCAAGCAGAAGCTGCTCACCGCGAAGAAGACGCTGCTGGCCTACGACGACACCACCTTCGGCGACCGGCTCAAGTCCGGCGAGGCCGCGCTGGTGGAGGCGTGGGACGGCTGGTGCCCGACCGACGACCCTAAGATCAAGTTCGTGGTTCCCAAGGAGGGCAGCGACCTCTGGGTGGACACCATGGTGATCTTGAAGACGTCGAAGAACAAGGAGGCCGCGCACGCCTTCATCAACTACATCCTCGACGCCGACAACCACCGCTGGGCCGCCGAGAACATCCTCTACAAGGTGCCGAACAGCGCCGCCATGGCCAAGATCGACGCCAAGCTGCTGGAGACCCACCCGCAGCTGACGATGACCCCGGCCGAACTGCTCACCCAGGAGGTGCCGGTGGACCTCGGCGACGCGGCGCCGGCGTACACCCGCATCGCGACCGAGGTGTCGGCCGGATAGATGGGCCGCACCCGCACCCCCGAACGTGTCGCCCGCGCGGACGTCGGTCCGCGCGGGCGCCGCGCCCCGCGCCGGGAACGGCTCGTCGGCCGGCTGGCCACCCTCGGCCCCGGGCTGGGCTACCTGACCGTGTTCATGCTGGTGCCGCTGGCACTGGTGCTCAGCTACACCCTGTTCCAGCGGGGCCGGTTCGGCGGCATCGTCCACGAGGTCTCGGTGGACAACTTCAGCCGGGTCGCAGACGGGCTCTACCTCGGTGTCATCTGGACCTCGGTGCAGCTGGCCGCGATCACCACGCTGCTGGCCCTGCTGCTCGGCTACCCGACCGCGTACCTCATCGCCCGGCTCCCCCGCGCCTGGCGCACGGTCGCGCTGGTCCTGGTGGTGCTGCCGTTCTGGGCCAACTTCCTCATCCGCACGTACGCGTGGATCATCCTGCTCAACAGCGAGGGCGTGATCAATCGGACGTTGACCGGGATCGGGATCATCGACCGGCCACTGGAACTGCTCTACACCCCGGGGGCGATCGTCGGCGGGCTGCTCTACGCCTACCTGCCGCTGATGATCCTGCCGCTGTACTCGGCGATCGAACGCCTCGACCCCCAACTCCGCGAGGCGTCGGCGAACCTGGGTGCCCGGCCGGCCCGTACCTTCTGGTCGGTGACCCTGCCGCTCACCCTGCCCGGCGTGCTGACCGGCTGCGTCTTCGTGTTCGTGCCCAGCCTCGGCAACTTCGTCATCCCCGAACTGCTCGGCGGCGGACGGACGGTGATGGTCGGCAACCTCATCCGGGACCAGTTCCTCAAGGCCCGCGACTGGCCGTTCGGCTCGACCCTCGCGCTCGTCGTCATCGCACTGCTCGTACTGCTGCTCATGGCGCAGGCGTGGGCGGCCCGCCGGCTGGCCGACGGGACGAACCGTGCGTAGATTCAACTGGCTCTACCTGCCGGCGGGGTTGACGTACCTCTTCCTCTACCTGCCGATCGCGGTGCTCGTGGTGATGTCCTTCAACGCCGCCGACACCCCCTACCGCTGGGACGGGTTCGACACCGCCTGGTACGGCCGGTTGTTCGCCAACGAGGCGGTCCGCGAAGGACTCGTCAACACGTTGATCGTCGCCGCCGGCGCGACCGTGCTGTCGACGGTGCTGGGCACCCTGCTCGCCGTCGGCCTGGCCCGGTACACGCGGTCGAAGCTGCTCGACGCGATCGCGGTGGCCCCCGCCGTCCTGCCCGACATCGTGCTCGCCATCGGCCTGCTCGCCTTCTACACCGCCGTCCGGTTCACGCTCGGCCTGCACTCGATCCTGCTGGCGCACGCGGTGTTCGGCACGGCGTTCGTCGCGGCCGTGGTACGCACCCGGCTGGCCCACGTCGACGGCTCCCTGGAGGAAGCCTCCCGCGACCTCGGCGCCACGCCGGTGCAGACCTTCGTCCGGATCACCCTGCCGTCGCTCGCGCCGGGCATCGTCGCCGGTGCGTTGCTGGCCTTCTCCCTGTCGATGGACGAGTTCGTCATCGCCTTCTTCACCGCCGGCCCGGCGGACCCGACGCTGCCCATCGTGATCTATTCGATGGTGCGGTTCGGCGTGACCCCCGAGATCAACGCCCTGGCCACGCTCCTGCTGGCGGTCAGCTTCACGTTCGTCATCATGGCCCAGCGCCTGTCCCGACTGACGGAGTCCCTGTGAGTAGCCCCCCGGTCAGCACACC
>NZ_POTY01000264.1 GCF_003236315.1 Micromonospora craterilacus
CTCACCGGCCGGTCGGCCCACGCGCCCCGCGACGAGCCCCGACAGTCGCACCTGCCACCACGCACCACACCCACATCCCCACGCCGGACCACGAACCCAGTGGCTCGGCGACCTCTGCGTGCCCGCATACCGCACGCCCAACCCTCAAGGAGGCATCCACATGGCCAAGAACGCGGCCACCCCGGCCACCAAGGCCACCAAAGCGGCCAAAGCAGCCAAGGCCACCAAAGCAGCCAAGGCCACCAAGGCCGCTCCGGTCGCGCAGGCCGCTCCGGTCGCGCAGGCCGCCCCGGCCGCCTCGGCTGCTCCGTCGGCACCGGCCGTGACGGTCATGCCGCCGGCGGTCGCCGGCACCATGATCGTCTGCGTTCGCGACGACCTGCAGCACGTGCTGGCCAACAGTCGCCAAATCGGACGCCACCTCGGCATCCCGGGCACCAGCTGTCCTCGGTACTGGGCCTCTCCGGCCCTGCGCCGCTGGCAGCACCGGCAGATGATCGATCTGCGTAATGTGCCCGGCGGTCCCTGGCATTGCGCTGGCGGGCCGATCCGCCTGCTCGACCTGGCCGGCATGCGCCACGGCGCCTACGTCGGCGCGAGCATGCGTCACGCCCAGTGGTCGCACGTGGTGGCCAGAACGCCGGTAGCCACTCCGTGGTCGGCGTTTCTGCAGAAACACATCAACGACCCGCAGTACACGATGGACATGGCGACTGCCGCCTACCACCGGCAGCCGCGCGTGCAGGCCATGCGGATGCACAACGCCGCGGTGTACGGGGTGAGGCTCGACCTCGGTGACCTGGAGATGTTCCAGGCAGGCGCGGCAGCATACGCCAACTTCCACTCCCTCTGGGCGGTGTGCACCGACGCGTTCCTCACCGCGGAAGGCGAGCGGCTGGAACCAGCCAGCGCCCACTTCGCGGACCGAATCAGCTACCTCGACCGGGCGGCCCGCTACCTGGACTCGCTCGACGACTCGCAGCGGCTGCTCGCCGTCACCCTGCACCAGTCCTGACCGCAACCGGCCGGGCCGACCGACGGTGTGTCCCCGGCATTCGAAGGGATTCCACCACGGCCCGACCGGTCCCACCCGCGGAGCAGGGCAACCACCGTTTCCCAACAATGATCGGAGCGACCGCATGGCGGAGATCGTCAACCTGACGCCGCATCCCGTCCGGATCTTCCCGAGTGACACCCCGGATCGCATCGCACCGGGCAGCGTCACGCCCTTGCGGGTGATCACACCATCCGCTCAGCACCAGCCGGTGAGATTGGGACACCGGGTCATCGGACCCGACGACCTCGGCCTCGACATTCCCGTCGAACGAGTCGCCTACGGTGCGGCCGACAACGGCTCTCCGCCGCTGCCGCCGCCGGTCACGGGCACCTATTACCTGGCGTCCCTGGTCGTCGGTCTGGCCGCGGTAGACCGCGACGACGTGCTGGTCTGCCACGACACCGTCCGAGACCTGGAGGGGTCGATCATCGGCACTCGCACACTCGCGCGTCCACACCGCTCCTGAGCATCGACAGCAACACCTGAACCGGTCGGGTCAGCGACACCTTCTCCGTACCCGAGGGGATGTGTCGCTGCCCGGCCAGTTCCACCCCACCAAACCCACGACAACGAAGGGACCGGTTCGTATGCCCCTGCGCCTCTGGTTCGACCTGGCGACCGTGCTGGACCTGGCGGCGACCGCGATCGCCGCGGCTTACCGGATCGATATCGACGGCCACGTCGGAGCCCACGTGCCGCCCGCGCTGCACCTGATGCGAGACAGCGGCGACCTCGATGACAGCCTCTACATAGACGGAAACTTTCGGCCGAGCCTGGCCGCGGACAACATCAACGCGGCGCCGTTCCGCAGCACGTATGGCGGACGTCGCTTCGGCCACGGCATCACCTGGACCGAATGGCTCGGCGGTCCACTGCGCCCCCGAAGCCCCATACAAGCGCAGATCGCGCTGGTAGACGGTGCTCGCCTTATCGATCTACTCCGCGCTGGTCGCGCCGCCGGCTGCGACATGTTCACCGTCGACGCCGATAGTGATCCGCGGCCGGGCGTCGCCCGACGGCGACACCGCGCCGAGCGCTCGCCCCAGGCTGGGGCATCCCACCACGCCCGGCCCGCGCAAGGGCCGCCCTATACCTCTTCCAGGAGGAAGAGGCCGGGAACAGTCGTCGACAGAAGCTTCGACATCTCCAACAGCAGCCACTACACCCTCACCCGCGTCCACCACATCGACGGACACGTCATCCGGGTGCGGGTCCGCCGCGACTACCGCACCTACCAGTCCAGCGCCGTCGCGGAGGTCCTGACTCCGGCCCTGACCTGGACGGTGCTCGCCCGCGATCCGATGACCGCCTGCCATCCGGGCACCCGGTGGTCAACCGTCAAGACCGAGAACGTCCTGGCTGCCGTCGCCGACAAGCTCGTCGCCCGCGCCCGCACCATTCTCGCCGGGCTGACGCGCACCGCCGGTTGACAGGACCTCCTACCGCAGGCCGCTGAACCCGGCCTGCCGCACCCCGCACCACCGCACGACCTGGCCGCTGCCCGGCCATCCCGCGCCAACGGCGCACCCCGGGCACGGCCGCACGGCCGTGCCCGGGGCCCTCCTCGACCAACCCGAAGGGACCCCGATGACCCCACACCTGCCGGCCGCCACCACCTCCAGCTCGCGTCGGCTCCGTGTCGCCGTGATCGGCGGCAGCGTAACGGGCCCCGTCACCGCTCTTCTCCTTCTGCATGCCGGACTCGACGTCACCATCTACGAGGCCGCCGCCGCCACCGCACCACGGGGTGGTGGCCTGATCGGTTTGGAACACTGCGCACTCGACGTCGTCGATCGCCTCGGCATTCCACAGCAGGAGATCGTCGCCTTCAACTCCGAGGCGATCGTGCAGAGCGTGATCCGCGACCGGCGGGCCACCCAGACCGTGCTGCGCACCTACCCGGGCCGCAACACCACCTGGACACTGCTGCACAAGGCACTGACGAAACGTCTTCCCGCCGGGGTCCTCCGCACCGGCATGCGCGTCGCCGGGTTGGTCGAGCACGCCGGTCAACCCGTCCTGCGATTCTCGGACGGGAACACCGAAACGGCCGACCTCGTCGTGTTCGCCGACGGCCGGTCGAGCGCCGGCCGGCAGATCCTCGACCCCGACCGTGGCCTGCACTACGCCGGCTACGTCGCCCACCGTGGCCTTGCCTCGTGCGCCCCACCGGAACCCCACTCGGGGGACTTCCTCCGCCTCGATCCGTGCCCCGGCGCGCAGTTCAACCTCGCACCCGTTCCGGACGGGTGCGACTGGACCTTCTACCTGGACTGCAGCCCGGTCGAGTATCACCACTGCTTCGGAGCCAGCCCCACCCGCAGGGTCTTCGCCCTGCCTCACCACGTCAGTTCCTCCGCCCGGGCACACGTCGACGAGTGCGCCGGCCGTCTCCTACCGCCGGAACACGCCGAACTGGTGCGGGATACCGCCGTCCGGATGGCGGTGCCGGTGCTGGATATCACACCGCCCAGCCGGATGGTGTGGCCGATCGGGAGCGGGCACGCTGTCCTGCTCGGCGACGCGCTCGCCCCCGTACGCCCACACACCGCCCGCGGCGCCAACAACGGCATCGAACAGGCAGCAGGCCTAGCCATCGCACTCACCCAGCACCGCAGGTACGGCGCCGACTTGCCCGCCGCCCTACGTGGCTGGCAGCGACGACACTTGCCTACCGTCGTCGCCGCGCTGCGGCAGGGACCCGCCATCGGCGACCGCCTCGGCCTCGGCGCCGGATAAGGCCACCGCCTGCTGGCCTGGCTCAGTGGGCGCAGTTCAGGCAGCGGCAGGTGGTCGGATTGGCCTTCCTGGGCGAAGGACTCGACACCAGCGGCTCTGCCCGCCACGCAGCCATCTCCGATGGCCTGCTCTCCGGTCCCGGCGGCAGTGAGCACCAGGGGTCCCTCACGAACCGCCGTCGCAGAACGGGGAGTTACCACCCCAACTCCTGCGCTGTGCCGGAATCCGACCCAAAGCACTTGATCTCCGCCGCTTCCGAAGCGTGGATCAGTGCTGACCTCGAATAACGAAAGGACGAACCGCGATGACCGAAGTCCCAGCGGAGACCGACCTGCCCCACGGCATGCTCAAAGTGCTCGGGGCGCTGGGCGATCTCGGCGAGGCCACCGCCGCCGCCGTTGCTGAGCACGCGGAGGTCGCCTACTCCACCGCGACCGCCAAGCTACGCAACCTGGAAAACATGAACCTCGCCGAGCCGTTTCACCCCAGCCCTGGCCGCACGCTGTGGCGGCTGACCGGCACCAGCCGACCCAGCGAGGGACAGACGGAAGGCGCCACGGCCATCGCCGACGGCCCGCCGGGCACCTCCGACCAACACCCCGCCGCGGCCGAGCCCCCTGCCGAGCACTCCACTGCCGTGGAGGTCACCGAGGCGGCTGTGCCGGAGTCCGAACCGCAGGTTATGGCCGAGGCATCCGGGACCGAGCGCCCGGACAGTGACAGCGAAATGGGTGCGCACGCCGTCGGGAGCCACGACCACACGGCGTCGGCGCAAGACGGCGACCCGCAACCCGCAGCGGAACCTGCCCCGACCGAGGCCGCCAACGACTCCGTGCCCACCACGCCTGTGGCTATGGGCGCGAACGAGGTCGACAGCGGATCGGACAACCCGTCCACCGGCACCGGCACCGGCACCGGACCGGCCAGGACCCGCCGCGGCAAGGGATCGCTGCGCACCGCGATCCTCGCCATCCTCAAGGCCCACCCGGACCGGCAGTACAAGACGAGCGAGCTGTGCAAGCTCATCGACCGAGCCGAGGCCGGGACCGGAGCGAACAAGGCCGGCGCCGGTGCGGTTGCCAACGCGGCCACCAAGCTCGTCGCCGACGGCGTGGCGGTGCAGACCGTCGACCAGCCCGCCACCTACCAACTCGCCCCCACCAGCAGCAGCCAGTAACCAGCCAGGGTAGCCCGGGGGAGGGGCGTACAAGTTTGGCCACTTCGACACGCCCGCCCCCCGGTGCTCCTTCATACCCAAGGAGCGTCACCGAGTGTCTCCCATCCTGCACGTGATCGCTAGCAACGTCGGCGGAATCCTCGCCGGTCTGGCACTGGCCGGAGCCGTGCTCTGGCGCCAACAGCGGGCTCTCAAAGAAGCCCGCTACCAGGCCAACCACGACGAGGTCACCGGCCTGCCCAACCGGCGGCGGTTCCTGACCTGCCTGCACGAAACCCTCGCCGCCGACGCGCCGGTCGGGGTGGTGTTGCTCGACCTCGACCGGTTCAAGGCCGTCAACGACACCCTCGGACACGAGGCCGGCAACGACCTGCTCCACCAAATCGGCCGGCGCCTGGCCAGCCTGCCCAAACCGGTGAAAATAGCCGCCCGGCTCTCCGGCGACGAGTTCGCCCTGCTCGTGAGAGGCGGACGCGAGGACACCGACGCCGCAGCCCACGCGGCCTGGCAGGTCATCTCCAGCCACACGATCCAGGTGACCAACGGCGACCTCCGCGTGGTCGCCTCGGTCGGCTACGCCCACACCGGCCGTCGGCACGCCAGCGTCCGGGACTTGCTCACCGAAGCCGACCAGGCCATGTACCGGGCCAAAAAATCGGGAACCGGAGTGCACGGCAGCCACGGAATGGTCCCCGCCGGCCCGCGCAGCCGCAGCCGACACGACCACTGACCGACCATCCCCGAAGGGACCCGCAGCCACCGGCTGCGGGTCCCTCTTTCTGCCCCCATCGATGGGAGAACCCGATGCTGTCATTCGACGCCGTGCACGCCCTCGCCGGCAGCCTGGTCGCCGCCGAGACCGACGCTCACACGGCCGGCTGGCGCCAACCCGCGACGGTGCTGCTGATCCACAGCCAGCCGCTTCTCGACGCCGCCCTGCAGCAGCGGCCCGCACCGCGCAGCCTGCACTTCCCGCTGCGCCGTGACGAACCACGCGCCAACATGGCCGGCCTGCCCACACTGCTGTCCAGCCTCGCTGTGGGCATCGGCAGCCCCGACACGCCATACCGGGCCACCCTCAACGCCATCGGTCAGCAGATCCGCAGGACCGAACCCGACGCGAGGCTCATGGCCTGGGCAGCCTGCTACGAGGACATCCACACGATCAGCGGCCATTCGCAACGGGTTCGCTGTGTCGATGCCGCCGACGTCGACGGCCGCGCCTACCGGATCACCCGGCTACACGGCGAGGACCACCCCCAGACCCTCGTCGACGACCACCCCGATCCGGACCACACCCCCGCCACCTACCCCGGGCTGGTCGCCCTCGTGACCGCGACCGCCTCCTTCATTACCACGCCGGCAAGGACGGACGTCGACGTGAGCGGCTAGTGCGCCCCTCACTGGCGCCAATCCGGGGACGACGCCGACTGCGGGAGCGGACCGCGTGACCGACCGACGGTCTATAGGCCGCCGCGTCCACCCGCACGGTCCGCGACCTCACCGTTTCGGACGCACGGCAAGGCCCACGCGAGACACGCGTGTGGTCCGACCACCCGCCGCGCGGTATCCGAGCCTGGCGATCGCCAGCGCCTCCCCGTGGCGGCAATCCGGCTGCGGCATCTCCGGCCGGGCATCCGGCAGCCCTCAGGCACGTCGGGCGGCGCGATCGCCGCCGCCCCAACACCAGGAAGGACACCACGGCATGACCGAGATACCGATCTGCCCCGTTTGCCGCGAGCCGGTGGTCAACCAACCCGTCGAGAGGTGGACCACTGCTGACGTCAGCGGCTTGCCCCGCTGGTGGCACGTCGCGGACAGCACGCCCATCTGCCCCGCCCCGCGCGGGTCTTTCTCCGATCCGATCATCGTCGATGAGACGATGCCGGCGGATACGGAGGCAAGCACGTGGCTCACGGAGATGACCGATCTCTTCGCCATCTACGGCCCGGGGGACCCCGGCCGTCTTGCGAGCGCGGTGACCGCGGCCGAGCACCTCCACCACTGGCTGCACTCGGCGACGGGGCCTGCCAGCGCCCCGATCGCTCTTCCCACTCCCGCCGACGCCGCGTTCCTCATCGGACACGTTCACCGCACCTCGCGGCTGCTCGCCCGGATACAGGCACAAGCCGGTGACTACGCCGTCGACCACGTGCGCTTCGCCGGCTTCACCGACGACACCTCAACCCGGGAATCGCCCGAGTCGATGGCCGCCGCCAACGATCTTCGTGCTCTGCTGCACCACGCCGCGGAGATGTCGGCCGCCGCGGCACAATACTCAGGCAGCGCCTGGTCCCACGCCCGCACCGCCGCAGGGACCGCCGGTGGCGCCGCAACCGAACCCAGTCGTGCCGACGCGGACCCCCCTGCCGGCACGTCCGGCGATGGCACCCGCCGCGGCAAGCGTCGGCACCTCGACGAGCTGAAGCGGTGGTTCGCCGCCCGCCTCCACCGAAACAACGGCGATGTGCCGCGCCCGGACTCCGTCACGGACACTCCGTCCCCGGCGCAGCTGGCCGAGCAGATCGGTGTGGCTTTCGACGATGAGGCAACCTTCGGCCCCGAACAGACCCGGGCCGCTGCACGGGCCATCGCCACGCTGGCCGGATACGTGGCGACCTGCCTCAGCGTGGCCCGGCCCGCCGCCATCACCTCTGCGACCGACCTCGCCGACCTGACCACCACACTGACATACCTGACCCACACCCTGGGCGACGGGCTCCAACACGTCGTCGACAGCCCGCCCGGCAGAGAAAGCGACGGACTGGCCTCGTCCGACGCGCGCTTCATGCGGACCGCCCTCACCGAGGCGGCCCTGGCCCTCCACGTCGCCACCAGACACCTCGCCAGCACCGCCAACATCGCCGACGGCCCCACCCCCGAACAAGAACCACCCTGGTAGCCAACATCGGCACCGATCCGCAGCCTCGGGAACGCACCGAGCGGGCTGCAGCCCGACGAACCCGACCAGGCCAGGGACCCCTGTCGCGCCAGGAAGTTCCCGCGACGCGTCCACGGGCACCCGGGCCACGAACGCCCCGACAGCGAGGACGACACCCCCGCCGACGGGTGCCGACGGCGTAGCCCCAGCAATCGACATCAGAGCCGATCCATCGCAGCACCTGTGACGGACACCCCCGGCCACAGCACCTTGTGCCGATCACCTGCCAAGCACCGCCCCGACGCCCGACCGGGCATCGGAGCCCTTGCCATGCCCAAAGGAAAGGAAAACGATGGCAACTCGCACGATCACCGTGGTCACCGACGACCTCGACCAGAGCACGGACGGAGTTCGTACCCACCGCTTCGTCTTCGACGGCGTCGAGTACGAGATCGACCTGTCCCCGACCAACTTCGCCCACATGCGGGAGGCGCTCGCCCCGTACCTCACGGCCGGACGTCGCCTGCCAAAGCGCCCCGCTGCCCGTCGCACCGGCCCAGTCGTCCGCACCAGCCGTTCCAGCGGCACTCAGGTCCGCGACCACAAGGCCAGCAATCCTGACCTGCCCCGGGCGCTTCCACGCCAAGGCCACAGCCCAATCGCCCAAGCGGTGCGCGACCCCTTCGCCGGCGGCACGACGCCCGCGGGCCACGCGGACCACTGATGGGACATCACCTGTTCGCGGTGCTCGTGCCCGCCACCGCAACCGTCGCGACCATCGACACCCACCTTGCCAAGACGCTTCGTCCCCTGACGCAGGCGCGCAAAATTCGCGCGTACCGTCTCGGCGGGCGCGTGACCGGAGCATGGACCCCCGGCTACGAGCCCACGGCCGACCCCAACAACTGGCACAACTGCCGGGCATGCGGCGGCACCACCCGCCTCGACGGCGCCGAATGCCCCACCTGCGCCGACGCCACCGAGCACGGACGGCGACCGGGAACCGTCTCGGTATCCAGCCCCACCGGCTGGTCACGGCACCCCGGCGACATCGTGCGGCTGCCGCGGCTGCTGCAGCCCGGTTGGAGGTTCCCACCGGGACGAACGCCGATCGCTTGGGTCGACACGGCCGGCATGGTGTGGCTCGGCACCGAGGCGCCGGAAATCGCCGGCAAAGACGTCGGCCACCTCCCTCCACGCCTACGGCAGGTCCTCCATAACCTGCGGCACGGGCGCCGCGACCCGCAC
>NZ_POTY01000265.1 GCF_003236315.1 Micromonospora craterilacus
GCCCAGGCGCTGGGTGCGGCCCTGGACACCCCGACCCGGATCTCGTACGCCTCGGCCGCGCCGCCGGCCGTGGGTGCGGCGGTGGCCCGGCTGCGGGCGCGGGGTGCGCGGCGGGTGGCCGTGGCCGCGTACTTCCTGGCGCCCGGGCTGTTCCACGATGCCGTGACGGCGGCGGCGCGGGACGCCGGTGCGGTGGCGGTGGCGGCTCCGCTCACGGACGCGCCGGAGCTGGTCGACCTGGTGCTGCGCCGGGTGGACGCCGAGGCGCGCTCCGGCAGTTGAGGCGGGCTGACCGACGGGCTCTGCCGACGGCCCGGGCTGCCGGGGGCGGGCAGCAGAACGCCCCGGCGGGCTGAGCCGGCCGGGGCGTGTCGCTCTGGTGCGTGGATCAGGCGGAGTGAGCGCGCAGCACCCGGAGGCCGCCGCGACGCTTGACAGCGCGCCGCTCCTCCTCGCTCATCCCGCCCCAGACGCCAGCGTCCTGACCGGACTCCAGCGCCCACTGCAGGCACTGGTCGGTCACGGAGCAGCGCCGGCAGACGGCCTTGGCCTGCTCGACCTGCAGGAGAGCCGGACCGGACGTCCCGATCGGGAAGAACAGCTCCGGGTCCTCGTCGCGGCAGACAGCATGGTGACGCCAGTCCATGGCGGCAACACTCCTCATTCTGGGTGGGTGGCAGATGTTGCTGTTGGTGCTTTTCCTATATGCGTCCGCAATGCCGATGGTGACGGTTTGCGTCCGTCAATTCGGCAGTGCGTGAGCAGGCTGTTGGCCCCGGGGACCTGCTGGAACGGCTCAACCTGCCGAGCATATCCAGGCAATGTCCCGGTAACTCAAGTTCGCTTGTGAATACTTTCACGAACTCACACAATGTCAAGGGTGGCGCTCGGAAAAACTCCGCGCGGTGAGCAAGCCCACAACCCTTTTGTCCGGGTTCCAGATCACTCCGGTCACCCGCCTTACCACAGTCGAGGATCAATATAGTACAGTCCGCCGGACATTGCTGACATTTCCGGCGTGGGTTTCGGGTGTCGCAGTCGTCGCGCGTCGGGGGTCGCGCCGACCGTCTCCGCCCGGTGGTACCGGAGACCTAACAGATTACTCTGAGTGCGGCGGGAACGGAGGTGAATCTGACTTTTTCCCGCTCGCCAAGATAGTCGCCGTCGAGCTGGAACGCTTGCGGACGGCTTGCGACCAGCGTGAACTCGGCCACGTCGTGCAGGCGCAGCACCTGCCGGCCGTGCGGATTGGGCGTGCTGGAGAGGAACTGCGTCACGGTGCGTGTCGTGCTGGCGACGCCCAGCTGGCGAAAGGCCATCACATCCAGCCCCAGATCGAACGACGCCTCCGGGTTCGGGTTGGCCTCCCGGTCCCCGACGTACGTCCACGGGGCGGTGTTCTGGACGATGGCGCTGGCCAGGTCTCCCTCTGCCGCCTCGCCCGGCTGCTCCAGCTGGATCGCCGGGTGCCGCCGTTCGGCACCGAACATGAACTGCGCGGTGAAGGCGCGGAAGTAGAGCCCCGGCGAGGAGACCCGGCCCCGACGGCGGGCCTCCTCGACCCGGTGGATCACCGCCGCGTCGAGCCCGAAGCCGGCGCAGAAGGTGAAGTAGCGGTCGTCGGCCCGGCCGAGGCCGATCGTCCGGTGCCGGCCCAGCCGCAGCCCCTCCAGGAGCATGCTGGCGGCCTCCGGCCACTCCTTGGGCAGGCCCAGCGCCCGGGCGAAGACGTTGGTCGAGCCGCCCGGCACGGTGGCCAGTGCGGGCAGCCGCTCCGCGGTCGGCGCCTCGCCGACCGCGCTGGTCGCCGTCATCAGGCCGTTGACCACCTCGTTGACCGTGCCGTCGCCACCGAGGGTGACCACCAGGTCGACGCCCTCCACGGCGGCCTCCCGGGCCAGCGCGGTGGCGTGACCACGCCGCCGGGTGTAGCGCACGGAGAGGTCGACCTCGCTGCGCAGCGCCCGGACGAGCACGTCCCGCGCACGTTCGCTGGTGGTGGTGGCCTTCGGATTGACCAGCAGGATGGCCCGCATGGGCGGCACTGTACTCCGGGCCGTCACGGGTATCGTGACCGCGTGACCATCGACTCCGACCCGACCCCCGTCACACTGCGTTGGGCGGTCCGGCTGTTACGGGGCCAGGCGGTCGCCGTCGGGCTGGTCGCGGCCTGGCTGGTCGTCGCCGATCTCACCGCCACCACCACCGATCTGACGTCGGCGCTGCTGGTCACGGCCTTCGCCATCGGTGCCGCGGTCGCGCTCTGGGCGCTGGGCAGCGCGCTGCTGCGTCGCCGGGCGGGTGCCCGCGCGCCGTCCATCGTGCTCCAGCTCATGCTGCTGCCGATCGGCTGGTTCATGATCCAGGGTGGCCTGGGCTGGCTCGGCGTGCCGCTGATCGCGCTCGGGCTCGGCGTCACCTGGTTGCTGGTCAGCCCGCCCACCACCCGCGCCCTCGGCTTCGAGTGAACGAGCGGAGCGAGCGAACCATCAGGCACCGCAGCGTGGCGCTTCGCGCTGACGGCGGGCCGAGCGAGGCGGCGGCGTGAGCTGACCCGGGTGGCCGCTCACCAGCCGGAGGCGCGGCGGGTGAGCAGCGAGATGGTCGCCCGCCCGTCGACCGCGCTCGCCGCCGCCGACGTGGTCAGCGCGGTGAGCACCTTCCACGCGAACGACGACTCGGCCGGCAGCTTGGTGCCCGGCACGGTCGGCACGGTCACCTCGACGGTCAGCGCGTCCTCGGTCACCGTGAAGCGGCAGTCGAGCTCGGCTCCCCGGGAAGCGATGGCGAGCAGCATGGCGCACGCCTCGTCGACCGCGATGCGTAGATCCTCGATCTCGTCGAGGGCGAACTGGAGGCGAGCCGCGAGGCCGGCGGTGGCGGTGCGGAGGACACCCAGATAGCCGCCGTCGGCGGGCACGGTGAGGTGCACGACGTCGTCGTCGGTCGTCGGCTGGCCGGTCAGTTGAGTCACCACTCATCCCCCCGGTGGGGGACTCTACCCGCTCAGGCGGCCGAGCGGTTGGCGGCGTCGACCATGGCGGAGCGGCCGGGTGGACCGGCCGGACACGACGGCGGCCGGCGCGCCCGGTGTGGACGCGTCGGCCGCCGAGACTTGTCGCCGCCGGCGAGCGACGTCACGCCTGCTTGGTCTCCCAGAAGATCTTCGCGATCTCGTCGATCTTCTGCAGCAGCTCGTCGGCCTTGGCCGGGTCGGTGGCGCCCTTGGCGCCGGCGGCACCCGCCAGCTTGGTCGCCTCGTTGAACAGCTGGTGCAGGTTCGGGTACTTCTCGAAGTGGGCCGGCTTGAAGTAGTCGGTCCACAGCACCCAGAGGTGGTGCTTGACCAGTTCGGCCCGCTGCTCCTTGATCAGGATGGCCCGGGTGCGGAATTCGGGGTCGGTGTTGGCCTGGTACTTCTCGCAGATCATTTTCACCGACTCGGCCTCGATCCGGGCCTGCGCGGGGTCGTAGACACCGCAGGGCAGGTCGCAGTGGGCGCTGGCGGTCACGCGGGGCGCAAGGATGCGTGGAAGTCGCATCAGGATCCTCCATGGGAAGTTTGCGATGATCCAAGACGACATTACTCCTGGAGGTGGTCCCCGAGGCCGCAGGAGGTGAAACCCGTGCCCGCGCCCCAGCTCCGGTGGCCGCTGTCGGCCGTACTGGTGACCGGTCCGTCCATGTCACCGACCCTGCGACACGGCGACGCGGTGCTGGTCCGTCGCGGTGGCCGGCCCGTCCGCCCCGGCGACGTGGTGATCGCGGTCTTCCGCAGCCGCCCGGACCTGCTGGTGGTCAAGCGCGCGGTCCGCCCCGTCGACGGCGGGTGGTGGCTGTACGGGGACAACGACCTGATCACCGACGACTCCCGGGAGTACGGGGTGGCCGACGTGCGGGGCCGGGTGGTGGCCCGCTACTGGCCGCGACCCGGTCGGGTGCCGCCGCGTCCGTTATGACCCTGCTCACATACCGGCCCCACCGCCACCACTATGCTCGGAAGTGCCCGGGTGACCCCCCGCACCTCGCGCCGCCGCTCGTCGCCTCACCGTGCGCCCGACCGGCCGGTCCATCTGCTCGACAGATCCTGGAGTCACCATGTCTTCGTCCATTGTGGATCCTGCTGATCCCGTCTTCCAGCTGCACCGGGGCGGTAAGATGGCCGTCGTCTCGACGGTCCCGCTCACCAGCCGGGACGACCTCTCCCTCGCGTACACCCCCGGGGTCGCCCGGGTCTGCGAGGCGATCGCCGCCGACCCGTCGCTCGCCCACGACTACACCTGGGCGTCGCACACCGTCGCGGTCGTCACCGACGGCTCGGCCGTACTCGGCCTCGGCAACATCGGCCCGCGCGCCGCGTTGCCGGTGATGGAGGGCAAAGCCGTGCTGTTCAAGCAGTTCGGCGGGATCGACGCGGTGCCGGTCTGCCTGGACACCCAGGACGTCGACGAGATCGTCGCGGTGGTCAAGGCGCTCGCGCCGTCGTTCGGCGGGATCAACCTGGAGGACATCAGCGCTCCACGCTGCTTCGAAGTGGAGCGCCGGCTCGACGAGGCACTGGACATCCCGGTGTTCCACGACGACCAGCACGGCACCGCGATCGTCGTGCTGGCCGCGCTGCGCAACGCCGCGATGCTGCTCAACCGCAAGCTCGGCGACCTGCGGGTGGCGGTCAGCGGCGCGGGCGCGGCCGGGGTGGCGGTGACCAGGATGCTGGTGGCCGGGGGAGTGGACCCGGACCGGGTGGTGGTCTGCGACTCCCGGGGCATCATCTGCGATCAGCGCACCGGCCTGACCGGCACCAAGGTCGAACTGGCCGAGCTGACCAACGCCGACGGCCGTCAGGGCGACATCACCGAGGCGCTGCGCGACGCCGACGTGCTGATCGGGGTCTCCGGCGGGCAGATCCCCGAGTCGGCGGTGGCCGGGATGGCCCCCGGCGGGATCGTGTTCGCGCTGGCCAACCCCACTCCGGAGGTGCATCCCGAGGTGGCCGCGCGGCACGTCGCGGTGGTCGCCACCGGGCGCAGCGACTACCCGAACCAGATCAACAACGTGCTGGCCTTCCCGGGCGTGTTCCGGGGCGCGATGGCGGCCCGGGCCACCCGGGTCACCGACGCGATGAAGGTCGCGGCGGCCGACGCCATCGCCTCCGTGGTGGCCGAGACGCTCACCCCGGAAGCGATCGTGCCCTCGCCGCTCGACCCCCGGGTCGCCCCCGCCGTCGCCGAAGCGGTCGCCGAAGCAGCCCGCCGCGACGGCGTCGCGCGCGCCTGAGGTGTAAGGAAGCGCCCCTTCTTAACGCCTCATGCATAGAAAGGGGCCCTTCTTAACGAGCGCTCAGCTTGTTACCGTGCGGATCATGCGTGCTGCCTTCGCCTCCCGTTTCGACGACGCCGACCCGCTCGCCGCGCTCACCGTCGGTGAGCAGCCGGAGCCGAGCCTGCCCGACGACGACTGGGTGACCCTGCGTGTCACGGCCAGCTCGCTCAACCACCACGACCTCTGGTCGCTGCGCGGCGTCGGGCTGCGCGCCGAGCAGTTGCCGATGATCCTCGGCTGCGACGCGGTCGGGGTGGACCCGGAGGGCAACGAGGTGGTCGTCTACCCGGTGGTGCCCACCCCCGGTGACCCGCGCGGGATGTCCATCCTCTCCGAGCACTTCCCCGGCACGCTGGCCGAGCGGGTGGCCGTACCCCGGTCGAACCTGCTGCCGCTGCCGGCGGGGCTGGCGGCGACCGACGCGGCCTGCCTGCCGACCGCCTGGCTGACCGCGTGGCGGATGCTCACCACCAAGGGCCGCGTCGACGACGCCGAGGCCGTGCTGGTCCAGGGCGCCGGGGGCGGCGTGGCCACCGCGGCGGTCGCGCTGGCCGTCGCAATGGGCAAGCGGGTGTACGCGACCAGCCGCGACGCCGCCAAGCGGGAGCGGATCGCCGGGCTGGGCGCGACCGCGGTGGAACCCGGCGCCCGGCTGCCCGAGCGGGTCGACGTGGTGATCGAGACCGTCGGCGCGGCCACCTTCGACCACTCGTTGAAATCCGCCGCGCCGGGCGCCCGGATCGTGGTCTCCGGCGCGACGGCCGGGCACGAGCCGGCGGTCAACCTGCGCCGGGTCTTCGCCATGCAGCTGGAGATCCTGGGCACCTCGATGGGCACTCCGGCGGAGCTGACCGGCCTGCTCGCCTTCTGCGCCGAGCGGAAGGTGCGCCCGGTGGTGGACAGCGTGGTGCCGTTCAGCCGGGTCGAGGAGGCCTTTGCCCGCCTGCACTCCGGAGACGTCTTCGGCAAGGTCGTGGTCGACCACACCAGTTGAGGTGTTAAAAGGGGGCCCCTGCTCTACCGGAGGCGTTAATAAGGGGCCCTTCCTTCGGTCACAGGCGGTTGTCGAGGGTGGCGATGTTGCCGGGGGCGCTGGCCGCGGCGATGCGCTCCTTGGCGTCGGCGTCGCCGTAGAGCGTCCAGCGCAGGAACTCGATGGTGGTGTCGGCGACGACCTCCAGCGAGTTGCCGTCGCTCAGCAGGGCCCGGCCGTGGTCGCCGTTGGGCAGGCTCAGCATCGCCTTCGGCCAGGGCACCTTGTCGTACACGGCCTTGCCGGCGGCGTACTGCACCACCTCGTCCGCCTCACCGTGCACGAACAGCTGCGGTGCCGCGGCGCCCGCGAACGCGGTGCCCACCCCGAGGGCGGTGCCGGCGAAGACGATCCCGGCGGCCAGCCGCTCGTCCCGGCCGGCGGTGAACAGCCCGATCGTGGTCACCCCGCCCGCCGAGTGCCCGGCGGCGGCCACCCGGTCGGTGGTCAGCCGCCCGCGCAGTGCATCGCCGGCGCGCTTGTCGAGGGCGAGCACCTCGGTCAACGCGTACGACACGTCGGCGGGCTGGTTGAGCACGTCGAGCACGTTCCGGTCGCCGCCCCGCGAGGTGTGCGGGAAGGTCGGCGCGGCCACCACGAAACCGGCCGCCGCCCACCGGGTCAGCAGGGCCGCGTAGTCGTCGGGTCGGCCGCCCAGGCCGTGGCTGAACATGACGACCGGGAAGCTGCCGTCCGCGGCCCGCGCCGAGGCCGCCGGCTTGCCGCCCGCCCGGCCGGCCGCCGGGTACCAGACGGTCACCGGCAGCGGCCGGTCGCCGTCGCGGTTCAGCTTCAGCTGTCGTACGCCGACCGCGAAGGTCTGCTGCGGCGCGCTCCCGGCCGGGATTGCCGGTGCCGACGAGGTCGCCGACGGCGCGGGCGTGGTCGCCGGCGGTGTGGCTGCGGCAGCCTGCTCGGCCGGTTGGCGGTCGGTGGAGCAGCCGACCAGCGCGCTGGCGAACAGGGCACTGGCGAGCAGGGCGGAGACGGCACGGCGTGACATGGCTCCGATTGTGCCTCGCCCCGCCGCCCGACCCGACCCGCTGCTCGGGTTCAGCCGGCGGGGCGGGTCTCGAAGGTGGTCACGCCGGACAGTTGGGCCCGGGTGGGCAGCCGGCGGGCGGCCTCCAGGTCGCCGTAGAGGGTCCAGCGGAGGAAGTCGGTGGTGGCGCCGAGCACCTGGGCGAATCCCGGCCGGCCGGGGGCGAGGTACTCGCCGTGCCCCTGCCCGAGCAGGCTCAGGAAACAGGCCGGCCCGGGCGTACGGCGGTACGCGGCCCGGCCGACGCTCACCGGGATCACCGAGTCGGCGGTGCCGTGCACGAAGAGTATGGGCGCGGGGAGGCCGGCGAAGCTGCCCGCCATCCCGCCGCCGGCGATCACGATGCCGGCCCGGAGCCGGGCCGGGTGCCCGGAGGTGAACATGCCGGCCGTGGTGAAGCCCCCAGCCGAGTGACCGGCCGCCGCCATCCGCTGCACGTCGAGATGGCCGGCGAGCGGGTCGCCGCGCCGGTCGTCGAGCCGGACCAGGTGCCGGATCACCCGCCAGCCGTCGGCCGGCTGGTTGCGTACGTCGGCCCGGGAGAACCGGGTCGCGCCGCGCCGCGTGTGCGGATAGGTCGGCGCGGCCACCACAAAACCGGCGGCGGCCCACCGGGCGGTCAGCCCGGCGTGCAGCTCGGGCAGGCTGGCCAGGCCGTGGCTGTAGACCACCACCGGGAACCGCCCGTCGGCCACCCGGCTGCCCTGCGTCGGGTACCAGAGGGTGACCGGCAGCGGGCGCGGCGAACCGGCGTCGACGACGAACGTCCGGGCGCCCACCGCGTACGTCACCTGCGGCGCCGACCGGGTCGGTGCCGACCTGACGGTCGGGTCGCTGGTCGTCGCGCAGCCGGTCAGGCACGCCACCAGCAAGGCCATCGTCGACGCGGCGAGCCGCCGCCTGATCCCCACGGCATCACGGTAGGACCCCGGGTCACCTGCCCGGGTGCCGTTTGCCCGGGGCCGCGCGGAACCCGCCGCCCGGCGCGTACGACGTGTACCGGACGGTCCGACTGGACCGGTTTCGCTAAGGTTCGCGGCATGGCTGAGAACTACACCGACCCGAGCGGTAACACCGAGGCGTTCCGTGCCTTCGCCAACCCGGAGGCTCCGGCGGAGGCGGCGTCGCGTACCGGACTGATCGTCGCAGCGGCGGTCGTCGCGGTGGTGCTGGTCGCCCTCGCCACCTGGCTCGCCTTCGGCTGACCCGCCCGGGTCAGCCGGCCGCCGCGACCACCGCTCGCGCCTCCCGGGCGATCTCCAGTTCCTCGTCGGTGCCGACGACGCAGACGGCGACCTCCGCGCCGTCCGGCGAGATGAACCGGTCGCCGCTGCCCGCGTTGCGGTCCGGGTCGACGGTGATGCCCAGCCGGCCCAGGCCGGCCAGCGCCGCCGCGCGTACCGGCCCGGCGTGCTCGCCGACCCCGGCGGTGAAGGTGACCGCGTCCACCCGACCGAGCAGGGCGTAGTACGCCCCCACGTAGCCGGTGATCCGGCGGCAGTAGACGTCGAAGGCGAGCGCCGCCGCCTCGTCCCCGGCCGCGCGTCGGGCCAGCACCTCGCGCATGTCGTTGGCGCCGGTCAGCCCGAGCAGGCCGCTGCGGTGGTTGAGCAGGTCGTCGATCTCGTCGACGCCCAGCCCGCCCT
>NZ_POTY01000266.1 GCF_003236315.1 Micromonospora craterilacus
GGTGGTGGTGGCGGCGGTGGCGCCGTCGGTGGCGGCGGCGACCGGGGTCGCGGCCAGGGATGCCTGGCGGGCTGCGGCGGCGGCGGCGGAGTTGACGTCGATGGCGGCGGACGTCAGGCGCAGGCAGGCGACGATGGCGAGGACGGCGAGGACCATCAGCGGCACGTAGCCGAGAGCCACCTCGACGGCGACTGAGCCGCGGTCGCTGGCCATTCGCCCCGGCCGTCGGGACACGTGTGGGCGCCGCCGGGCTACCACTGTCTCTCCTGGGCCGTGGTTTCGCTGGCGGGGGCGGGTTCAGTGCGAAACTGTTCGGTGGGGGCGCTGACTTCGGTGCGCACCCGCAGTCGTAGGAACGGCACGACAGCGGGCACCCGACCGGCCACGGTAACGGTGGCGGTGTCGGCGGTCCGGGTCACCACGATCTGCGGGTCGTTGACGATGCCGCCGGCGACCTGGTCGAGGACGGAGTCGGCGTCGGCGCGACCGCTGTCGGCGCTGCCGTCGAGCACCCTCGTCGTTTGCAGGGCGTGGTTGGCGGCGTGTTGGACACCGAGCTGGGCGAGCGCCCACACGGCGAGCTGCACTCCGATGAGGACGAGCAGCATCAGCAGGGGCGCGTAGAGAACCACTTCGGTGGTGACCGACCCGCGATCAGTGCCGATCGGGCGCCGGCTGCGGCGGACCGTCCGCTGGCGCGCGGCTAGAGGGTGATGCTGGAGACCTTTTCGATGATCTTGGACTGGATGATGGCGTAGACGGCCAGGACGAGGCTGACCAGCAGCGCGATCCAGATGACCTTCTCGCTGGTCTCGCTGCCTCGGTCGCCTGAGCGGTGGATCTGGCGCAGGCGGTGGACGGCGGCGAGACGGATGAGGGTCAGCCTGGCCGCCAGCCTCTTCGTCGCGCGCATGGGGGTCTCCTTTGTCTGGTGGTGACGGTGCGGGGTGTCCCGCAGCGTGTTGGTGGTGAGGTGGGCAGGGGTGAGGTGGCGGGAGTGTCCCGCCGTGTGTGGCTGTCGCGCGGGCGTGGCCGTGTCGTGGGCCGGTGAGCGCCACCGGTACGTGGCGTTCGAGGTCGTGGGTGAGCAGGCGCCGACTGTCTGTCGGTGGATCTGGGTGCTCGGGGTGCCTCATTGCCGCTTGCCTCCCTTCGGTGTGTTGGCGGCGGCACTTCAGATTCGCGAGCTTGCGGCAGAGATTGGTCAGAGCGCGGTGACGGCGGTGACGGCCGGATAGAGCAGGAACAGCAGGTAGGCGGCGGCCAGCAGCATGACCGGCATCGACATTCGCTCGGTGGCGGCGTTCGCTTGCGCTTCGAGGGCGGCTGCCTGGTGCGCACGTAAGGTGGCGGCGCGGACGGAGAGGGAGTCGCGGATGCGGGCGCCTTCGGTGCCGGCGAGGCTCATCGTCGCGGCGAGTTCGGCGAGTTCGGCCACGCCGGTGTCCGCTCCGAGTTGGTCGAGGGCCTGCCATGGCGGTATGCGTAGGAGTCGTGCGGTGTCCACGGCGTGGCGTAGCCGCTGCGCGGCCCAGCCGTGAGCGTCGGCGCAGGCGTCGTCGAGGGCTTGTTCGAGGCCGGCGCCGCCGGCGAGGGAGATGACGACGAGGTCGAGGACCGCCGACAGGGCGTAGCGCAGCTCGTCGCGGCGCCGTTGTGCCTCGGCGCGGACGGTGGACTCGGCCAGCCACCATCCGCCGACCGCGCCCGCCGCGCTCGCCCAGACGGGTGTGCCGGCGGCGACGGTGACCCCGCCGGTGGCGACGACGGCGATCGCGACCGGCGGCAGGATCATTCCGGCGAGGATGGCCAGCATTTGGTCGGCCAGGTGCAGCGCGGCGGGCCGTTGGAGCACCGCGAGGTCGGCGCGCAGGCGTTGCCGGGGCAGGCCGAGCGCGCGCAGCGGCGCGGACAGCAGCCGGGTGTGTGTCGGGGTCGGCGTCGCTGCGGGTGCGGGTGATCGGCGGAGTGTGTCGAGGGCCTGGGTGAGGTTGGGGCGGGCTGGCAGCAGGCCGGTGGCGGCCAGGACCAGACCGGCACCGGCGAGCAGCCCGCAGGTGAGCACGAGGCTCATGCCGGCCCTCCCGGGTTGGTGAGTACGCGCGGGGGTTGCGGGACGCGGGACGTGTGGGCCAGCCACCAGAACCCGCCGGCGAATATCGCGCCCACGAGCAGCAGGACCAGTTGTCCGGTGAGCGTGCCGTACGGGGTGAGGAATCCGCGGTTGAGCAGGATCAGCCCGGCGACCATGGCGACGGAGGTGCCGGTGATGACTCTGGCGGCGGTGCGGGTCGCGGCCCGTTTGGTGGCGATCCGCATCCGGATCGCCGCGAGTTCGCGGGCGGTGGCGGCGAGGCTCGTCAGGCTCTGTGACAGCTGTCCGCCGTGGTGGCCGGCGGCCTGGGTCAGCGCGCGGACCACCAGGTCGGCGACGGGGTCGGCGAGGTCGGTGGCGAGGGCGTGCAAAGCGTCGGGCAGTCGCGCCCCGTCGCGTACGGCCTGCGCCAACGCGGTGACCTGTGTGCGGATCGGCTTCGGGGTGACCGGGGCGGTGGCGGTGATGGCCTGCTCCAGCCCGGCGGCCGAGGAGAGAGTGTCGCGCAGCAGTTCGGCCCAGGACGCGACGGCTTCGATGCGGGCGAGTGCGTGGGCGTGCTCGCGGTCGGGGCCGAGGATCCGGGGCAGTGCCCACACGGCGGCGGCGCCGAGCAGCGCGGCGACGGGCCAGCGGGTCAGTAGCGCGGCGGCGAGCCCGCCCGCGGCGGCGACCATCAGCCGCGTGCGGTCAGTGGACGTCCACCTCGCGTGTCGGCGGCCGGGGGTGCCCGGTGGGCGTCGGCGGAGGCCGTCGGCGGCGACGACGAGGCCGGCGGCGCAGCCGAGACCGAGCAGGATCGGTGACAGGTTCACGGCTCACCACCTGTCGCGGGTGAGCCGGTCGACGTCCAGGCCGGCGGCGGTGAGCTCGTCGAGGGTGTCGGCGCGTAGGGGAGCGGCCGGCACCGCCCGCCGGTCGGGGCCGGGGCGGTAGATCTCGTTGGAGGGCACCTGCGTGCCGTCGGACTCCAGGATCTGGCGGATCGAGGACAGCACCCGGGTGCCGTCGGTGGCGACGTCGAGGTGCAACACGAAGTCCACGGCCTGGCCGATGAGCACGTTCGCCGCGTCGAAGGTGAGGTTCTCCGGCGCCTGCATCACGTACATCGCGAGGCGGGTCAACGCCTGCTTGCTGGACGAGGCGTGGAGGGTGCACATCGAGCCGTCGTTGCCCTGCGACATGGCCATCAGCATCGGCACGGCCTCGGCGCCGCGGGACTCGCCGACGATGACTCGGTCTGGGCGCATCCGCAGCCCCCACCGGACCATGGTGGCCATGTCGATGCCGCCGACGCCTTCCAGGTTCGGTTCGCGCTGCTGCAGCGCGGTGGTGTTCGGGTGGGCGTCGGTGTTCTCGTCGAGGCCGAGTTCGAAGGCGTCCTCGACGGTCACGATGCGTTCGTGGTGGCCGATGGCGCCGGCGGCGGCCCGCAGCAGGGTGGTCTTGCCCGCGCCGGTGCCACCACAGATCACCAGGTTCTTGCGGGCTGCCACCATGGCGGTGATCAGGTTCCGCAGTCCGGCGGTGAGTTCACCGCGGCGCACGAGGTCGTCGAGGGTGACCTGGTGCAGGACGTTGCGGCGGATCGACACGCTGGGTCTTTTGGACACCGCCATCGTCGCGAAGAGTCGCTGCCCGCCGGGCAGCCGCAGCGACAGACCAGGGGATCCGCGGTCGAAGCGCCGTTCTTCCTGGCCGCTGCGCGCCGCCGCGATCCGTACGAGTTCGATCAGGTCGTCGTCCGAGGCCGCTACCGCCGCCACACGCGCCACCCGGCCTCCGGTGTAGCGGATGAATACGGTGTCGCAGCCGTTGACGAAGATGTCTTCCACCTGGGGGTCGTTGAGCCACCGCTGCAAGCCGCCCAAGCCGGTGAACGCATCGTGCAGCGCCCGCGCGAGGGCCGCCTCGGAGTGGGGGCTCAGGGGACTGCGGCCCGCGGCGATGGTCTCGCGGGCGTGCGCCACCAGCTCCTCGGCGATGTAGCGGGCGATCATCGCCTCGCGCGGCGGGTCGTCCGGCGTGGGTGTGTGTCCGGCGAGTCGGCCGCTGACCCGGGTGCGTAGCCGCGCCACCAGCTCCGGTGCGACCACACCGTGATCGCCTGGGGGTGCGGGCGTCGTCATCGGAGGACCTCCAAGCTCGGGCGGGCAGGCCGTGCCGGCACCGCGAGGGTGGCGGCCAGCGACCGCAGTGCCTGCGCGAGCCGGGTGCGGGTCCAGGCGGGTCCGGTCATCCGGCCGCTCAGCGCGGCCGCGCCCCAGCGGTCGCGGGGTAGGTGGGCCCACACTGGTGCCCTGCACCGGGTGCTGATGTCGTGTGGCTCGAAGGGGGTCTTGCCGCAGACGGCCAGGCCGACGGCGCCGCCACGCACGCTCGTGCGTAGGGCGGCGAGCCGGTGCTCGACGTGGTCGAGGTGCTCGGTGTCGCCGGCGGTGACCACGACCAGCGCGTCCGCGTCACCTAGCAGGCCGTGCGCCGGGCTACCCGGGTAGAGGCGGCCCGCGTCGACGACCACGACCGGCGCCAAAGCGGCGACCGCCTGCGGTTGACCGGCGAGTACCGATACCGCCCCCGCGGCGGTTTCGGCGGCGCCCGGCCCTACCACGGTGTGCACACCCACCGGCAGGACCTGCACGAACCGCGCTGACCCGCCCGCCGGCAGGCCGTGGCGGGCCGCCGCCGCCAACCCTGCCAGTCCTGGCTCCTGCGGTAGCCCGAAGCGGGCGGCGACCACACCGCCGCACGGGTCGGCCTCCACCAGCAGTCCTTTTCGGTTCGGCCACAACGCGGCCAACCCCAATGCCGCTGTTGACACTCCGGCTGCACCCGACACCGACGCGACCACCACCAGCACCGTCCGCACCTCCCCGTCTCTCACTGGCCCGCGCCGAGCTGTACTAGCGCCACGTCACCTGTCGCCGACGCGACCGCTTCCGCGTCCTGCACGGCCAGTAGCAGCGTCACGACCTGGCCGCCCACCTGATCCGTTCCGGTTACCGACACGACGGTGCCGACCGCTCGCAGTCGCGCACCCTGGCCCGCGGGCGACGTGCCTGGCTGTTCGGCACCGGCGCTGGCGGTCACGACGATCACGACCGGCGCCCCCGCGCTCATTGCGGCCGGGGCGCGTCCCGCACCGACCTGCACGGCGATCAACGCCTGCCCGGCCGGCGGCCACGCCGGTGGCCCGACCTGCGAGGACACCACCAGACTGCCGGCGGCCAGGGGCACCGCCGCCGTGCGGCCGACCACCTCGTCGCGGCGGTCCGCCTCGACGAGAGCCAGGCCCGACGGATTCGCCACCCGCACCACCCGCACGTCGGCGTCGCTGATTACCGCGCCGGCGGGAACCGGCCGCGCCACCGCCAGGAACTGCTGATCCTGGTGCCGGCGCAGGTCGACCTGCCAGAACGTCACCACCGTCGCCAGCACCAGCAACGCTCCGGCGGCCACGCGCTGGCCGCTGCGCCGCCCGACTGGCCGCGGCGGCTCCACCGGCACGCTCGGATTCGCCGCGCTGTCCGCTGCTCGTGTCGTCACGCTCACCGGGCACGCTCCACGACGGCCTGCGACTGCCCGACCGGCACCGCCATGGTGGCGGTCGTCGTCAACGGATCGAGCGTGCCCCCGGCACCGGGCCCGGACCACGTCACCGACCACGTGACCGTTGCCCGCAGCCGGAACGCGTTGCCTGCGGTGGCGGCGGAGGATCGGGTGTAGGTGTGGCCGCACGGCGACGCGGCCCGCGGGTCCATGTCCGGGGTCCACGGCTTACCCGGTCCCAGGCAGGTCAGATCCTTGGTGCCGTCGCCGAACGACCAGCGCACCCGGGTGGGTGTGGCCGTCGCGGTCACCGTTACCCCGGGCACCGACGCCGTCGCCGACCGGGCCTGCCACGTCACCGGATCCACCCACAGCCACACCGGCACCCGCACCAGCACGAACGGCTCGGTGTCGGGGTTCGTGCGGATCCGCGGGGCGGTCAAGCTCAGGCGCGACCGCGCGATCTGCGCCAGGTCGGGCAGGTCCACCCCGGGTGCCTGGTCGAGCCACACCGGCGTGGCCTGCGACCCGACGCCGTCGCTCAGGCATGTGCGGGCGTACCAGCCGCCCTCAGGCCCCTTGCCGGCAGGCGGCGGACGATCACTGTCCACGGGCAGCCAGTAGCAGTCGCTGTCCGCATTCCCACCGCTGTCGCCCGAGCCCCCGTTGCCGCGACCCGACCCACCGTTGGACCCACCGGGACCGCCGGGGATCCCTGCGGTGATCTCGCATTCCGGTGCCGTCGGGCTCTGCGCGCAGTCGACATGGCCGATGCCGTCGTCGGCCCGGGCGGGCCACGCCATCCCCGCGACGGCCACGACGGAGGCCACGAGCCCGCCCAGGAGCGGACGCCTCAGCATGTGCCCACCGCCTGTACCCCGAAGCTGGACACCTTCCAGCCGCCGCCGTTCTGGATGACCGTCGCCCGGACCGCCCGACGGCCACCGGGAATGTCGTCTGCCAGGACGCCGGCCGCGGTGTAGGTGAGGAACCGTGTGGTGTCCATGCAGTCCTGCACGGTGACCGCGCTGGGAGTGGTCGCGGGGGTGGTCGCGATGACCCGTGGGTCGGAGCGGTAGTCGCCTTTGATGACGTTCCCGTCTTCACGCAGCCTCGTCAGCCCGGTCTGCAGCGTCGACAGCGCCCTGTCGGTGGCGTGTTGCGCCAGTTCCGGCTCCTGCGGGTCCGCGGTCAGGCCGGCCTTGGCGTACGCCTGCCACATTCCCTGGTAGGCCAGCAACGCCGCGTCCTCGGCGGGCACGCTGGGCGCCAGGACCGAGGCGGGGGGCGTCGGTGGCCGACTGGCGGGGGAACCATCGCCGGGATCGCCTGCGCCACAGGCTCCGAGGGACGGCGCCAGGCTCAGGCCGATGAGGAGCCCGACGAGCCGGCCGCGCGGCCGGACAACCTGATTCCCGCTGATGATGCGTCTCGTCATGCGTGATCGTGTCTCCCTGTGACGGCGAGACGACCGGTCTCGCGGTCCTGGACATCGAGTACCTGACCCGCCGCGACGGGTTCCGGCGGGCGCCCGTCCGCCGCGACCGGCACTACCGGCGCGACCGGCTCCGAGCAGCCCTGGTAGGGCAACACACCCACCATTGGAGTGAACTGCGGTTGACTTGATCCGAACCACAGTTCGACGGTGGGTGGCTCCGAGCAAAGCACACAATCACGCGACCCGTCAACTACAGTTCAACTCTCTCGAACTGTGGTTTGTGGCACGTGGTTCGTGATCGATGCCCCGCCAACAGAGAGCGCCAGCGCGCACGCGCTGGGAGTCATGCCTCGCGACAGGGGGACGGAGCACGGTGGACGGGTTCTGGAGCGTTGCCCTGCTGGGGGCGCTGGCGGGGGTGGCGCTGCCGCCGGCGTGGGCCCGCACCGTGGCAGGGATGCGCGCGAGCGGATCGCGCCGGGCCATTCGGGGCCCGTGGCGAGCACTCGCCGTGTGTGGCAGCGCTGTCGGGGTGGCCGCCGGATCGGTCGCCATCGCCTGGCGCGTGCACGACCGGCAGGGCGGGGTGCTGCTGGTGGCGGCATGGCTGGCCGTGCTCTACGCCGGACTGTTGCTTGCCGCTGTCGATGCCGCGACGCGGCGGCTTCCCTCGCCCATCGTGAGGGCCGCGGCGATCACGGTCGGGGCGTGCCTCGTGGGGCACGCTGCCGTGACGGGCCAGTGGCGCACCCTGGCGACGGCGCTGCTGGCCTGCGGTGTGCTGGGCGGCGGCTACCTGCTGCTCGCGCTGGCGGGCGGCAGTGCGGTGGGCATGGGTGACGTCCGGTTGGCGGCGGTACTCGGCGCGTCCCTGGGCGCGCTCGGCTGGAGTGCCGTGATGTGGGGCGCCGCGCTGCCCTACGTGCTCGCCGTTCCGGAGGCGCTGGCCCGACTCGCGTCACCGCGCCGGTCCGACCTCGCCTTCGGTCCCTATCTGCTGGCCGGCGCGCTTCTCGCGGTAGCACTCGGGCCCTGACCACCGGCGGTGCCCCGGCGCGCGCACCGCCCCAGCCGCGGCTCGGCAAGGGGCGAGGCCGTCGGCTTGAGGAGCCGGGCGAGCGGGAACGTCAACCGCTATGCGCCGGGCTGTGTGGGTTCCGCGCCACGGCCCCGCGCGGCCTCCGCAGCCTCCTCAAGATCCAGGAAATTGTTGATGATCCGGGCGAGGTCGCGGCGGGATCTCGGAGTGAGCCGCTCGAAGGATCGCGCGAGCACCCGTGCCTCGCGGCTGGCCGGCTCGGGTTCGTCCTCCCCCAAAAGGTAGCCGACGGGCACCTCGAAGAAACTGGCGAGGGCACGCAGGGTGCTGGCCTTGGGGTTGATCCGGGGGGCACGCAGGAGGTTGCGGATGCCCGCGTCAGTGATCTTGTGACCGCGGGCGGTGAGTTCACGGGCGACCTCGGCCTCGCCGTACGGCGGCCGGTCCTCGTCCTGAGCGTCGAAGAGACGGCGCAGCCGCGACTGGATCAGCCTGGAGGTGGCGTCTTCAACCTGGTCGGCGGGTGTCTCGCTCACCAGCTCCTCCAAACTGCACTTCGATATTCACGGACTACAGTTGACGCCCGACGGGATCTCGTGCTTAGCTCTCGACATCGCTTCGCAACTGCGGTTCGAGAGTTTCGAACTGTGGTTTGTTGGAGCGTAGCGGATCGGGGACCTGCGCGCGACGTGCACCCCTGATCGGTGGGCGACGGCGTCAGAGGGGGACTGTCGTTGCTCGGGCATCCGTCACCTGACCGCCACACCACACGGCAGCCCGGCCTGTTGCCACTGCCGTGCGGCCGGCCGCCTCATCAAAGGCGAGGGCGTACACCAGGTGGCCGTGATGCCCAGCGCGCCGCCGCGACCTTCGCCTCCGAGGGGTCGCGGCGGCGCGCGGCGGGGGCC
>NZ_POTY01000267.1 GCF_003236315.1 Micromonospora craterilacus
GGGTAGCGCCACATGGGGTAGGTGGTGGTGCCGCCGGGGAGGCTGAATGGTTCGTGGGGTAGGTAGCCGTGTCGGGCGTACAGGTCTCGTTCGGCGGTGGTTGTCGCCTCGGCGTACGTGGGGAGCAAAGCTTGGCCCATGCGGGCGTTGCTGGTGGCGAGCAGGGTGGCGGCGCGCCTGTTGCGGTGGGGAACGGGTGCGACGCTGAGGAACGCCAGGTGGTTGTGGGGGTCGGTGGGCCGGTGGGCGCGCAGCACGTCGTCGAGGTGAAGGAAGCGGTCGAGGTGGTCGCCGCAAGCGACGGCGAGCCGCTTCCCGTAGCCCTTCGGCGGTGGGACGGGGCCATACCGGTGCAGCCACACGGCGGCGGCGGAATGATCCCTCAGGAGGTACGCCTCGCCGGAGAGCAGAGCGTGCTCGACCCAGACGCGGATGACGGCGGCGAGCACGTCACGCCGGCGGTGTCCCTCGGGTACGAGCCATGCGCCAACGGCGCTCTCGGCGAAGGGGCCGACGACAAGATCGACGATCTCGGGGATGTCTCCCCATCGAGCAGGGCAAGCGGGCAGGGTGTTGCGCACGGACCTCTCCTGTTGGTGGGTGTGACTGGTCAGCGGACGGCGGTCATTGCCGGGTTCGGCGCTTTGGCTCGCGCCGTGTACGTCATTGCTCTTCGCCAGCCCCTTGTGGCGGCTGCCGACGGGTGCGAAGGGGGCGACAGGGAGGGCGCCTGCAAGGATCAGGCGTGGCCATATGTGCGGGTGCCGGGCCTCAGTCAGCAGCGGCGACAACGGCTCCTAGCAGCGGGGTGACTGCTCATCGCGGCTGCGATCATCCACAGGAGGATGGGAATTCCGGCGTCGGGCCTGTCGGCACGCATCACCGTTCACCCCAGCCGGCAGTTCCGCCTCTCGCCGGGGCAGCCGGGACTCTCAGGCGGGTCTGGTGTCCGGTTGGCTCGACCGGTGCGCCAGCTTGTCGCACTGCGGGAGGCGGCGGCCAACAACGTGGAGGTTCGGCGACCAGGAGCGAGGTGACGCGTCGGCGGGGATGCCAGTCCCGGCGGCAGCGGAGCCGCCTCCGGCCGTGCTGACAGGGGCGGCAGGCGTCACACCCGCAGTTCCCCCTAGTCCGCCCAGCCGGGGCACCTGCACCATCTCGCCAGTGCCCGCCGGCACCTCATCGCGGCTTGTCGGCCTGGCCGGAACATCCGATGACGGGGCTTTCCGGCAGTTCACCACGACCGGCAGCGTTGGGCGGGCGACCGCAGGGCCGGGGATCGGCGCGTCCGCCCGGGCCGGCACCGGCGCGCTGTCGACGGGGGCGTCCGGCGCGGCTGGAGTCGCAGCGGGTCCGCCGATGATCGGCTGCGTCAGTCCGAGCACCGGGGCCAACGCGGGAGGCAGAACGTCAACGATCGGCTCGGCGGCCGGCCGGACGACATCGACGACCGGCTCCAACAGCCGTATCTCGGATGACTCCTCCACCACCGCCGACGCCAGGTCCACCACCAGACGCGTTGCCGGGCCGATTGCCTTGGCGCCCTTCTCCTCGCCTGGCACTGTCGCAGCATCCTTCGCTCGGTGTACCTCCGCCCTCGCCGACGGCTTGCCTGTTGGTGCTCCTGCCGATGTCTCCACGGCCGTCAGCGGCTGGCCCACGTTTCCAACCGTCACATCACCGCTGGCGCGGGCTGGCTGGCCATGCAGGGCCGAACCAGCGGGTGAGGAGCACGGCGTACCGATCACGGCACCGTCGAGAATCGCTGCGCCAGCGTTGAGTAGGTGACCGAGCGTGCAAGGCGGCGCCTCGACCGCAAAAGCCACGTCATCCACAACCGCTTCGTGAACGCCCCACACGCCGAACACGCCACCAACCAGGAGTGCCCCGCGCAGCGTCCACCGGGCCAGTCGGCCTCGACACCGCGACATCGGGCACCTCCGAACGGAACGCCACATCCTCACGCGAAGGTGTTCAATTCTGCCTTCGTGGCCGCGCAGACACCCGCCGACACACCGACGAGTCCACCGCTCGCCCACGCCCCCTGGTCCTCGGCACGACCATGCTGACGATGTGGGATATCAGAACTGTCCGAACGCTGGCCGTCGTGGCGCCTGGCAATGCTCGACGAAGAGGCGTCGAGGCGACGTTTTCGTAGAGATACGCATGGCAGAAACCTCACGTATGGATTGAAAGGGGATGGGGACGGGCACCGACGAGCACCGCGCCTCTGACGACCAATGCCCAATGAAGTCACGGACGGCCGACTTGACGCAGGTGGACCCCACCGGCGGCTTGCGCGACATGCTGCATCCCACGTCATGCTGTTGTCGGAGGGCCCGTCGATCGAAAGTTCCGCGAAACCGCCCGACGGGCGTCAATCCCTTCCGGCTACCTGGCGGAACATCCAGTCCACGTCGAGCCGCTCAGCCTCCAGCCGGCCGATGGACTCCAGAAAATCCTCGACCTCGGGTCGGTAGTACGCCGGATTCCCCGAGACCCGACCCATGATCGCCGGGAAGTCCTCGCGCTGCGCCCACTGGCGCACCGCCTCTCGGCTGACCTTCCCGCCGGCCATCCGCAGAATCTCGGCAAGGCCGACCAGCGGCAGGTCCTTGACTCCGAACGTCGCCGCGGCCATGTCGCTGTAGGTGCCCACATGAAACTCCGCCAGCATCGGCGGCCGACCCTTGCCCCCATGTCGACTGGCAGTAAACCCAGCCACCTCGTAGGCCCGCCGACGGGCGGCGTCGACCGCCTGAAACAGGTTCACACCCTCCACCTCGAAGGCGAACCCGGTCCGGTTCCGGTCTCCGTGGATGGAGACGCTACCGCCGAACAGATCCACGGCCTCTTCCGCGGTCTCCACAGTGATGACTTGGTCAAACTCAACACGAGCCGCCCACGTCGCCATCCAACGACCTCCTTCCTCTCGTCAAGGACACGATAACGGAACACTTGACGGCGTCAAGCCAAGAGTCTGCGACGTCGGGGCTCCATCGCTGAGCCGCTGCTCATCAGGGCAACGACCACTGGACCCGACCGGACAGCGGGACTGCCTCGAGCGACCCACTGCCGTCCGGGTCGTCGAGCGGGTTGTCCAGCACCACTGTTGAGGTTGATCCGACCGTCTCCAGCATGTCGATACCGTCCGAGCTGCAGGTGTTCACCGTGGAGAGCGCCAGTGGGGGAATGGCGGTGTCCGAGCCGGCCAGGCCCTGCTCGGCGAGGAAGTTATGGGCGTTGGGCAGGACGCTGTCGGGGTACGGCTTGGAGCACAGAGCCAGTTACACGATGACCTGCAAAGTTCCGCAAGCCGACGGATGGACGTCGGGTACATCGAGGACCGCCGCCGTCCACCAGGACGACTGCCTGATCTAACTACGTTGCGTCACCCGAGGACGGGAGGCATGGGCACGGATCGCGGCATGTGCGGACGTTGAACTGATACGGATCATGCGTTCGTATGCGGAGCGCGCTGCAGCCAAGGGCGGACGCGTGGAGCCGTGATCACCGTAGCCAGCGCGAGGAGGCTGATGATGGCCTGCGAGATTCGGGACGTCGGGGTCGCGCCGGATAGGCCGTAGACGGCGTACCCGTTGGCGGCGGCGTCCGCCACGAGGACAAGGATGGCGAAATGCAGCCCGATCGTCCGGCGAGCGAACAGCAGCGACGCCGTCAGCGGGTCGAGCAAGGTCAGCGATGTGAAGTAGATCGCGAGCCAGGTCGGTGCCCAAGCGTACGGCGGCCACCCGCCAGTAGCGAGCTGAACCAGATGCACGACGCCGTAGCGGTGCTATCAGGGACGTGGTCGAGTCATTTCGCCGGTCCGAAGGACCAATGTGATGCCTCCCGAGCCAGTTCCATGCACTGACGTCTACCGATCATTGGCGGCCTTCGGTCACGGCCAAGTTACTCGCTGTCAATCGACGCGGCACTGACCCCGATGGGCGGGATTTGGTGGATTGGCTGGGTTGATCGCTATGCACAGGTACTGCGTGGAACGTGAGCACCGAAATTCACGCGAAGAATCGATGCGGATACTTTCCGTAGCCGGCGCTGCTGGTTGACTGAGCGGTCTCTAGCTGCTGGGCTGGGTCGCTAGGGGGACGGGTGTTCTCTGAACGGTTGGTTTATGCCACCCGGCGTGATGTCGTTGGGAACAGTCCATTGTGGTTGTGTAGGCCGCGTGGGAGTCGCATCGGGAGGGGTGATGGTGTGGCGAAAGAGAGATCGGATTCCTTAGGTGGAGAGGTCCGGCGCGGTCTTACGGCGGTGGGCGGCGGCGCCGCCGGCAGCGGCGGTGCGAAGGATGTCCGTGCGTCGGGTGTGCCCATTCGGGCGTCTGCGCGGCGGCGGGTTCCGGTGCTGGTCGCCGCCCTCGTGGTGGGATGCCTTTCGGCGTTGGTCTCGGCGGCCGTGATGGTGACGGGGGTGTGGTTGTTGCTGAGTGAGCGGAGTGCGTCGACGAGAGGGCTGGTCGTCTTCGTCGGGACGGTGGCTGGTGCGGGGGTCGGGGGATGGTTCGGTCAACCCGTGGCGGCGCGCCTGCTCGCGTCGCTTGACGGCGAGCGCCGTGATGGGTGAGTGGGTGTCAATGGCGACGTCGAGGTCGGCGAGAACGATCCTTGGTCGATGCTGCGCGGCTGGGGGTCCGCGACCGCAGCAGACACAGCGTGGTGCCGTAAAGGGATCCCGCCCCTAGCGCGGCGGGAAGCATCACGGACAGCGCGTCGGCGTCGAACACGCTGGCGATGGCTAGGCCAACCAGCAGGAACGCCACGGGCGGCACGACCTTCAGTGCGAGGGCAGCCAGCACGTGCGCCCGGAGCAACCGGATTTCCTCGCCGACGTTGTCCGTCGCGGCGGCCCGCCGCTCGTGGAAGTCGAGGAAGATCGCCGGGAAGGCTGGGCGCACGGCGGACCGACTGTTCGCGGCCCCTGGCGGCTTTCCGCTATGTCGTCGGCGAGCCCGGCCAGGGTCGCTGAAGGGGATCACCTGCCCGCCGGCCGGCCTAGTGCCGGGAGCTGGCGGAAGCTGCCGCCGCTGGTTGACGGTGCGCTCGGCCTTTGACATGGCGGCGTGGGAACGCTTCGCCTGACGCGTGCGGATCCGGTCACTTGCCGTGACGGGATTCGGCTCCGGGTCGCGCGAGGTGCGGTGCTTCTGGGAGGGCACGCGCGGTTGATCGGCTGACGGGTTGCCGCCCGCCTGGGGACCTGTGGGCACCGAGTGGACTCCGGTTCGTGATGGTGACATGACGTCGGGTGGAGGCGTCGTTGCCTCGTCAGGTCGGGCCGGCAGCACCCCCTCAGGTCAATCGAGTGGTGTGGATTTTGCGTTCAGCATGTTGAGTGCCAGCGAGGGATCGTACACGGAGGTAGGTACTACCTAGAAGTAACGCTCACATAGTCACTACCTGATGCACTGAAGGTCGCAGTGAGTGATCGTCTAGTGTCTCCGTGGCAATGGTTCACATGCTGTTACAGGGGGAAGTCGGACGTATGGTGCAAGACATCGATCCCGCCGTCCAACGGCGACGATTGCGGGTGCGGCTGAGGCAGGCACGGGACGCGAAGAGGCTGACCCAGAAGGACGCCGCCCAGGCCCTCGGATGGGGGCCGGCAAAGATCATCCGGATCGAGACCGGCCAGGTCGGAATCTCGGACACCGACCTCAAGGCGCTGCTCCAGCTATACGGGATCACCGATCCCGACCAGGTCACGACCTACGTCGAGATGGCCAGGCAGAGCCGGAAGCAGCACTGGAACATCTACCGGGACATCCTCAACCAGGACTTCCTCATCTACCTGGGATTCGAGGGCTCGGCATCCATGCTCCGGCAATCGGAGGCGCTCATTCTGCCGGGACTCCTGCAAACCGAGGAGTACGCGCGGGCAGTCATCCACGCCTTCAACCCACCCGACACCTCCCCCCAGCTTATGGAGCGGCAACTGGAGGTCCGCATAAAGCGGCAGGAAATCCTCGACCGCGCTGACCCACCCACGCTGACCTTCGTCCTCGACGAGGCGGTGATCCGCCGCGCGGTCGGTGCGGCCGACGGCAGCCCGAAAGTCATGCAGCGGCAACTGGCGCATCTCAACGACCTCGGAAGCAGAGACAACGTCCACCTACGCGTCGTCCGGTTCGACCGCGGCGCCCACACAGGACTCATGGGACCGTTCGTCATCCTGACGTTCCCCGACCCAGGCGACGACGAGCTCCTGTTCCTTGAAAACGGCCCACACAGCCTCGCGACACGCGACGACGCGAACGTGATCTCCTTCTATGCCCAACAGTTCCTTGAGCTGGAGAAGATCGCACTAAGCGAGACAGACACCGCACAGCTCATCGAACAGGTGCGCGCGGAAATGTAGGCCACCCCCCGGCCTACATTTCCGCGCCACCGCCGAACATGCCGATGCGCACCCCGCCCGTGGATTAGCCCCCTCCTACACTGGAGCGCGCACACCCCTCTGAGCCGCGGCGGGCGGGCTCGCACCGCGCACCCTCACCCCACGTCGAACGATCAACCGGCGTCGCCGCGCCAAGTGCACCCGCTTTTCAACCCACGCATCAGCGACTCCCACGAGTCTCGTCCGATAGCAAGAACCGGACCCGCCCGATCCTGGGAATCCCGCACCAGCACGCTATCGCCGCCGGCCGCCACTTCGACACAGTTGTTGTTACCCGCCCCACTTCTCGAACTCTTCCGCCAGTCAGCACGGTTCACGGTCAAACCTCCGAGAGGATCGTCTGATGCTGTCAAATGCCACCTTTGCAGGCTTCGCCGAATTGTGCGGTCTACGTACCTTGTGAAGATTGATAGAGGCCAGCACGGTTTATAATAGGCGCCATCGTACGCTGCGGCAGCAACCACCTACGGCGAGTCATGGCTTCGCGTGACGGTCGCTATCGCGGCAGCGGCTAGCGATGCCAGAACGGCTATTTCGGCGTCTTTTGAACCGATTTGCCCTAGGTTGGGATGACGCGATTGGTAATCCGGTATCCCGGATGGAGGAGCTTCAGCATCCCGGAGGGGTGCGGCGAGCCTCTGCCTCCGCGCAATCCGAGCAGCTGCGGTGGCCAGACCAGGCTGCAGGCCAGGGGCGTTGCCCGATCAGCCGCGTCAACAACGCTGCTGGGCGTTACAGTCCGCCGAACTGTCGGAGCTGCGCTCTACGCTGGCGGACATGGCTCTGAAACCCGCGCACGTCCGCTGTCCGCTCTATGCAGCGTTACGCGACGAGACTACGACAGTGGATGTGCAGGAATCCCTGGCGGCTGACTGGCTGGCTTCGCAGCCGGGCCAACCCCTGATTCTGGTCGGCCAGATCAGGGACTACGGCGATAGCATGCTTGCCGAACAGTTTCCGCGTGCCGTGGTCGGGAAACTCGGGCAGCGGACCGGTGCTGGCCACCGTGGCCCGCTGCTGGTCGCCTGGCCCAATCTCGCGCACCTCGCCCAGTTACAGCATCTGGACAGTGCAGAGGCGATCTGCGTCATCGAGGGCGTCGGGGTACTCCAGGCGCCGTGGCTTCGCGCCCAGCGCGCCATCGACCTCGCCACCGGTGTCAGGCTGGAGCCCAAGGCGGACATCGTTCCGCCGGTCGTCGCCGTCGCAGTAAGGTCGCTCATTCCGATGCTCAATGGCCTTAGCTCTTCACGGGACAAGCCCACCGTGGTCGACGCCTTCTGCCACCTCAAAGCCAGCGGCTACGGGTTGGACCCAACCGCGGTGTACGAGTTCGCCCTGCACGTCGGCGCAGACGGCGGCGAGGCCTCCCTGATGTATGAGGTGGCCACCAAGCTGCGCGCGGGCCACAACTTCCGACGAAGCCAGCGCCTTCGAGCCGACATCGTTCGCCACTGGGAGAAGGACGCAGCGGCGCACGGCGGTCGAAACTGACGGCGGGCCCGGGGTGCCCCAGCAGTCGGTGCGCAAGGAGCCTGGTCGCGCCTCACCTGCGCCGACCTGGTCAAGCTCGTCCGAAGGCCATGCAGTCAACGCCACCAAAGGCATCCAGCCAAGCCAGATGAATAGGCAAGAGAAGCGGCGGCAACGCCGGCGACACCGCCGAGGATAGTTGTCACCGAGGCGATCCAGCCTCGCAGCGCGGGCCGCCCTCGCGACGCTTGCCGGCAACGGGCGACGCTGTCGCGGAATGTCCTGGCCGACGCGATGCGCTAGACCGGGCACGCGGTGTCGAACGCCAGCACCGCACCCCTGGTGAGAGACCGAAAAGCGCAGCAGGGAAGCACTGTAACCGGCCATGCGTTCGGCGCATAGTCCAGCTTGCGGCGCGGCATGGTGGCGTAGCTCCACGGCCTGCGTCGGTCGGCGAAGTGGTGCTGTTGCACGTGAAGCCCACTGTAGGCATGGCGTCGCAGCGTCTGGCGGCTCGCATCCGGGTCGTTGGGCAACGAGATGAAGGGCTGGGCGCTTCTGGAGTTGCATTGTTGGTGATCGCTATAGTCCTTGCGGTGTGTCAGGTTGGGGTGACTGACAGCGCAAGGGGGTCTGCCGGTGAGCTGGGATGTCGTGGCGGCGGAGGCGGCGAAGACCGTCACGGCAGGCGTCGGTGGTGTGGTGGTGGCCGGTGCGGGTGGGGTGATGCGGGCGTTGCTGCGTCGGCTCGGCGCTTTGCCGAATGATCCGGAGAAGTTGCGGGTCGCGATTCTGGCGGCGGGTGAGCGGGATCCGCAGTTTGCGGTAGAGGTCAGTGTCGCGCTGGCGGCGGTGGCGGGCGCGGTGACCGGGAGTGGCGTTCTGCCGCCGGCGGTGTTCCTCGATCGGGATGCGGCGCGGGCGGAGTTGGCGGAACCGGGTGTGCATCTGGTGGCGGG
>NZ_POTY01000268.1 GCF_003236315.1 Micromonospora craterilacus
CCCTCGCGCAACGCGAACCGGTGCAGGCCCCGCACGGCGCTGGCGGCGCGGGCCGCCGAGGAGACCGCCAGCGGCGGATACCCGTCGGTGCCGGCGCGCAGCCCGGCCAGGTGGCGTTCGATCTCACCGGTCGATACCGCGGCCAGGTCGCTCACCCCGGCGGCGGCCAGCGAGCCGAGGTAGCGCTCCAGGTCCCGGCGGTACGACGTGAGGGTGTTCGCGGCCAGTCCACGTTCGACGGTGAGGTGGTCCAGGTAGCCGCGCACGACACGGCGCAGGGCCGGCGCGGGTTCGGTACCCGTGCCGGCCCCGTCCGCCGTGGCGGTCAGCTGGTTGTCGCTCAGGCGAGCACCTCGGCAAGCGGCAGGGTGGGCAGGCCGTGCGCCTCGGCGACCGGGCCGTAGACGACCTGGCCGTCGTGGGTGTTCAGGCCCAGCGCCAGCGCCGGGTCGCGCCGCGACGCCTCGTGCCAGCCGCGGTTGGCCAGCTCCAGCGCGTACGGCAGGGTGACGTTGGTCAGCGCGTAGGTGCTGGTGTTCGGCACCGCGCCGGGCATGTTCGCGACGCAGTAGAAGATCGAGTCGTGCACGGTGTAGACCGGGTCGGCGTGCGTGGTGGGCCGGGAGTCCTCGAAGCAGCCGCCCTGGTCGATGGCGATGTCGACCAGCACGCTGCCGGGCTTCATCCGGGAGACCAGCTCGTTGGAGATCAGCTTCGGGGCCTTCGCGCCGGGTACCAGCACCGCGCCGATGACCAGGTCCGCGTCCAGCACCGCCCGCTCGATCTCGTACGCGTTGGAGGCGACGGTCTGCAGGTGGCCGCGGTAGATGGCGTCGGCCTGCCGCAGCCGGCTGACGTTCTTGTCCAGCAGCAGCACCTCGGACTGCAGGCCGAGGGCGATCGCGGCGGCGTTCATGCCGGACACGCCGGCACCGATGACGACGGTCTTGGCCGCGTACACGCCGGAGACACCACCGGGCAGCACGCCCCGGCCACCACCGGTACGCATCAGGTAGAAGGCGCCGACCTGCGGGGCGAGCCGGCCCGCCACCTCGGACATCGGGGCGAGCAGCGGCAGCGACCGGTCGGGCAGCTCGACGGTCTCGTAGGCGATGCCGGTGACCTTGCGGTCGAGCAGCGCCTGGGTGCAGTCCCGGGACGCGGCCAGGTGCAGGTAGGTGAAGAGCACCTGCCCCTCACGCATCCGGTGGTACTCCTCGGCCACCGGTTCCTTGACCTTGAGCACCAGTTCCGCGGCGTCCCACACCTCGTCGGCGCTGTCCAGGATCTTGGCACCGGCCGCGGCGAACTCCTCGTCGGTGATGCTCGACCCGAGCCCGGCGCCGGCCTCGACGAAGACCTGGTGACCGCCGCGGGTGAACTCGTTGACGCCCGCGGGCGTGATCGCCACGCGGTACTCGTGGTTCTTGACCTCGCGTGGGATGCCGACCTTCACGATGCAGACACCTCTCTTCGGGGACCGATCCCCCGACTGCGCGGTGCCGCGGCAGCCCCATTGCCGCCACGGTCAACCGGTCCCGCCGGCGGCAGTCTAGGCGCGACCGCACCTCACCGGAGCCTGCACTGTGACACCTGGTGGCCGCGGACGCTGACGATGTGTCAGGTGTGGACCCGTGCCGCGGGTCGACGCCACCTCAGCCGTCAGGACAGTGTTTGGCCATCATCGTCCCACTTGGGGGATACCGGTGCGGACAGCGGGCAAGTAGATCACTATTGTGTCGCCCCATGACCACTCCTCCAATGCAGCCCGGGTATCCCCAGGGCGTTTCCGACAAGAGCAAGGTCGTCGCCGGCGTCCTGCAGATTCTGCTGGGCGGCTTCGGCGTCGGACGGTTCTACATGGGCGACACCAAGACCGGTGTCATCCAGCTCATCGTCACCCTGGTGACCTGCGGTATCGGCAGCATCTGGGGCCTCGTCGACGGCATCCTGATCCTGGTCAAGGGTGGCGTCGACGGGCAGGGACGCCCGCTGCGCGACTGACGATCTACCGAAGCAGGGGCCGTGCGGTGATCCGCACGGCCCCTTTCGTCGCGTACCGGAGTCAGCCGGGCAGCGGGGTGTCCGCCCGGCGCAGCACCGACCAGCCGGCGTCGCGGGCGCGGGCGGCGGCGAGCAGCCCGGCCACGCAGGACGCGTTGGTGATCTCGCCGGCCAGCACCATGCCGACCGCCTCGTCCAGGTCGATCCGGACGATCTGCAGATCGGCCTCCTCGTCGCGGCGGTCGTGCCGCTGCGCCGACGGCACGTCGCCGAGATCCCGGGCCAGGAAGACCCGGACCAGTTCGTTGGTGAACCCGGGCGAGCTGTGCAGGTCGACCAGCACGTCGAGCCGGCCGGCGGTGAGGTCGACCTCCTCGGCCAGTTCCCGTACCGCGGTCACCGCCGGGTCCTCGCCGGTGACGTCGGTCAGCCCGGCCGGCAGCTCCCACAGTCGCCGTCCGACCGGCTGGCGGTACTGGCGGATCAGCACCACCTGGCCGGCGTCGTCCAGCGCCACCACCGCCACCGCCCCGACGTGCCGGACGTGGTCGCGCACCGCGGTCCCGCCGCCCGGCATGCTCACCTCCTCGGTGACCACGTCGAAGATCCGGCCGTGGTAGCGCACCTCGCGGGACCGCACCTCGTACCGGTGCTCCACCGAGCTCACGACGCCGAGGTCGCCTTCGCGGCGGTGCCGTTGCGGGCGGCGGGCGCGGCGCCGTCCAGGTCGACCGGCAGCTGGTCGGCCTGCGAGTACCCCACCGCGGCCTGGACGAAGGCGGCGAACAGCGGGTGCGGGCGGGTCGGGCGGCTCTTGAGCTCCGGGTGCGCCTGGGTGGCCACGAAGAACGGGTGCAGCTCGCGGTCCAGCTCGATGAACTCGACCAGCCGGCCGTCCGGCGAGGTGCCGGAGATCCGCAGCCCGGCCTTGGTCAGCTGGTCCCGGTAGGCGTTGTTCACCTCGTACCGGTGCCGGTGCCGCTCGCTGACCTCGGTGCTGCCGTACGCCTCGGCGACGATCGAGCCCTCGGCGAGCGCCGCCGGGTACGCACCCAGCCGCATGGTGCCGCCCAGGTCGCCCTTGCCGGCGACGATGTCCTCCTGGTCGGCCATGGTGGCGATGACCGGGTGCACGGCCTCCTCGTCGAACTCCAGCGAGTTGGCGCCGTCCAGGCCGGCCAGGTGCCGGGCCACCTCGATGGTCATGCACTGCAGGCCGAGGCAGAGCCCGAGCAGCGGGATGCCGTTCTCCCGGGCGTACCGGGCGGTGCCGATCTTGCCTTCGATGCCGCGCACGCCGAACCCGCCGGGGATGACGATGCCGTCGGCGCCGGCCAGGGCCGCCGCCGCACCCGCCGGGGTGACGCAGTCGTCGCTGGGCACCCAGCGCAGCTGCACCCGGGCCCGGTGGCCGAAGCCGGCGGCCCGGATCGCCTCGCTGACCGACAGGTACGCGTCGGGCAGGTCGACGTACTTGCCGACGAGGGCGACGGTGACGGTGCGCTGCGGCTGGTGCACCCGCTCCAGCAGGTCGTCCCAGCCGTCCCAGTCCACGTCCCGGAAGGAGAGCCCGAGCCGACGCACCACGTACGCGTCGAGCCCCTCCCGGTGCAGCACCTTGGGGATGTCGTAGATGCTGGGCGCGTCCGGCGCGGCGATGACCGCCTCGGCGTCGACGTCGCAGTAGAGCGACAGCTTGTGCTTGAGCTTGTCCGGGATGTCCCGGTCGGAGCGGCAGACGATGGCGTCGGGCTGGATGCCGATGCTGCGCAGCTGCGCCACCGAGTGCTGGGTCGGCTTGGTCTTCAGCTCACCCGAGGGCGCCAGGTACGGCACCAGCGAGACGTGCAGGTAGAAGCAGTTGTCCCGGCCCAGGTCGTGGCGGACCTGCCGGATCGCCTCCAGGAACGGCAGCGACTCGATGTCGCCGACCGTGCCGCCCACCTCGGTGATCACCACGTCCGGGGTACGGCCGTCGTCGTCGGGGTCGCCCATGGCCAGGATCCGCGACTTGATCTCGTTGGTGATGTGCGGGATCACCTGGACGGTGTCGCCCAGGTACTCACCGCGCCGCTCCTTGGCGATCACGTCGGAGTAGATCTGGCCGGTGGTGACGTTCGCCTTGCCGGACAGCGCCCGGTCCAGGAAACGCTCGTAGTGGCCGACGTCGAGGTCGGTCTCGGCCCCGTCCTCGGTGACGAACACCTCGCCGTGCTGGAACGGGTTCATCGTTCCCGGGTCGACGTTGAGGTACGGGTCGAGCTTCTGCATCACCACGCGAAGTCCCCGCGCGGTCAGCAGATTGCCGAGGCTGGAGGCGGTCAACCCCTTACCCAGCGAGGAGGCGACGCCTCCGGTGACGAAAATGTGCCTGGTCGTCCGTGCTGAAGGGGCCAACGCCTGCTCCCGTGTCGTCCGTCGCGGTCGTGCAGACCGCCGAGCCGATCAGCGAAGTGATCACGCGATCCACGGGATTCCACGCTAACACCTTCCCGGCGGCGTGTCGGTGCCGCACCCGAGGTACGTGTCGCCGGGTCACCCGGTCGCGACCTCGGCCGATGACCGCACGGCCCGGCCGCGACCGGGTCCGGGCCCCGATCCGGCGCCGTCCGCCCCGCCGGCCGCCGCTTGGTCCGCGTCCCTGCCCGGCGTCGCGCCACCCTCGTGGTCCGGCTTTGTGCCGTCGCGGTCGTCCGACTCAGCGCCGGCGCCGTCCGGCGTCGCGGCACCGCCGTCGGCCCGCCCACCGTCGACCGGCCCACCGTCGACCGGCCCACCGTCGACCGGGCCGGCATCGGCCGGACGGTCCGGGCCGGGCCGGGTCCGATCCGCGGAATGATCGAGTACCCGCAACGCGGACAGCGCCGCCACCGGCACCACCAGGGCCGCGGCCGCGCCCGCCACGTCCAGCGCCGCAGCGCCCAGCACGCCGCCCACCCCGGCGGCCACGGCGGTACCCGCCATCGCCGCACGGATCGCCGGGTAGATGCCGAACAGCCGCATCAGCCCACCCCACGGCTGGAGCAGGGCGAACCACACCAGCAGGGCACCGGCCAGGGCCAGAACGGTGAGCGGGCTGTTGACCAACGTATCGAAGCTGGAGGCGCTGGACCGCCGCACGGTCAGCCCGCCCGTGCCGTCGCCGAGCGCGGCGAGGAACCGGCCCAGGCTGCCCCGTTCGGCGGACGGACGGCCCAGGTCCACCACCGCGAAACCGACCGTCACCGCCAGCCCGGCCATGGCCGCCCAGGCGAGCCGGGTCAGAGTCAGCCAGCCACCCGCGCTGATCGCCGCGGCGACGCTCACCCCCGCGGTCAACGCGATCGCGCCGATCGAGTCGGCGCCCAGGAACGGGCTGCCCACCACCACCACGGCGGCCCCACCCACGACCACCATCACCATCGGCCGCCACCCACGGCGTACCTGCTGGGCGAGCCAGCCCGCGCTCAGCAGGGCACCGGCGATGAACACCCCGAGCCCGACGGTGCCGAGCCCGGCATACCGGCCCCCCTCCAACGCCGAGTAGCCGATCACACCGTTGAGCTGCAGCCGAGCACCGGTCACCACATCCAGGCCGACGGCCAACGCGGTCAGCCCGGCCACCGCGCCGAGCGGGCCGAGGGTGGTGCGGTAGCCCGGAGCGAGCCGCACCAGCAGCGTCGCGGCGGCCAGCAGCACAGCGGTCAGCCCGGCGAAGGTGGCCGCCGGATGATGGTTACGCCACCACGGCACGGCCTCGGCGAGCAGCGCCGCCGGCATCGCGAGCGCGGCGGCCACCAGCAGCACCTCCACGGTCGCCACCACCCGCCGGGGCACCGGCTTCGGACCGTACGGCCCGGCGTGCCGGCGGGCCCGACGCAGCAGCGGCAGCACCGCCACCGCCAGCACCACCTGCACGCCGGCCAGCAACGTGAAGAACCCGGCGGCCACCTGCCGCTGGGCGGCGGCCTCACGGTCCGCGTCGGCGGGCTCGGCGATCGCGACGGACAGGTCATCCGGCCGGCCACCGACCGACTCCGCGGGCCGGCCGAGGAACGGCCGGTCCGGCATCGGACGACCCAACGCGGCCAGCGCGGTCGGGGCAAGGTCGACCAGTTGCAGATAGCCCCGACGGCCGGTGCTGGGCGAGGTCAGCCACCCGTTCTCCCAGCCGGGACCATCGGCGATGGCCACATGCAGCCGGGACGGCCGTTCGGTGTCGGAAACCCCCGCAACGATCACCAGCGAATGCGGCGGCCGGCCGGCAAGCACCCGGGCGAGTTGCGCATCAGCCGTACGGGCGGCCGCCGCGCGCACCGCCGGATCCTCACCGGCGACCACGCCGAGATCGACGATGCCGAGCACGCAGGAGCCGAGCAGGTCGGCCGGATCCTCCGGCAGGGTCGGCTCGTACCGGTCGACCCGGCCGAACGGCCGGGCCGCGGCCACCGCCGCTCCGGGGCCGACCGCCACCGAGCAGCGCACCGACTCCGACAACGCGCCCGGCACCGTGCCCCACGGCAGCCGGTCCTGGTTGTGCAGGACGACGCTCTCCTGTTCCGGCAGGTTCGCGCCGATGCGGTCGGGCTGCTCCACCGTCACCTCCACCGGCGGGCACTGCCCGGCCGACCGGCTGCCGGTCCAGGCGGCGAAGCTGCCCGCGCCGAGGGTCAACCAGCCGTCCACCGGGCAGGTGGGCTGATGCGCCGAACGCACCGACAGCGACCCGATCGAACCGTCCCGGGCCAGCTGCCACAACGTGGGTGTGCCCTGCGGATCCACGTCCTCCCAGCGCAGCCCGGCCACCCCGACCACGACCACGTAGTCGGCGCTCCGCCGCGGCGGCGGCGTCTGCGGCCCGGCCGACAGCGCGGTGATGCCGAGCGCCACCACGACCAGGGTGAGCAGGATCGGAGCGATTCGGCGCAGCATCACCGGCGTCCCGTCGACGGCGCGTCGGCGTCGGGCGTGGCCGGCCCGGCCGGCCCGGAGGTCAGCTCGGCGTAGAGCGCGACCAGCTGGGCGAGGGTCTCCGCCTCGGTGGGCCAGGTCGCCGCCCGCGCCGCACCGCGTCGGCCCAACTCGGCACGGCCGGCGTCGTCGTCGAGCAGGCCCCGCACCGCCGCGTCGACCGCGTCGACGTCACCCGGCGGCACCAGCACCGCCGCGTCGCCGACCAGTTCCGGCAGGCCACCCACCGCGGTCGCCACCAGAGGTACGCCGGCCCGCAGCGCCTCCTGCGCGAACAGCTGGCGGGCTTCCCAGTCGCTGGTCACCACGGCCAGATCCGCGCCGACGAGCAGATCGGCCACGTCGGTGCGATGCCCGAGCAGGGTGACCGGGGCGCGGGCCGCGCTGATCCGGGCGGCCAGCGGCAGGTACGCCGGGCCGCTGCCGGCGATCACCACAACCGCTGGTGGGGTGCGCTCCCGCCACCGGGCGGCAGCGTCCACCAGCACGTCGTAACGCTTCTGCGGGTGCAACCGGCCCACCGACAGGATCAACGGCTGGTCCGCGGCGACCCCGAACTCGGCCCGCACGGCGGCGCGACGCCGGCGCGGCGCGGGCAGCGTCGGGGCGGCCACCGGGGCGAGCCGGGCATCCGCCGCGCCCAGCGCGGCGGCGCGCTCGACCAGATCGTTTGACGCACCGAGGGTCACCCGGGCACCCCGGGCGACGATCCGCTCGACCAGCCGGGACAGGCCACCACGCAGCCCACCGACGAGCACCGCGTTGTGCCAGGTGACCACGAGCGGGGCGGCAGGCCGGGCGAGCACCGCGACCAGCCCGGCGCGCAGCCCGTGCGCATGCAGGACGCTGACCTGCTCGCCGGCGAGCACCCGGCGCAGCGCGGCGACCGCCCGGGCGTCGGCCGGGGTGGGGCTGGCCGGGATCTCCACCGGCTGGAACCGGGCGCCGGCGGCCACGAAGTCGAACTGTTCCTGGGTCGCCGCCGGTCCGCAGACCAGCACCGACTCACCGGCGGCGGTCAGTCCACGGGCCAGCGCACGCACATGCTGCCCGACGCCGCCGGTACTGGAGGCGAGCAACAGCACCACCGTGCCCGGCCGGTCCGGGGTCGCGGTCGGCTCACTGCTCGCGCTCACCGAACAGATCCTCCGTTCGCGACTGCGGGCCTCGCAAGCTCACTCCTCGCGCTCACCGGCCGGCCTCCGTTCGCGACTGCGGGGCTCGCAAGCTCACTCCTCGCGCTCACCGAGCCGGCCCTTTCGTTCGCGACTGCGGGGCTCGCAAGCTCACTCCTCGCGCTCACCGGGACACCGGCTCCTTCCCGTCCTCCTGCCCGGGCCGAGTCCGGCCGCGGCGCAGGCGTCGACGTAGGCCGGCCAGTAGCGGTTGCACGTCCCGCCGATCGACCAACCAGACCACGCCGAGGAACACGACGCCGACCAGGACTCCGGACAGCATGCCCTGCACCAGCGCCACCCACCGCGTCGGGGTGCCGTCCCCCGCATTCAACAACGACAGCAGCGCCAACGCGGCCAGCGCGGCCGTCGTGCCGGCCAACAATCCGGCGGCACCGGCCCGAGCGGCGCCGTCGAGCGCCGCCCGGCCGGCCACCCGCAGCACGGCGACCAGCAGCAGCCCGCCGAGCAGCAGCATCCCCACCGAGTTGGCCAACGCCACGGCGAGCACCCGGTCGGCCACCGGAAGCAGGGCCGCCAGCGGCAGCGTGGCCACCAGCACCACCAGCCAGCCGGCGCTGATGGCGGCGGTGGCCGCCCGGGTCGCGCCCCGCGCGTACAGGGCCCGGGAGAGCACCGCGAACAGCCCGTACCCGAGCAGCCCGGGAGCGAAGCCGGCGACGGCGGC
>NZ_POTY01000269.1 GCF_003236315.1 Micromonospora craterilacus
CGCGTTCCCCTCCCCCGGTCCTGCGGCGGGCGGTTACCCCACCGGCGACGGTTCACCCCTTCCGGGCGAGCCCGGTTCACCCCGTCCGTGGCGACGGTGGAAATGGCGTGGAGAGATCCGGAGGTACGGGGTGGGACGGATCGGCACGGTGCTCGCGGCGGCCGGAGTCCTCGGCGAGGCGGCGGTCCGGACGAGCCGAACCGCACTCGCCCGCCGCTGGGCCGACCGCCGCGGTGCCGTCGCCGGGACGGTCGGAAGACCGGCACCCGGGGCCGACCGGCGCGGGCCCGTCGCCCGGCTGGCCAGGAGGCAGGCCCCGGCCGGCGCCCGGGGGCGGTGGGAGGTGGTGACCGTCGGCCGCCCACCGGCCGAGGTGCTTCCCGGGAACGAATGGCCGGAGCCGCTGCGTCGGCTCGACGGCGCGGTCCGGGTCGAGCTGCGCCGTGCCCCCGGTGGCCGGGGCACCGAGCTGGCCGCCCGGGCTGGCCGCACACCTGGTGGCTGATGACGACCCGGGGCTGCTGGTACGCCAGGCATTGCGGCAGGTCAAGCAGCTCGCCGAGACCGGCGAGGTGCTGCGCGCCGACCGGTCCCCCGCCGATCGGCCGGCGCCTCCGCCGGGGTAAGGACGGCGCTCGGCGGAAACCTGCCCGCTGCCGATCGCGCGGCGGGCGGTCCGGCGGCCGGGGTGGCATGATCGCGGGATGGCTGCGGAGCGGACGTACGACGTCGTGCTGTTCGGGGCGACCGGGTTCACCGGCGGGCTCACCGCGGAGTACCTGGCCCGGCACGCGCCACCGGGGCTGAGCTGGGCGATCGCCGGACGCAACCCGGACAAGCTGGCCGCCGTCCGGGACCGGTTGGCCGCGATCGACCCGGCGTTGACCGGGTTGCCGCTGCTCACCGCCGACGCCACCGACCCGGCGTCGCTGCACGCGGTGGCCGCGGCCGCCCGGGTGGTGGCCAGCACCGTCGGGCCGTTCATCCAACACGGGGAGCCGCTGGTGGCCGCATGCGCCGCCGCCGGCACCGACTACCTCGACATCACCGGCGAACCGGAGTTCGTCGACCTGATGTACCTGCGCCACCACGCCGAGGCGGTACGCACCGGCGCCCGGTTGGTGCACACCTGCGGCTTCGACTCGATCCCGCACGACCTGGGTGTCTGGTTCACGATCAAGCAGCTGCCCGCCGCAGTGCCGATCACTGTGGACGGTTACGTCCGGGCCGGCGGGCGGTTCTCCGCCGGCACGTACCACTCGGCGCTGACCTCCTTCTCGCGTACCGGTGAGACCTCCCGGGCCGCCCGCGAGCGCCGGGCGGTCGAGCCACGCCCGGCCGACCGCAAGGTCCGCGCCGTGCCGGGCAAGCTGGCCCGGTCGCCGGACCTACCCGTCTGGGCGGTCCCGCTGCCGACCATCGACCCGCAGGTGGTACGCCGTTCGGCGGCGGCCCGAGCGGAGTACGGGCCGGACTTCCGCTACCGGCACTTCGCGGCCGTGAAGCGGCTGCCGACGGTGCTGGCGGCCGGTGCCGGTCTGGGCGCCCTGGTCGGGCTGGTGAAGCTGCCGCCGACCCGGCGCTGGCTGCTCGGCCGGCTCGCCTCCGGCCAGGGGCCGACCGCCGAGCAGCGGGCGAAGTCGTGGTTCCGGGTCCGGTTCGTCGGCTCCGGTGGCGGCCGGCGGGTGGTCACCGAGGTGGCCGGCGGCGACCCCGGGTACGACGAGACCGCCAAGATGCTCGCCGAGTCGGCCCTCTGCCTGGCCTTCGACGACCTGCCGTCCACCTCCGGTCAGGTCACGCCGGTCACCGCGATGGGCGACGCCCTGCTGCACCGCCTCACCGCCGCCGGCCTCACCTTCCGCGTCCTGGACGAAGGAAGGGCCTCTTCTTAACGCCTGCGGTAGAGGACGGGCCCCTTCTTAACACCGCGCCCGGTCCCGCAGCGTCCGAGGGCAGCTGCGGCGGGCGGGCACGAACCCGGGCGGGCGGCACGGACCCGACGGGTAGGTGTGGGGTGGCCGCGGTTGACCCTCGACCAGGTCGAGGCGGCAGGATCGGGCCGTGGAGAGCGACCTACGCAGCATCGGTGAGCTGGCTCGGGCCAGCGGGCTGACAGTCAGCGCCCTGCGGTTCTACGACGCCGCCGGGGTACTGGTCCCGGCCTGGGTGGACCCGGCCACCGGGTACCGCCGGTACACCGACGACCAAGTGGCACCGGCCCGGCTGGTGGCCGGGCTACGCCGGGTCGGCATGCCGGTGGCCGAGATCGCCCAGGCGGTACGCGCCGAACCCCCGGTCGTCCACCGGCTGCTCGACACGCACCTGCGCCGGCTGGAGGACGGCCTGACCGACGCGCGCCGGGAGGTGTCCCGGATCCGTTCCCTGCTGCCGACCGACCAGCCGCCACCGGTCACCCGGCTCGTCCTGACCGGCCGCGACCTGGCCGCCGCCGTGGACGCGGTCCGGTTCGCGGTCGGCACCGACCCCGACCTGCCGGCGCTGGCCGGCGTCCTGCTCGACGTGGCCGGCGACGGCGTACGGCTGGTGGCCACCGACCGGCACCGGCTCGCGGTGTCCCGGGCCGAGGCGGTGGTGCACGGCCCGGCGGTGCGGGCGCTGCTGCCGGTGGCGGCGGTGGACGAGTTACGCCGGCCGCTGGGCGAGCAGGACCAGGGCGAGGTACGGCTGACCCTGGCCGGGCGGGAGGTCGTCGCCGACGTGGCCGGGCAGCAACTGCGGGCCACCGCCCTGCCGTACGACTTCCCGGACTATCTCGCGCTGCTGCCCCGCTCGGCCGGCGGCGGCCCGGCCCGGCGTGTCCCGGTCGACGCCGAGTGGCTGGTCAGCGCGCTGCGGGCGGGCGAGCCGGTGGTCACCCGGGAGTACGCCGGGGAGACCCTGCCGGTGACCGTGCTGGGGCTGGGGGCCCGGGACGCGCTGCGTGTGCTCGGCCCCGACGACCTCGTCGGCGCCGACCCCACCGAGTTGCGCGTCGGAGTCAACCGTGGGTATCTGCTCGACGCGCTGGACGCGGCCGGCGGCCCGCAACTGGTGTTGGAGTTGGACGGCCCGATCACCCCGCTGGCCATCCGCCGCCCGGACGACGAGGGCGCCTTCTCCATCCTGATGCCGATCCGGCTGTGATCCGCGAGGGTGCGGGAGGCAGGGCGGTCCGGGCCCAGCGGTAGCATCTCCAAGTCGGCCCGACCTGGAGGCGTACGGAGCAGCATGCTCGACATGGAGTTGATCCGGAAGGATCGCGACGCAGTGGCGACCGCGCTGACAAAGCGGCTGGAGGTCGCCGAGGTCGACCGGGTGCTGGACGAGATCCAGCACCTCGACCGGGAGCGTCGCCGGCTGATCAGTGAGATCGACGGGGAGCGCCAGCGCCGCAAGGCCGAGGCCCGGGCGTACGCACAGGCGAAGCGGGCCGGTGCCGAGCCGGAGGTGGCCACCCCGGAGGCCGGCCGCAAGCAGATCGCCGAGCTGGAGGCCGAGCTCGACGAGGTGCAGTCCCGGCTGCGTACCGTGATGAGCGAGCTGCCCAACCTGCCCGCCGACGACGTGGTCCCCGGCGGCAAGGAGGCCAACCGGGTGGTGAAGACCTTCGGTGAGCCGCCGGCCATCGAGAAGGTCCGCGACCACGTGGAGCTGAGCCGGATGCTGGGCCTGGTCGACCACGAGCGCGGCGTCAAGCTGGGCGGGTCGGGCTTCTGGATGTACACCGGACTGGGCGCCCGGCTGGAGTGGGCGCTGATCAACTGGTTGATCGAGCGGAACATCGAGGCCGGGTACGAGTTCCTGCTCCCGCCGCACCTGCTGCTGGACACCGCCGGCTTCGCCGCCGGTCAGTTCCCCAAGTTCTACGACGACGTCTACCACCTGGACAAGCAGTCCGCGCCGCGCGGGCAGTTCCTGCTGCCCACCGCCGAGACGGCGATCCTCGGGGCGTACCAGGACGAGATCCTGGAGACCGCGAAGCTGCCGCTGAAGGTGTTCGCGTACACCCCCTGCTACCGGCGCGAGGCGGCCGGCTCGCACTCGGACGAGCGGGGCACGGTCCGCGGCCACCAGTTCAACAAGGTGGAGATCTTCCAGTTCACCCTGCCCGAGCAGGCGGATGCCGCGCTGGAGCAGATGGTCAGCCACGCGGAGAGCCTGCTCGAAGGGCTGGGCCTGCACTACCAGCGCAGCCTGCTGGCGGCCGGCGACGCCAGCGCGTCGATGCGCAAGACCCTCGACATCGAGGTGTGGATGCCCAGCACCGGCAAGTACAAGGAGGTCTCGTCGGTCTCCTGGGGCGGTGACTACCAGGCCCGCCGGGCGGCGATCCGGTACCGCGAGCCGGGTGGCAAGCAGACCCGCTTCGTGCACACCCTGAACGGCTCGGCGCTGGCGACCAGCCGGCTCTTCCCGGCCATCCTGGAGCAGTTCCAGCAGCCGGACGGTTCGGTGCTGGTGCCGGAGGTGCTCCGCGACCGCCTGGGCACCGACCGCCTCACCCCACGCTGACCGGTTCGTCGGGGCCGCGCCGCGCGGTCCCGACGCTCGCGGCCGGGTGCGCCGGCGTCAGGCGGCCATTGCGGTGACCCGGCGGGTGAGGTCCTCGCCGTCCAGGTAGCCCTGGTGGATCACCCGGCCGTCCCGGTCGATGATCACGAAGGTGCTCTGCTCGACGACCTCGAACCGCCGCCAGAGCACCCCCTCCCGGTCGTCGAGCTGCGGCACCGGGCCGAGTTCGAACTCGGTGGCGAAGTCGGTCATCGCCCTGTGGCCGCCGAGCCCGGCGACGCCGATGATCGGCACGGTGTCCCGGAACCCGGGCGCGATCTCGGCCACCGTCCACGCCTGGCTGGCGCAGGTGGCGCACCACGGTGCCCAGAACCAGAGCACCACCGGCCGGCCGGCGAGGGCGGCGGCGTCGAACGCCGCGCCGTCCAGGGTCTTCCCGGTGAACCGGAGGGTGTCCGGTACGGGTACCGGGCCGGCCGGCCCGGTCGAGGGGGACGCGGCGGCGACCGCCGGGGTCGCGGTGGGCGGCGCGCCGACCGGCCGGACCGCCTCGGTGCCGGTGTCGGCCGCGCAGCCGGCGGCGGCCAGCGTGGCGGCGAGCAGGACGGCGGCGACCGCTCCGGTGGACCGTCTCGTCGTGCGTGCCGACCGCATCCGCATCTCCTTCGGTCCGTCGCTCAGGCCTTGGTCAGCCGCAACGCGAGTGCCGGGCACACCTTGACCGCCTTTGTCGCGCCTTCCCGCAGCCAGGTCGGCACGGGGGTGGGCGGGAAGGCGGGGTATCCGTTCTGGTCGAGCCGGATGAAGTCCGGCACCACGTGGGCGCAGAGCCCGTGACCGTCGCACCGGGACCAGTCCAGCACCAGCTTCTGCGGGTCCGGGTCGGGTGCGCCGGGCAGGCCCAACATGCCCTTGACCCGCCGGCCGCAGCCCTCACCGGTGGTGTGCTTCGTCAGGTCCTCGGCGAAGACCTCCATCGCCGACAGCGCGAAGCGGGACGTACCGTCGGGGTGGCTGCATGCGCCGCGCCCCTTCACGTCGCCGGCGGCGGCGCGGACGACCTCCACCGGCGCGCTGCCGGAGACCGCCAGGTCGACGGCGCGGGCCAGGTCGGGCAGTCCCCGCTTGCACGGTCCGCACTGCCCGGCGGACTCGCCGGCCAGGTAGCGCACCACCTGGGCGGCCTCGCCGAGTGGGCAGGTGTCGTTGGCGAGCGGGACGATGATGCCCGCGCCGAGGGTGCCGCCGATCGCGGCGAGCCCCTTGCGGGAGACCTCGGCCTGGTCCGCCGCCGCCATGGTGATCCACTTGCCGTGGTAGCCGCCCATCAGGATGCCGGGTCCGTCGGGCACCTCGCAGAGTTCGAGGATCTCCCGCAGCGGGGTGCCGGCGGCGCACTCGACCACCGCGTGCCGCTTCGCCGCGCCGGTCACGCTGAGCAGCACGGTGCCGGGCTCGTCGTCGGTGCCGAGCGCCGCGTACTCGTACGGCCCGAGCCGGGCGGCCACCCCCATCTGGGCGTACGTCTCGGCGTTGGACAGCAGCGTGGGCAATCCGTTGACACCCGAGTCGCTGGACCGCTTCTTGGTGCCGGGCGGGATGTGCGGCAGCCCGTTGATCCCGTTGACCAGCGCGCCGCCCTCACCGCTGATGAACCGGTGCGGCACCGTCACCACACTGGTCGGCACCGGCATCCGGCGCTCGTCCAGCGCCTCCATGAGGGAGTCCCGGCCGACCAGGTCGTCGGCCACGCAGAGCACGATCTCCTCCGCGTCCAGCGCGTACGCGGCCAGGGCGGCCCCGTCGAGGATCAGGTGCGGGGCCCGGGTGAGCAGCACCTTGTCCTTCCAACTGGCCGGCTCCCCCTCGGTGGCGTTGACCACCACCACGGGCGGCAGGTCCTGGCGTTCGCAGGACTCCAGCACCGCCCGCAGCTTCCGGGCGAACGGGAAGCCGGCGCCGCCCTTGCCCTTGAGTTGGATGCCCTCGGCCAGACTCAGCAGGTGGGACGGTTCCATCGGGCTGATCGCGCCGTGCACCATCTCGTGGGCGCGCAGGTCGAGCCGGCCGAACTCGGCGAACCCGGCGGTGAGCCGGGGCTCGCCGACGCAGGCCACCGGGGGCACGGTGGTACGCATCGTCACTTGGCCTCACCCCGCAGGCCCGCCCAGTACGCCCCGTCGACGCTGTCCGGGTCGGCCCGACGCCGGCGCCGGCTGTCCCCGGAGGCCCGGCGGGCCCGCCGGGAGGCGAGGTCGACCAGGGTCGGGGTGTCGTCGTCGGCGTCGTCGTCCGGGGCGTACCGCGCCGGGGGCCGCCAGTAGTCGGCCTCGGCCGCCGGCAGTTCGTCCTCGGCGCTGTGCCGTCCACCGCCGCTGCGCGGCGCGGCCGAGATCGGCGAACCCGAGATCGGCGAACCGGAGATGGGGGTGCCGGAGATCGGATCGGCGGAGGTCGGCGCGTTCGACTCCCACCGGCGCGGGCTGTCCCAGGGCTCCTCCGGCTCGTCCACGGCCGGCTCCGGCGGGGACGAGTAGCGGGCACCGGCGTCCACCCGGGACCGGCGGGACCGGCCGATCTCCTCGTCGTCGCGGCGACGCCGGCCGACCGGCTCACGGTCGGCCTCCAGCAGCTCCTCCTCGCGGCGGCGCGTCGAGCGGCGGCCCACCGGCTCGCGCTCCTCCTCACGGCGGGAGGCCCGCCGTCGGGTCGGCTCCTCGTCGCGCCGGGTCCGGCGGCTCACCGGCGCCAGGTCGTCGTCGGTCCGCGCCGAGCGCCGGCCGGTCGGCTCCAGCTCCTCGTCCCGGCGGGAGGTCCGCCGGGGCGCCGGCTCCTCGTCGCGCCGGCGGCGGGACACCGGCTCGATCAGTTCGGTGTCCCGGCGTACGGCCCGCTCCAGCTCTTCCTCGTCCCGCCGGGACGCGCGCCGGACGACGGGCTCCAGCTCCTCGTCGCGGCGGTCCCGGCCGGGCCGGGCCGGCTCGCGCAGCGTGCCTGGCTCCGGGACCACCGGCACGGTGAACCGCTCCGGGTCGTTGCGTCGGATGGTGGGGCTGGCCCAGGTGCCGGAGGTGCTCTCGGCCCAGCTCATGTCCCGGCGGGTCCGCTTCTCGCGGCCGTCGTCGACCTCGCCGCGCCGGCTGGTCAGGGTACCGAGCAGCGACTTGCCCCGGGTCTCCTCGGTGGACTTGCTGCCGGTCATCGCCTCGTTGAGGACGGCGGCCTGGTGCCGCTCGCGGCTGCGCCGCTGAAGGGTCACCGAGAGCCGGACCAGCAGCGCCACCACGACCAGCAGCACGCAGGCGAAGTAGCTGAGGCTGACCCAGCCCGCGGGCGGGCGGCCGGCACCGAGGCCGTGGAAGATGGCGAAGGGCCAGGAGAGGTACGCGGCGGAGTGCAGCGCCCGCCACAGCCACTTCGGACCGACGCCGGCGAAGCGGGCCCGGATGATGCCGGTCCACAGCACGCTCACCATGAGCAGCGCGGCGATGGTGCCGAGGCCGACGTAGAGGCCCCGCCCACCGACGAAGGGGACGATGGTGTCGGTGGGCCCCGCCCGGCCGCTGGCGATCTTCGTGACGACGTGGAAGCCCAGCCCGGCCACGCCCAGGATGCCGGTGGCCCGGTGCGCGGACTGCAACAGCACCCGGTGCCGGATCAGCAGCACCAGCCGGTCGGTGGCGAGCAGCCCCATCATCACGGTGAGGCTCAACGCGACCAGGGCGATCACGCCGGCGAAGAACTCGGTGAAGAAGAAGCCCATCGCGTACGCCGCCTGACCGGCCCCGGTGAGCATGGTCAGCGCCCACAGCGCGGCGAGTCCGGACGCGGACAGCGCCAGCACCTGGGCCCGGGACCGTACGCGGATCCCTCGGCTGCTGCTGCTGGTACGGACGGCAGGCGCCTTCTCGTTCTGCGTAGCGCGGGCCATGTGCTCCTCGATCGTCTCGCGGCGGCGTACCACCGGCCGACCCTGTTCCCACTCCAGTACGCAGCCGGCGCCCGGTCGGATCAGCGTCGGTGGAAAAAATCTCGGCGAGCTGTCGAACCGTCCCGCCGCCCGGCGCGTGTACGCGGCCCCACGCCGCCGGTCCGGGCAGTGACCAGCGTCCATGCATTGACAGCACATGAAATCGGCTTGTAATCTTTCCGAAATTTTCAGCCCAGATTGCAAGATCCGGGCAGCCGCTTCACCAACCCCCGTCCCCCGGCACCCCAGGAGCACCCGATGCATCGACGTCGACTCCGTAC
>NZ_POTY01000026.1 GCF_003236315.1 Micromonospora craterilacus
GGGCAGGTGACCGTCGGGGGTGACGGACAGGGTGGTGCCGGCGCTACGGCCGGTGAGCCAGGCGGCGAGTTCGGCTGCCGGACCGGTGACGACGGGGGCCTGCTCGCGGTCGCCGACCACCAGTTCGTGGCGGCTGCCGTCGAAGCGCAGCACCATCGGCGGGGCGTCGTCGCGGCCGGCGAAGGCGGTGGCCACCTCGTGCAGCAGCCGGTGGCCGAACGCCTCCGACCAGTCCGTCGGCCGGTAGCCGGCGGCCAGGTCGACGTGGTGGATCTCCAGCTCCCGCAGCCGCCCCCAGACCAGCAGGGCGGCCGGCCAGGGGCCCCGTCGGGTCTCGACGGTGGCGCCCCACGCCGGCACCGGCATCGCCGCGACCGCCTCGGCGAACCGGTCCGCGCTGCGGCGCAGGTCGTCCAGGTGCTCCTCGGGTGGCCGGGCCGCGCCGGCCTCGATGTCGGCGGTACGCGCCTCGGCGCTGGCGTACATCGGGATCTGCTCGCCGGTGCGGGCCGAGGTGAGCAGGTTGACGAGACCGTCGGCGTTGCGGGCCAGGTGGGCGAGGACGTGACCGCGGGTCCAGCCCGGCAGCAGCGACGGTGCCGCGAGGTCGGTGGCGTCGAGCCGGGCCGCCGTCCGCAGCAGGCGAGTCGTCGCGTCGTCCACGTCGCCGATCAACAGAAGGGGGTCCATGGTCACGTACCCGACCCTAACCGCCCGCGCGTGCCGCGTCGCCGCGGAATTCACTTCCGGCGCGGCACCGCCGGCCCTACCGTCGAGATGGTTCGCGGCGCCGGAGCGGAGGAGGTGGTGGTCATGCCGGTCACCGCACGTCTGTATCACCCGCACCGACCCTGAACGAGGAGACATGACCGTCACGCTGACCGCCCTGGGTTGGGACACCGACCGGGCGGCGTACCTGCGTCGTATCCGCACCGATCACCGTCCGGGCCGGGTGGCCCGGGTCGACCGCGGCGTCTGCACCGTGCTCGCCGAGGACGGGCCGCTGCGCGCCACGCTGGGCGGGGCCGTGCTGGCCGCCGCCGTGGGCGATGCCACCAGACTGCCCTGTGCCGGCGACTGGGTGCTGCTCGGCACCTGGCCCGACGGGCGGGTGACGGTGGAGGCGGTGCTGCCCCGGCGTACCGCACTGATCCGCCGGACCGCCGGCAAGGACGCCGGCGGCCAACTGCTGGCCGCCAACCTGGACACCGCCGCGGTGGTGGAGCCGGTGCACCCCGCGCCGGACGCCGGCCGCATCGAGCGGCTGCTCTCCCTGGTGCACGAGTCGGGCGCCCGGCCGCTGGTCGTGCTGACCAAGACCGACCTGGCGGCCGACCCGGCGGCGGTGGCCCGCCAGCTCGCGGCCGTCGCGCCCGGGGTGCCGGTGCTGCCCATCAGCGCCGAGCGCGGCACCGGGCTGGACCCGCTGCGCGCCGAGGTGGCCCCGGGGCGGACCCTCGGCCTGCTCGGGCCGTCCGGGGCCGGCAAGTCGAGCCTGGTCAACGCGCTGGCCGGGGCGGTGGTGATGCCCACCCAGGCGATCCGCCGGGTCGACGGCAAGGGCCGGCACACCACCACCTGGCGGGCGCTGGTGCCGCTGCCCGGCGGTGGTGCCGTGCTGGACACCCCCGGCGTCCGGGCGGTCGGCCTGCTGGACGGTTCGGCCGGGCTCGATCGGGCCTTCGTCGACATCGCCGACCTCGCCGCCGGCTGCCGGTACGGCGACTGCGGGCACGAGACGGAGCCGGGCTGCGCGGTGCGCGAGGCGCTGGAGTCCGGCGCGCTGACCGCCCGGCGGTGGGAGAGCTGGCGTCGGCTGCAAGGCGAGGTCGCCCACGAAACCCGCCGCCGCGCCACCCGCCCGATCCGCCGACGGGGAAAGTTGTCGTAGGGCGGGTCTACAGTTGCCGGGGCGCGTTTCCGCGCCGGCACAACCGCTCGGATCACCCCGAAGCGGACAGATCCTCCTCTTCATTCTCACCCGGGAGTACACGGACCGTGGCCGACCGTCTGATCATCCGTGGCGCACGTGAGCACAACCTGCGTGACGTCAGCCTCGACCTGCCCCGGGACGCCCTGATCGTGTTCACCGGGCTGTCCGGGTCGGGCAAGTCGAGCCTGGCCTTCGACACGATCTTCGCCGAGGGGCAGCGCCGGTACGTCGAGTCGCTGTCGTCGTACGCCCGGCAGTTCCTCGGCCAGATGGACAAGCCGGATGTCGACTTCATCGAGGGCCTGAGCCCGGCGGTCTCCATCGACCAGAAGTCGACCTCGCGCAACCCCCGCTCCACCGTCGGCACCATCACCGAGGTCTACGACTACCTCCGGCTGCTCTTCGCGCGGGTCGGTGAGCCGCACTGCCCGGTCTGCGGCGAGCGGATCTCCAAGCAGAGCCCGCAACAGATCGTCGACCGGGTCCTCGCGATGGCCGAGGGGACCCGGTTCATGGTGCTCGCCCCGGTGGTGCGGGGCCGCAAGGGCGAGTACGTCGACCTGTTCGCCGAGCTCCAGGCCAAGGGGTACGCGCGAGCCCGGGTCGACGGCGTGGTGCACCAGCTCACCGAGCCGCCGAAGCTCAAGAAGCAGGAGAAGCACACCATCGAGGTGGTGATCGACCGGCTCAGCGTCAAGCCGAGCGCCAAGCAGCGGCTGACCGACTCGGTCGAGGCGGCGCTCGGCCTGTCCGGTGGTCTGGTGCTGCTCGACTTCGTCGACCTGGCGGAGGACGCCCCCGACCGGGAGCGCCGCTACTCCGAGCATCTGGCCTGCCCCAACGACCACCCCCTCGCCATCGAGGATCTCGAGCCCCGAGTCTTCTCGTTCAACGCGCCGTACGGCGCCTGCCCGGAGTGCACCGGCCTGGGCACGAAGAAGGAGGTCGACCCGGAGCTGGTCGTGCCGGACCCGGAGCGCACCCTGCGCGAGGGCGCGCTCCAGCCCTGGGCGACCGGGCACAACCTGGAATACTTCCTGCGCCTGCTGGAGGCGCTCGGCGAGGCGGAGCGCTTCGACGTCGACACGCCCTGGCGGGCCCTGCCGTCGCGGGCGCAGAAGACCATCCTGCACGGCTCCGACGACCAGGTGCACGTGCGCTACCGCAACAAGTACGGCCGGGAGCGCTCGTACTACACCGGCTTCGAGGGCGTGGTGCAGTGGATCGAGCGCCGGCACTCGGACACCGAGTCGGAGTGGTCGCGGGACAAGTACGAGGGCTACATGCGCGACGTGCCGTGCGCGGCCTGCGGCGGTGCCCGGCTCAAGCCCGAGGTGCTCGCGGTCACGCTGGCCGGGCGCAGCATCGCCGAGGTCTGCAACCTGTCGGTGGGCGAGTGCGCCGACCTGCTGGCCGGCATCGAGCTGACCGACCGGCAGAAGCTGATCGCCGAGCGGGTGCTCAAGGAGATCAACGCCCGGCTGCGGTTCCTGCTCGACGTCGGGCTGGACTACCTCTCCCTGGACCGGCCGGCCGGCACCCTCTCCGGCGGTGAGGCGCAGCGCATCCGGCTGGCCACCCAGATCGGTTCCGGTCTGGTCGGCGTGCTCTACGTGCTGGACGAGCCGTCGATCGGGCTGCACCAGCGGGACAACCACCGGCTGATCGAGACCCTGGTCCGGCTGCGTGGCCTGGGCAACACGCTGATCGTGGTCGAGCACGACGAGGACACCATCCGCACCGCCGACTGGATCGTCGACATCGGTCCCGGCGCGGGCGAGCACGGCGGCCAGATCGTGCACAGCGGCTCGGTGCCGGCGCTGCTGGCGAACCCGGAGTCGGTGACCGGGGCGTACCTGTCGGGGCGCCGGGAGATCCCGACGCCCACGGGCCGCCGCCCGCAGACGCCGGGGCGGGAGCTGGTGGTGCACGGCGCCCGCGAGCACAACCTGCGCAACCTGACCGTGAGTTTCCCGCTGGGCCAGCTGATCGCCGTCACCGGGGTCAGTGGCTCCGGCAAGTCGACCCTGGTCAACGACATCCTGTACGCCGTGCTGGCCAATCAGGTCAACGGCGCCCGGCTGGTGCCCGGCCGGCACACCCGGGTCGCCGGGCTGGAGCACGTGGACAAGGTCGTCGGGGTCGACCAGTCGCCGATCGGCCGTACCCCACGGTCCAACCCGGCCACCTACACGGGCGTGTGGGACCACGTACGCAAGCTGTTCGCCGAGACCACCGAGGCCAAGGTCCGGGGGTACGGTCCGGGCCGGTTCTCGTTCAACGTCAAGGGTGGCCGCTGCGAGGCGTGCTCCGGTGACGGCACGATCAAGATCGAGATGAACTTCCTGCCCGACGTGTACGTCCCGTGCGAGGTCTGCAAGGGCGCCCGGTACAACCGGGAGACCCTGGAGGTGCACTACAAGGGCAAGACCGTCTCCGACGTGCTGGAGATGCCGATCGAGGAGGCGGCCGAGTTCTTCTCCGCCATCCCGGCCATCCACCGGCACCTCAAGACGCTGGTGGACGTGGGCCTCGGCTACGTACGGCTGGGCCAGCCGGCGCCGACCCTCTCCGGCGGTGAGGCGCAGCGGGTCAAGCTCGCCTCGGAGTTGCAGAAGCGCTCCACCGGGCGGACGGTCTACGTGCTCGACGAGCCGACCACCGGCCTGCACTTCGAGGACATCCGCAAGCTGCTGCTGGTGCTGGAGGGCCTGGTCGACAAGGGCAACACGGTGATCACGATCGAGCACAACCTCGACGTGATCAAGAGCGCCGACTGGCTGATCGACATGGGTCCCGAGGGCGGCCACCGGGGCGGCACGGTGCTCGCCACCGGCAGCCCGGAGGAGGTCGCCGAGGTCGCCGAGAGCCACACCGGGCAGTTCCTGCGTACCGTGCTCAAGCTCGACGGTTCGGCGAAGGGCGCGGCGGCGGCCACCGCCCGGGCGGCCAAGGCCAACGGCAGCAGGTCCCGCGGCGGCCGGAAAGCCGCCGCAGCCCGCTGAGCCGGGCGCCCCGGTGCGCCGTGGTGCGGTGCGGTGGCGTCCCGCTGGCCGTCGCGCCGCCGCCGGCGAGTAGCCGATCGGGTGAACCGCCGGGCAGAGTGGTCCGGGTATGTGAACGTAGCCACGGATCATGCACGGTGGTGGCCGAACAGACAGGAGTGCTGGCATGAGTGACGATCAGGTGCTCGCCGGACCGGAGATGCGTACCCGCCGAGCCCTGCTCACCGGTGCGGGCGCGGTCGGTGCGGCGGTGGTCCTGGCCGCGTGCGGCGGTGAGGGCACCGGCAACGGCTCGGCGCCGACCAGCGGCGGACCGCAGGTCACCAACACCGGCGACGCCGGCGGCGCGGACCGGAAGGGCGCCCAGTCGCTGGCCAAGACCCAGGACATCCCGGTCGGCGGTGGCGCGGTCTTCGCCGCCCAGGGCGTGGTGATCACCCAGCCCGCCGCCGGCCAGTTCAAGGGCTTCGATCCGATCTGTACGCACCAGGGCTGCCCGGTGTCGAACGTCGACGGCGGCACCATCAACTGCACCTGCCACGGCAGCAAGTTCTCCATCGAGGACGGCTCGGTCAAGGCGGGCCCGGCCACCACGCCGTTGGCGGCCAAGGAGATCAAGGTCAGCGGCGACCACATCTCGCTGGCCTGAGGCACCCACTGGCGGTCGGCAGCGGCCGGGGCGGCTCCGCCCCGGCCGCGATCGCCGATCTCAGTGGGCGTACCCGGACAGCTCCCACAGCGAGAAGCCGTACGAGGTGCCCCGGGTCAGGCCGTACATCCGCACGTACCGGGCCTGCTGCGGGGCGAACGCGATGACGTCGGTGCCGCCGTCGCCCGCCGTGGTCGACCAGACCTCCCGCCAGTTGGTGCCGTCGCTGGAGACCTCGATCCGGTACGACCGGGCGTACGCCGCTTCCCAGGCCAGCACCACCCGGCCGATCTGCCGTACGGTGCCCAGGTCCACCCGGATCCACTGGTTGTCCGACCAGGAACTGGCCCACCGGGTGCCGAGGTCACCGTCGACGGCCCGGGCGGCGCCGTTGCCGAGCTGACTGCTGGAGGCCGTCACCGGCCGTCCGACGGTGAGGTTGGTCAGGTCGTCGCCGCGCCGGGCCGGGAACGAGGCGACCTGCTGGTAGGTGGGACGGTTCTGCCAGGCGATGGTGGCGTGCTTGATCCCGCCCAGCGGGGACTGGATGATCGCGTCCGCGCACCACTGGTTGCCGGCGGCGCAGCTGGCGTCGCCCGGGTAGACCTGGGCGGCCGGCGTCGCCGCCGCCGTGCGCAGGGTGTCGAGCAGGATCTGCCGGCAGGAGCCGAGGTTCCCGTCGCCGCAGAAGGCCCGCCCGGGGCCCCCGGCGACCGGGTCACCCAGGACCGCCCGCAGGTCCTTGTCGACGTACCCCCACCAGCCGTACTGGAACGACGAGCCCTTGTGCGTCTGGGCGCTGTTCGCCGACGACGGCAGGTTCGACACGTCGCCCTGCTGAAGGCCGGACGGTGATTCGTTGACCTGCATCGTGTTGACCAGGGACTGGTAGAGGTCCGCGCCGAGCGGATCACGGAACATGCCCCGTACCAGCAGCGGCCACCACGCGTCGAAGGTGCGGATCGCCTCGGCGTGCTGGTACACCTTGGCACCCTTGGCGGTCTCGACCCGCAGCGCGCCGGCCTGCCGCCAGGCCTTCAGCCGGCTGATCTCGGTGGCCAGCGCGCCGTCGGTGACGGGCTGGCTCTCCAGCACCCGGATCAGCTCGCCGAGCACCTCGGCTCCGCGCAGGTCGGTCAGGCCGGCCCGCTGCACCAGCTCGGTCAGCGAGGCCCGGTCGAACTTGCGGCCCGCCGCGACGGCCGCCTTCACCGGCTTGTCCAGCAGGTCACCCCGGTGTACGGCGCCGAAGCTGAAGTTGCCGTCGGCGGCCCCGAAGTCCTTGGCCTGCTTGTTGTTCCAGCTGATGTAGTAGTCCTGGTTGATCGACTGGGGGTGGGCCGAGCGCGGCGCGTAGCGGGCGGTGCCGGCGTCCGGGTCGTAGTCCTGCCACTCGTAGGCGCGTTCGGCTTTCATCGGCAGGTTCGGGTTGGCGCCGGCGGCCCGCAACGGGTTGAGCCCGGAGTTGAAGTACGCCGACTCGGTGGAGTTCACGTAGAACCAGTTGAAGGCGTACTCGACGTGGTGCGCGGAGTTGAGGAACGCCGCGGCGGAACCCATCGCGGTCGGGTCGTTGAACATCTGGAAGCCGATCGCCGAGTCGGCCTCCCGCCCGTACGTGGAGCGCAGCTGGGTGAAGGCGTGCGGTGCGCCGCCGACGGTGCCGCGCCAGGCCACCAGGCCCAGTTTGGTGCGCCAGGCGACCAGCTTGTACGAGCCGGCCGCGGTGCCGTCGGCGGTGGTCGGGTTCCACCGGTTGACGTGGGACAGCTCCTCCATCGCCCGGCACTGCCCGCGGAACAGATAATGGTTGCTGGCCAGCGTCGGTGTCCCGCCGCCGGGCACGCAGAGCGGCACCGCGTAGGTGTCGGTGATGTCGTGGACGGAGGAGGTGGCGCTCCAGGAGTAGTCCTGGCCCCGGCCGAGCAGGACGTACAGGTTGAGTCCGGCGAAGGCGGCTCCCCGGGCGCTGATCCCGGGGCCCTGCAACTCCTGCACCATCAGCAGCTGCGGGGAGAAGTAGCCGGTCTGCGGCCCGAACACCGCGATCGGGTGGCCGGTCGCGGAGTGCGCGGCGGAGATCACCGCCGCGTTGGACATGCCGCGGTGGGCCGGGTCGACGGTCAGCCCGGACAGCGCGGCGGCCAGCTCCGAGCCGCTGTTCGAGGCGGGGGTCGCGGCGGCGGTGGCGGAGCCGGTCGGGTCGGTGAAGATCGGCTCGACCCGGGCGGAGCCGGCATCCGGCAGCGCCACGCTGGGGGCGTCCGGGCTGGCGTCGCCGTACGGGAAGCTCTGCCCGTCGTGCAGGGTCAGCACGGTCTCCGGGTCGTTCTGCCCCCGGAACGCGTTCCACACCCGGTCACCCTCGACCGGGCCGAACTTGGCCCGGGCGGCGATCCGGACCAGCGCGGACTGCATCTCGGTGCCGCCCCCGCCGCCGAACAGGCCGCCGACCACCCCGGCGATCGCGATCAGGTCGGTCGTGGCGAACGGCTTCGGCCCGCCCGCGTTGGTGATCGCGTCGAGGTGCCCGGTCAGCACGTACTCTCCGGGGCAGTTGCGCCCCGCCATACAGGCCCGGATGTACGCGTTGACGCCCGCGACGTACTCCTGCACGTCGGCGTAGAGCTGCTCCCCGCGCGTACCGCCCTTCTGCCGCAGCGCCGTGACCTGGGCCTGGAGGTCCGCCTCGGTGTACGGGGAGGTGCGCCAGACGCTCTGTTCCAGGGCCCGGTTGCCCGGGGCGCCACCGGCGAACGGGGTCAGGGTGCCCCGGCCGACGTGCCGCAGCAGGTCCATGGTGAAGAGCCGGTCCTCGGCTCCGGCGTACCCGGTGCCGTACATGGTGCCGCCCCGGGTGGTGCCGGTGATGTGCGGGACGCCGGTCGCCTTGTCCCGCACGATGCGCACGTCGGAGCGCGGGGAGTAGTCACGTTCGACCTGGCTGGGCGGCACGCCGAAGGTGGCGTCGTGGAAGAAGGTGCTGATCTGGTCCGCCCGGAGGCCGGCGTAGCCGTAGACGAGGTCTGCGTACTTGTCGAGCTGGTCGGCGGAGTGCCGGGGCAGGGTGCCGAAGGCCTGGTTGCCCAGGATCTCGACCAGGGTGGCGTTGCCGTTCTGGCCGGGCGGCAGGATCTCCGAGCACTCACCGAGGCAGTAGTCGTTGGCGGCGAAGGCGCTGGCGACGTTCGTGGCGAGGGCGCTGGACGCGACGGCGGACCCGGTGGTGGCCGCGGCGGTGGCGGTGGTCGGGACGGCGACGAGGGACGCAGCGACGGCGATGGCGGTGGTCGCGCCGGCGAGCAGCCGGCGGGTGGCGGTGTGCGTAGTCATGGCGATCCTCTGTGGACGGGGGGCCATCGGGCGGGATCATTACATGAAGAACATTCGGTTACTGGATGGTAGGCTCCGCCGCGCGATATTGGAAGGCGTCAATCAGGACGCGCCGGTCGGTTCGGTGCGGCGGTCACCGGATCGGCCACCCGGGGATGATCTGGGCTGTCGGGGGTGCGGACTAGTCTCGGAGTGTGGCTGATCCGTCGACCTACCGTCCCGCGCCGGGCACGATCCCCGAGGCGCCGGGGGTCTACCGTTTCCGCGACGGCACCGGCCGGGTGATCTACGTCGGCAAGGCGAAGAACCTGCGCAGCCGGCTCAACTCCTACTTCGCCGACGTCTGGGGGCTGCACCAGCGCACCCAGCAGATGGTCACCACGGCCGAGGCCGTCGACTGGGTCACCGTCGGCACCGAGGTCGAGGCGCTCCAGCTCGAATACACCTGGATCAAGCAGTACGACCCGAGGTTCAACGTCCGTTACCGCGACGACAAGTCGTACCCCTACCTGGCGGTGACCCTCGACGAGGAATACCCGCGGTTGCAGGTGATGCGCGGCGCCAAGCGCAAGGGGGTGCGCTACTTCGGGCCGTACTCGCACGCCTGGGCGATCCGCGAGACGCTTGACCTGCTGCTGCGCGTCTTCCCCGCCCGGACCTGCTCGGCCGGGGTGTTCAAGCGGGCCGGCCAGGTCGGCCGGCCGTGCCTGCTCGGCTACATCGGCAAGTGCTCGGCGCCGTGCGTCGGCAGCGTGTCGGCCGAGCGGCACCGGGAGATCGTCGATGATTTCTGCGACTTCATGGCCGGGCGCACCGACACCATGGTGCGCAAACTCGAACGCGAGATGACCGAGGCCAGCGCCGAGCTGGAGTTCGAGCGGGCGGCCCGGCTGCGCGACGACATCGCCGCGCTGCGCCGGGCGATGGAGAAGCAGACCGTGGTGCTCGGCGACGGCACCGACGCCGACGTGGTCGCCTTCGCCGACGACCCGCTCGAAGCCGCCGTCCAGGTCTTCCACGTCCGGGGCGGGCGGGTGCGCGGCCAGCGCGGCTGGGTGGTGGAGAAGACTGAGGACCTCACCACGGGCGACCTCGTGCACCACTTCTGCACGCAGGTCTACGGCGGCGAGCACGGCGAGGCCGACGTGCCGCGCGAGCTGCTGGTGCCCGAGCTGCCCGCGGACGCGGACGCCCTGGCCGACTGGCTGACCACCCACCGGGGCAGTCGGGTGGCGCTGCGGGTGCCGCAGCGCGGCGACAAGCGCGCCCTGCTGGAGACGGTGGGCCGCAACGCCACCGACGCCCTGGCCCGGCACAAGCTCAAGCGGGCCGGCGACCTGACCACCCGCAGCAAGGCCCTCGACGAGATCAGCGAGGCGCTCGACATGCGGACCGCGCCGCTGCGCATCGAGTGCTTCGACATCTCACAGATCCAGGGCACCGACGTGGTGGCCAGCATGGTCGTCTTCGAGGACGGGCTGCCCCGCAAGAGCGAGTACCGCCGGTTCATCATCCGGGGCGCCACCGACGACCTGTCCGCGATGTCCGAGGTGCTGCGCCGGCGCTTCGCCCGCTACCTCGACGCCCGCGGCGAGACCGGCGAGGCCGGCATCGAGTCCGCCGTCGACCTCGCCGCCCCGACGGATCCCGCCGCCGCTGCCACGAGCGACGGTGTCGGGCCCGGCGTCAACGGTGTCGGGGCCGCCGGGGTCGAGGGCGATGGCGTTGAGGGCGATGGTGCTGGCGGCGACGAGCCGAGGATAGGGGTGTTGGTCGACCCGACCACCGGCCGGCCGCGCAAGTTCGTGTACCCGCCGCAGTTGGTGGTGGTCGACGGCGGTGCACCGCAGGTGGCCGCCGCCGCCCAGGCCCTCGCCGAGCTGGGCATCGATGACGTGGCGCTCTGCGGCCTGGCCAAGCGGCTGGAGGAGGTCTGGCTGCCCGACGACGAGTTCCCGATCATCCTCCCGCGCGCGTCCGAAGGGCTCTACCTGCTGCAACGGGTACGCGACGAGGCGCACCGCTTCGCCATCACCTTCCACCGGCAGCGCCGCTCCAAGCGGATGACCACCTCCGCGCTCGACAACGTCCCCGGCCTCGGCGAGGTACGCCGCAAGGCGTTGCTGCGCCACTTCGGCTCGCTCAAGCGCCTATCGTCGGCCACCGTGGAGGAGATCACCGAGGTCCCCGGCGTGGGCCGACGTACCGCCGAGGCGATCCTCACCGCGCTCGACGCCGACGGCAAGCAGGTGTCCACCGACTGACCACCGCTCCCCAGCTCCGGCGCGACGGCCGGTTGCCGGGGGCTGGTGTTGGTCGCCGGCCCTGTCGAGCCGACGGCGGCAGCGGGTCAGTCCGAGCCGGCGAGCACCGCGAGGATCTGTTCGCCGTACTTCGCCAGTTTGTTCTCCCCGACGCCGCTGACCTGCGACAGCTCGGCCAGCGAGGACGGGGTGTCGGCGGCGATCTGGCGCAGCGTCGCGTCGTGGAAGACGACGTACGCGGGGACACCCTGCTCCTTCGCGGTCGCCGCCCGCCAGGCGCGGAGCCGCTCGAAGGTGCCGGCCGCCTCCGCCGGCAGCTCGGCGACCATCGTGGCCGCGCCCCGGGGCTTGGCCGCCCGGGCCGATCGCGCCGGACGTGCCGGCTCGCGGCGCAGCATCACCGTGCGCCGCCGGCCGAGCACCTCGGCGCTGGCCTCGGTGAGTGCCAGGGTGCCGTAGTCGCCCTCGACGGCCAGCAGTCCCTCGGCCAGCAGCTGCCGCACCACGCCGCGCCACTCCGCCTCGCTCAGCTCGTCGCCGATGCCGAAGACGGTCAGCGCGTCGTGGCGGTGCTGGACGATCTTGTCGGTGCTGCGGCCGAGCAGGATGTCGACGCAGTGCCCGGCGCCGAACCGCTGGTTGCGCTCCCGATCCAGCCGGAAGACCGTGGAGAGCAGCTTCTGCGCGGCGATGGTGCCGTCCCAGGACTCGGGTGGCTCCAGGCAGGTGTCACAGTTGCCGCAGGTGGCATCGATGCTCTGCCCGAAGTAGTCGAGCAGCTGCACCCGGCGGCAGCGGACCGTTTCGCAGAGCGCCAGCATCGCGTCGAGGTGGGCGGCGAGGTTACGCCGATGGGCCAGGTCGCCCTCCGACGTGTCGATCATCTTGCGCTGCTGCACCACGTCCTGCAGCCCGTACGCCAGCCAGGCGGTGGACGGCAGCCCGTCGCGGCCGGCGCGGCCGGTCTCCTGGTAGTAGCCTTCGACCGACTTCGGCAGGTCGAGGTGGGCGACGAACCGGACGTCCGGCTTGTCGATGCCCATGCCGAAGGCGATGGTCGCCACCATCACCACGCCGTCGGCGCGCAGGAAGCGCTGCTGGTTGGCGGCGCGGGTCCCCGCGTCCAGGCCGGCGTGGTACGGCAGCGCGTCGACGCCGTTGGCGAGCAGGAACTCCGCCGTCTTCTCCACCGAGGCGCGGGACAGGCAGTAGACGATGCCGGCGTCGCCGGGGTGCTCGTCGCGCAGCAGGGCGAGCAGCTGCTTGCGCGCCTCCCGCTTGGGCGCGATGCGGTACTGGATGTTGGGCCGGTCGAAACTGGCCACGAAGTGCCGCGCCTCGGCCAGCTTGAGGCGGGTGGCGATCTCGGCCCGGGTGGCGCTGGTCGCGGTGGCGGTCAGGGCGATCCGGGGTACGCCCGGCCAGCGCTCGTGCAGCATCGACAGGTTCAGGTAGTCCGGCCGGAAGTCGTGACCCCACTGCGACACGCAGTGCGCCTCGTCGATCGCGAACAGGCTGATCCGGCCCCGGTCGAGCAGGTTCAGCGTGGCCCGGCTGGCCAGCGCCTCGGGCGCCAGGTAGAGCAGGTCGATCTCCCCGGCCACGAACTCCGCCTCGACCAGCCGGCGGGTGTCCAGATCCAGCGTCGAGTTGAGGAAGCCGGCCCGGACCCCGACCGCGGTCAACGCGTCGACCTGGTCCTGCATCAGCGCGATCAGTGGCGAGACCACCACGGCGACGCCGTCCCGGACCAGCGCCGGGATCTGGTAGCACAGCGACTTGCCGCCGCCGGTCGGCATCAGCACCAGCGCGTCGCCGCCGGCCACCACGTGGTCGATGACCTCCCGCTGGAAGCCGCGGAAGGAGTCGTACCCGAAGACCCGTCGCAGTGTCCGCAGCGCCGCCGAGTCGTCGTCGCCCGCGTCGATGGTGGCGAAACCGTCAGCGGCTGGGTGGGCGGCGGCAATGAGGTCGGCGGGGGAGGCCATCCGAGGATTCTACGAGCGCTTGCTCGTGCCGTGTGGGGTGCCGCGCCCTCGGCACGGCTCGCGGGCTGACCTTCAGGGTGCCGCCGGGACCGGCACCCGCTTGGCCCAGCGCACCTCACCGTCGACGTCGACGTAGCAGAACGCCACCACCAGGCGCGACGGGTCGGTCAGCGGCAGCGCATCTTGTCCCAGCCGGAACACCGCGACCAGGCTGCCGTCACCGACGGCCCGGGTGGGTACCCCACCGAGATCCGCCGGGTCGGCGGTGTCGGCGGCGGTGCCGGCGAGCCACCCGTAGCGTTCGGACAGCGCCTCGTACGCGTCGGCCCAACTGCGGCCGATGTGACCGGCGGCATCCCAGCCGCCGTACGGGCGGACCACCCGAGCGGGAGTCTCCCGGGTGTCCAGCAGGATCACCTGGTACCTACCCGCCCGACTCGGCCCGGACCAGCGCAGCCGCAGCACGACCGACTGGTTCTCGGGATCGCCGCGGACCTGGTTCTGCGCGTCGGGCCAGCCGAGCGTGGCAGCCGCGCCGGATACCCGCTCGGGCTCGGGTAGACGGGCCTCGACGGTCACCGCGACCTGCTCACCGCCGTGTGCCCACTCGCGCTCGCGCTCGACGAACCGGTCCACCGTGGCCAGCACGGCGACCGTCACCGACACGAGGGCCACCACCCAGCGCAGCCGCGCCCCGTGCCTGCCCATTGCCGGAGGATAACGGCGCAACCCGTCGCCCGCCGTCAGTCAGCCGACAGGCCCGGCGGCGTATCGCACCTCACCCGGGGCCGGCGAGCTAGAGTCGCAGATTGACCGCGCCCGGTCAGCACCGACCGTGGCGCCACGGCTTGGGGGTTGATGGGTGGGCGAGGCGCACACGACCGGTCATCGCGCCGGCGTTCCGGCGGAGCAGTCCGGGACGGCGGCGGGCGAGACGGACACCACACTGGTCGTGGTCACCGGCCTGTCGGGCGGCGGGCGCAGCACCGTGGCCCGGGCCCTGGAGAACGTCGGGTTCTACGTCGTGGACAACCTGCCGCAGGCGCTGCTGCTGGACATGGCCGAGCTGGCCGTGAAGGCCGGTGGGGCGGCCCGGCGTACGGCGATGGTGCTGGACGTGCGGTCCCGGGCCTTCTCCACCGACCTGGCCGAGGCGATCCGGGAGCTGAAGGAGCGCGGCTACGCGCCCCGGGTGATCTTCGTCGACGCCGACGACGAGGTGCTGATCCGCCGGTTCGAGAGTGTCCGGCGGTCGCACCCGTTGCAGGGCGACGGCCGGCTCGCCGACGGTATCGCGGTCGAGCGTGGCCTGCTGGAGGAGGCCCGCGACCAGGCCGACGTGATCATCGACACCAGCCACCTCAACGTCAACCAGCTGCGCCGGCGCATCGAGGAGCTGTTCGGCGGGGAGGACGCCCGCCGGCTGCGGCTGACCGTGATCTCCTTCGGCTTCAAGTACGGCCTGCCGCCGGACGCCGATTTCGTGCTGGACGCCCGGTTCCTGCCCAACCCGTACTGGGTGCCGGAGCTGCGCGAGCACACCGGCCGGGAGGAGGCGGTCAGCGCGTACGTGCTGGGGCAGGAGGGCGCGGACGCCTTCGTCACCGGGTACGCGGACCTGGTCAACGCCACCACCGCCGGCTTCGAGCGGGAGGGCAAGCGGTACCTGACCGTGGCGGTCGGCTGCACCGGCGGCAAGCACCGCAGCGTGGCGATCGCCGAGGAGTTGGCCGCCCGGCTGCGCCGCCTCGGGCTGGCCGCCAACGCCCAGCACCGGGACCTGGGGCGGGAATGACGGTCCGGGTGGTGGCCTTCGGCGGCGGGCACGGCCTGTCCGTCTCGCTGCGGGCGCTGCGCCGCTGCGCTCCGGAGCTGGACCTGGACATCACGGCGGTGGTGACCGTGGGCGACGACGGCGGCTCCAGCGGGCGGCTGCGCGCCGAGCGGGGCGGTCTGCCCCCGGGTGACCTGCGGCAGGCGCTGGTCGCGCTGGCCGGCGACCATCCCGCCACCCGGCGCAGCGCCGGGCTGTTCCAGCACCGCTTCGCCGAGGTGGCCGGCGACGGCGGCCGGGGCGACGGGCTGGCCGGGCACGCGGTGGGCAACCTGGTGCTCTGCGGGCTGATGGAGTCGCTGGGCGATCCGGTGGTCGCCCTGGAACACGCCGGGGCGATGCTCGGCGCGGTCGGTCGGGTGCTGCCGATGTCCTGCCAGCCGGTCGACATCGAGGCTCAGGTACGCGGGGCCGACCCGGGCCGGCCCGACGAGGTGTGCACCGTACGGGGTCAGCACCAGGTCGCGGTCACCACCGGGCGGGTCGAGTCGCTGCGACTCACCCCGCAGGCGCCGGTGGCGTGCCCGGAGGCGGTCGCCGCGATCGGCGTCGCCGACTGGTTGATCTTCGGTCCGGGCAGCTGGTACACCAGCGTGCTGCCGCACCTGCTGGTGCCCCAGTTGGCCGCGGCGATCCTGGCCAGCCCGGCCCGGCGGCTGGTCACCCTCAACCTCGCCGCCGAGAAGGAGACCCTCGGCCTGTCGGTCGCCGACCATCTAGCGGCGCTGCGGTGGTATCTGCCGGAGTTGGCGGTCGACTTCGTGCTCGCCGACTCCAAGGCGGTCGGTGACCCCGAACCGGTCGACGGTGCGGCAGAATCGCTGGGAGCCCGACTGGTCCTCGCCCCCGTCGCGGTCGACGACGGTACTCCCCGTCATGATCCGGCTGCCCTGGGCGCCGCCCTGGTGCCCGTCCTGGGCGCCGATCGTTAGACACGTACGTAATCTCCGGCGACACGCCGGAACCGGTCCGTGAGGGGACGCACAATGGCGATGACGGCTGCGGTCAAGGACGAGCTGAGTCGGGTCGACGTGCCCAAGCCCTGCTGCCGGCGGGCGGAGATGGCGGCGCTGCTGCGGTTCGCCGGTGGGCTGCACATCGTCTCCGGCCGGGTGGTGGTGGAGGCGGAACTCGACACCGGCGCGGTGGCCCGCCGGCTGCGGCGGGAGATCGCCGAGGTCTACGGCTATCCGAGTGAGATCCACGTGCTCGCCTCCGGCGGGCTGCGCAAGGGCAGCCACTTCATCGTCCGGGTGGTCAAGGACGGCGAGGCGCTGGCCCGGCAGACCGGCCTGCTGGACGTGCGGGGCCGGCCGGTGCGGGGGCTGCCGCCACACGTGGTCGCCGCCAACGTCTGCTGCGCGGTGTCGGCGTGGCGGGGCGCGTTCATGGCGCACGGCTCGCTGACCGAGCCGGGCCGCTCCAGCGCTCTGGAGATCACCTGCCCCGGTCCGGAGTCGGCACTGGCGCTGGTCGGCGCGGCCCGCCGGATCGGTATCACCGCGAAGAACCGGGAGGTGCGGGGCGTCGACCGGGTGGTGGTCAAGGACGGCGACGCGATCGCCGCGCTGCTCACCCGGATCGGTGCCCACGCCAGTGTGCTGGCCTGGGAGGAGCGCCGGGTCCGCCGCGAGGTGCGGGCGACGGCCAATCGGCTGGCGAACTTCGACGACGCCAACCTGCGGCGTTCGGCGCGGGCGGCGGTGGCCGCCGCGGCCCGGGTGACCCGGGCCCTGGAGATTCTCGCCGACGACGCGCCGCAGCACCTCACCTCGGCCGGTCAGCTGCGGCTGGAGCACCGGCAGGCGTCCCTGGAGGAACTGGGTGCGCTGGCCGATCCGCCGTTGACCAAGGACGCCATCGCGGGCCGGATCCGCCGGTTGCTGGCGCTGGCCGACAAACGGGCGCGGGACCTGGGCATCCCGGATACCGAAGCGGCCGTCACGCCCGACATGCTCGTGGTCTGATAGGACGGTGGGTCGTCTCGGGGCGGGCCGGCGGGCGCGTCTTGCCGCTGCGCGCCGCCGGGACGGCGCGACGGCCGACGGCACCGGATGGCTACCACCCGGCGCGGCACGGGTCGGCGCGCTCGGATATGGTCGCTGCGTACGGCAAGGGGGCCGGCACCGGCGCCCCCCGCCGTACCCACCGCCTCGGGCGGTCAGGTCCCTCGGACCGCGGCGGGGTGGCCGAGATGAACCGTCAACGGCCGGCTCCAGCGGTCGGCGCACACCACTTCGCCGGCCGAGGGTCTCCACGCCGGCGGACCAAAACGCGAGGAGATGGGACCTGTGACCATCCGGGTTGGCATCAACGGCTTCGGCCGGATCGGCCGCAACTTCTTCCGGGCAGTGCTGGCGTCGGGCGCTGACGTCGAGGTCGTGGCAGTCAACGACCTCACCGACAACGCCACGCTCGCCCACCTGCTCAAGTACGACAGCATCCTGGGTCGTCTGCCGCACGAGGTCAAGGCCACCGCAGACGAGATCACCGTCGGTGGCAAGACCATCAAGGCGTACGCCGAGAAGGACCCGGCCAACCTGCCGTGGGGCGACCTGAACGTCGACGTCGTCATCGAGTCGACCGGCTTCTTCACCGACGCCACCAAGGCCAAGGCGCACGTCGACGGCGGGGCCAAGAAGGTCATCATCTCCGCCCCGGCGAAGAACGAGGACGTCACGGTCGTCATGGGCGTCAACCAGGACCAGTACGACCCGGCCAAGCACACCATCATTTCGAACGCCTCCTGCACCACGAACTGCCTGGCGCCGATGGCCAAGGTGCTGCACGACACGTTCGGCATCAAGCAGGGTCTGATGACCACCATCCACGCGTACACCCAGGACCAGAACCTGCAGGACGCGCCGCACTCGGACCTGCGCCGGGCCCGGGCCGCCGCGCTGAACATCGTGCCGACCTCGACCGGTGCCGCGAAGGCCATCGGCCTGGTGCTGCCGGACCTCAAGGGCAAGCTCGACGGTTACGCGCTGCGGGTGCCGATCCCCACCGGCTCCACCACCGACCTGACCGTCACGGTCGGCCGGGAGACCACGGTGGACGAGGTCAACGCCGCGCTGAAGGCCGCCGCCGAGGGCCCGCTCAAGGGCATCCTGGTCTACAACGAGGACCCGATCGTCTCCGCCGACATCGTCACCGACCCGGCGTCGTGCATCTTCGACGCGCCGCTGACCAAGGTCATCGGCAACCAGGTCAAGGTGGTCGGTTGGTACGACAACGAGTGGGGTTACTCGAACCGCCTGGTGGACCTCGTGAAGCTGGTGGGTAGCTCGCTGTGAGCATCCGTACCCTCGACGACCTGCTCGCCGAGGGGGTGTCGGGTCGGCGCGTGCTGGTGCGCGCCGACCTGAACGTCCCGCTCGACAAGCAGACCGGCGAGATCACCGACGACGGCCGGATCCGCGCCGTGCTGCCGACGCTGGGCGCGCTGGTCTCCGCCGGTGCCAGGGTGGTCGTCTGCTCGCACCTGGGCCGGCCGAAGGGCTCGCCGGATCCGCAGTTCAGCCTCAGTCCGGTCGCCGGGCGGCTCGGCGAACTGCTCGGGGCTCCGGTGCACTTCGCCACCGACACCGTCGGCGACTCCGCCCGGTCCACCGTGGCCGGGCTCGCCGACGGCGAGGTCGCGCTGCTGGAGAACCTCCGCTTCAACAAGGGAGAGACCAGCAAGGACGAGGCCGAGCGGGGCGCCTTCGCCGACGAGTTGGCCGCGCTGGCCGACGCGTACGTGGACGACGCGTTCGGCGCCGTGCACCGCAAGCACGCCAGCGTCTTCGACGTGCCGGCCCGGCTGCCGCACGTCGCCGGCCGGCTGGTGCTGCGCGAGGTGGAGGTCCTCTCCACCCTCACCGCCAACCCCGAGCGGCCGTACGTGGTGGTCCTCGGCGGTTCGAAGGTCTCCGACAAGCTCGCCGTGATCGAGGCGCTGCTGCCGACCGTCGACCGGCTGCTCATCGGCGGCGGCATGTGTTTCACCTTCCTCAAGGCGCAGGGTCACGAGGTGGGCTCCTCGCTGCTGGAGGAGGACATGGTCGAGACCTGCCGCAACCTGCTGGAGCGCTCCGAGGGCAAGATCATGCTCCCGGTCGACGTGGTGGCCGCGGTCGCCTTCGCCCCGGACGCCGAGCACCATGTGGTGCCGGCCGACGGCATCCCCAGCAAGCGGGTCGGGCTCGACATCGGGCCGGAGACCGTGGCCGGGTTCGCCGCCGCGCTCAAGGGGTCGACGGCCGGCGGCCCGACCAACGCCCGGACGATCTTCTGGAACGGCCCGATGGGCGTGTTCGAGATGCCGGCGTTCGCCAACGGCACGCGAGGCGTCGCCGAGGCGATCGCCGAGGCCGACGCGTTCAGCGTCGTCGGTGGCGGTGACTCGGCCGCAGCGGTGCGGCAGCTGGGGCTGGACGAGAAGTCCTTCGGGCACATCTCGACCGGCGGCGGCGCCTCCCTGGAGTACCTGGAGGGCAAGACCCTCCCCGGCATCGCGGCCCTGGAGAACTGATGGCGAGCACTTCCCGCCGGCCCCTGATGGCCGGCAACTGGAAGATGAACCTGAACCACCTCGAGGCGAACCTGCTGGTGCAGAAGCTGGCCGCCAGCCTCAACGAGAAGCAGCTGACCGACGTGGAGACGGTGGTCCTGCCGCCGTTCACCGACCTGCGCACGGTGCAGACCGTGGTGGAGGGGGACAAGCTGCTCATCGGCTACGGCGCGCAGGACGTCTCCCCGCACGCCTCGGGCGCGTACACCGGCGAGATCGCCGGGTCGATGCTGGCCAAGCTGGGCTGCACGTACGTGGTGGTCGGGCACTCCGAGCGGCGGGTCTACCACCGCGAGGACGACGCGCTGGTGGGCGCCAAGGTGCAGGCGGCGCTGACCCACGGGCTCACCCCGATCCTCTGCGTGGGGGAGGGGCTGGACGTCCGGGAGCAGGGCACCCACGTGGCGCACTGCAGCGAACAACTCGACGGGGCCCTGAAGGGGCTGACCGCCGAGCAGGTGACGAAGGTCGTCGTCGCGTACGAGCCGGTCTGGGCGATCGGCACCGGCAAGACGGCCACCCCGGACGACGCCCAGGAGGTGTGCGGCGCGGTGCGGGAGCGGCTCGCCGAGACCTTCGACCAGAGCACCGCCGACCAGGTCCGGATCCTCTACGGCGGGTCGGTGAAGTCGTCGAACGTCGCTGCGATCATGTCGCAGCCGGACGTGGACGGGGCCCTGGTGGGCGGTGCCAGCCTGGACGCCGAGGAGTTCGCGAAGATCTGCCGGTTCCCGGAGCACATCGCCGGCTGATCGCTCGCTATCCTTGACTCCGCCCGTCCGCCGGTCGGTGCCGCCGTGCCCGCACTGCCCGGGCGAGGATCGTAACGAGAGGACTGACCCCCGCCATGCCGATCTGGTTCGCCTACACGTTGATCGTGTTGCTGGTCATTACGAGCGTTCTGCTCACCATGTTCATTCTGCTGCACCGCGGCAAGGGCGGTGGGTTGTCCAGCATGTTCGGCGGTGGCGTCAGCTCCAGCCTTGCCGGCTCGTCGGTGGCCGAGAAGAACCTCGACCGCTACACCGTTCTGGTGGGCATCGTCTGGTTCGCCTGCATTGTCGGGCTCGGGCTCTGGATCCGGCTTGAGGTGGGCGTCTGAGCAGGCCCATCTAGTCGTACAATCTGCGCGCGGTCCGTCACTCGACGGGCCGCGCGCAGTCCGTTTCACCCGCTGCACCGCGTCGCCCGCCGTCCACCCCTCGACGGCGGTCCCCTCCGACGACAGGAGCGAGCGCCGTGTCGAACGGCCACGTCATCCGGGGCGCCCGGGTCGGGTCCGCGCCCCCGCGCCACCCCGAACGTCACCAGCCGGTCCCGTGCCAGTCGGTCAGCTACTGGTGCCGCAACGGGCACCGCACCGACATCCGCATCGTCGCCGACGTACAGGCCCCGACCGTGTGGGACTGTCCCCGCTGCGGGCTGCCGGCCGGCCAGGACGCACAGGATCCCCCGGGCCGGGCCCGGGCCGAGCCGTACAAGACCCACCTGGCGTACGTGAAGGAGCGGCGCACCGAAGCCGAGGGTGAGGCCATCCTCGCCGAGGCCCTGGCCGCGCTGCGGCACCGTCGCGGCACCCGCTGAGCCCGCACCCGTCCCCTCGACCGTCCCGCCGCCGTCCGGCACGCGCCGAGCCCGCTCGCCCGGCGCGGTGTTAAGAGGGGGCCCCTTCACCTCACCAGGCGTTAATAAGGGGCCCTTCCTTTCACCGTAGGCTGCGGAGGCGGGTGGGTACGGAGGCCGCGGCGGCGCGGTCCAGCAACCAGAGGGTGCGGCCGGTGCCCTGCACGCCGGCCGCCGGCACCTGGACCGGCCCGGCGCCGGCCAGCGCCATGCCGACCGCGTGGGCCTTGTCCGCGCCGCTGGCCACCAGCCACACCTCCTCGGCGGTGTTGATCGCCGGCAGGGTGAGGGTGATCCGCACCGGCGGCGGCTTCGGGCTGCCCCGCACCGCGCTGACCGGTCGGCTCTCGTAGTGCACCGGGTGCTCCGGGAACACCGAGGCGACGTGCCCGTCCTCGCCGACGCCGAGCATCAGCACGTCGAAGTGGGGCAGCACGGCGGTGCCCGGCCGGGCCGCCCGGGCGAGTTCGGCCGCGTACCGGGCGGCGGCCTCCTCCGGGTCGGCACCGGCGTCGGAGGCCGGCATCGCGTGGACCCGGGCCGGGTCCACCGGCAGCGCGTCGAGCAGCGCCGCCCGGGCCTGGGTCTCGTTGCGCTCGGGGTCACCGGCGGGCAGGAACCGTTCGTCACCCCACCAGAAGTCCACCCGGGACCAGTCGACCGCGTCCCGGGCCGGCAACGCGGTCACCGCCCGGTAGACCGCCGCGGCGATCCGCCCGCCGGTGAGCACCACCGACGCCTGGCCACGCGCGGCCTGCGCGTCGAGCAGCCGCACCACCAACCGGGCCGCGACGGCCTGCGCCAGCAGGTCGGCGTCGGCGTGGACGGCGACACTCGCCTCACTCATGCTGTCCTTCCGCGACCGCACGGCGGTCGTGTCGTGTCATCTCCCGTTGGGGGGTCGGTCAGGATCCGGTGCTCGTCGTGGAGTGTGCGGTGACCCCCGCCTCGGCCCGCTGGGCGGTGGCCGGATCCTTCCAGACGTGCACCCGCTGGCCGGGACGCAGGTCCAGGCCGGTCAGCCCGGCGGTGGCGCCAAGCGCCTCCGCGTAGACCTGGTCGGAGCCGAGCCGGCGCAGCTCCTCGGCCAACTCGTCGCCGAGCGGTCGGCGCACCAGCGGCAGCACGCGGTCCTCCTGGCCGGTCCGCCGGAAGGTGGCCATGCTGTCGTCGCGGGTCAGCGTCAGCTCGTCACCGTTGGCGCAGCGCAGCTGCACCTCACGCATGCGGGGGAACTCCCGGGTGTGTTCCCAGCGTGGGTCGATGCCGAGCCGGCTGCGCAGCCAGCCGCACATCAGCGCGGCGGTCGGGTCGGTCGGCGGCGCGACCACCGTGGCCTCGGTGAGCTGCGCATCGGTGGTGTCGAACGCGCCGGCGACCAGGGTGCGCCACGGGGTGATCCGGGTCCAGGCGAGGTCGGTGTCGCCGGGGGCGTAGTCCCGGGCGCGCTGCTCCAGCGCCGCGATCGGGTCGGCGGCCTGGGCGGCGTCGGTGATCCGCCGGTCGGCGACCACGCCGAGGAAGTCGGTGGCGATCTCCGCCGGCGGCTCGCCGTGCCACCAGGTCACCACCGGCACGTCCGGCACCAGCAGCGGCATCACCACCGACTCGGCGTGCAGCGCCAGCCGCCCGTACATCCGCGTCACCACGGCCTCGCAGGGGCCCAGCCGCCCGCCGACCACGATCTCCGCGTCGAGCCGGTTGCGGTCCCGGTCGACGTCGGAGCGGACGACCACCAGCAGCCGGCACGGATGCGCGGCGGCGGCGATCGTCGCCGCCGCCTCCGCCTCACGGACCCGCTTCTCGTCCACCACCACGATCAGCGTCAGCGCCATGCCGCTGGCCACTCCGCCGGCGCTGCGCCGCTCGGCGGCGAGTGCCTTGACCACCTCGCTGCCGGTGGTGTCCCACAATCCGATCAACGGAGCCTCCTGGTTTGCTCGCGGTGCTCAGTCACGCCCGCCGCCAGGCCCGGCCTTCGCGGGCCAGCATCTCGTCGGCGGCCCGGGGACCCCACTCGCCGGACCGGTAGGAGTCGGGCTTCGTGCCCTCCCAGGCGTGTTCCAGCGGGTCCACCACGGCCCAGCTCTGCTCGACCTCGGCGGCGTCGGGGAACAGCGTCCGGTCGCCGATCAGTACGTCCAGCACCAGTCGCTCGTACGCCTCCGGGCTGGATTCGGTGAACGCCTCGCCGTACTGGAAGTCCATCGCGATGTCGCGGACCTCCATCGTGGTGCCCGGCACCTTGGAGCCGAACTTGAGCACCACACCCTCGTCCGGCTGGACCCGGATCACCAGCTGGTTGTTGCCGAGCATCTCCATGTCGGCCGGGCTGAACGGCAGGTGCGGCGCCTGCTTGAACATCACCGCGACCTCGGTGACCCGCCGCGGCAGCCGCTTGCCGGCGCGGATGTAGAACGGCACCTCGGCCCACCGGCGGTTCTGGATGCCGAGCCGGACCGCCACGTACGTCTCGGTGGTCGAGGTCGCGGGGACGCCGTCCTCCTCCAGGTAGCCCTTGGCCCGCTGGCCACCGACCCAGCCGGGCAGGTACTGCCCGCGTACGGTGCCCTGCGCGACGTCCTTGGGCAGCGTGATGGCCTTGAGCACCTTGAGCTTCTCGGCCCGGATCTCGTCGGCGTCGAAGCTGGTCGGTTCCTCCATCGCGACCAGGGCGAGCAGCTGTAGCAGGTGGTTCTGCAGCACGTCGCGGGCGGTGCCGACCGAGTCGTAGAAGCCGGCCCGGGAGCCGATCCCGACGTCCTCGGCCATGGTGATCTGCACCGAGTCGACGTACTGCGAGTTCCACAGCGGCTCGAAGAGGCTGTTGGCGAACCGCAGGGCGAGGATGTTCTGGACGGTCTCCTTGCCCAGGTAGTGGTCGATGCGGAACACGTCCTGCCGGGTGAACACGTCGTCGACCAGGTCGTTGAGCGACTTCGCCGACGGCAGGTCGTGCCCGAACGGCTTCTCCACCACCACCCGGCGCCAGCCGCCGCACTTCTCGTTGTCGGCCATGCCGGTGCGGGCCAGCTGCTTGAGCACCACCGGGAACGCCGCCGGCGGGATGGAGAAGTAGAACGCGGCGTTGCCGTGGATGCCGTGGCTGTCGCGCAGGCTCTCCAGACAGTGCGCGAGGTTGTCGAAGGCGGCGTCGTCGTCGAACGAGCCGCCGACGAACTTGATGTTGTGCTCCAGCCGCGACCAGACCTCCTCCCGCCACGGGGTCCGGGAGTGTGCCTTGGCCGCCTCACGGGCCAGCGACGCGAAGTCGCCGTCGCCCCAGTCCCGCCGGGCGAACCCGACCACCACGAAACCGGGCGGCAGCAGCCCCCGGTTGGCCAGGTCGTACACCGCGGGCAACAGCTTCTTCTGGGCCAGGTCGCCGGTCACCCCGAAGATCACCAGAGCACACGGCTCCGGGATCCGCGGTAACCGCCGGTCCTGCGGGTCGCGCAGCGGGTTCACGCCGCCTCCTCGCTCCGCTCGTCCACATCGTTCATCGTCATGCCCGTAGCGACCCGACCGCATCGAGCAGCTGGGCCAGGCCCGCCGACCGCTCGGTCAGGTGCAGGCGCAGCAGCGGGCGTTCGCGACCGGCCAGGGCTCGACGGTCGCCGGCGGCCTGCGCCGCCTGAAGTTCCCCGAATGAGTACGGCTTTCCGGGCACCGGCAGATCAACGTCGACCGTACCGGTCACCTGAAGAAAGCTACCCACCTGTGGACCGCCCTTGTGGTACTGCCCGGTGGAGTGCAGGTAGCGCGGGCCCCAACCGAAGGTGACCGACCGGCCGGTGACCTCGGCCAGCAGCGGACGCAGCCGGGCCGCGTCGGCGTCGGCGTGCCGGTCGAGGTACGCCGTCACCGCCAGGAAGCCCCCGTCGTCGAGCCCGCCCAGCAGGTGACGCAGCGCGCCGGCCAGGTCGCCCGGGGCGCCCGGGGGTGCGTACACCTCGATCGCGCCCTCGACCGACGACGGCGCCGGTGCCGGCGGCGGACCCTCGGCCAGGATCGCCGCGGTGTGTTCCTTGGACTCGGTCACGTTCGGCTGGTCGAACGGGTCGACCCCGAGCACGGTGGCGGCGACCGCGGTGGCGTACTCCCAGGCCAGGAACTGGGCACCGAGCGGGCCGTTGACCGCGACGTCGGGTGCCGTGCCGGCGCCGGGCACGGCACCGGCGGCGAGTGCGCCCCCGTAGCTGACGGTGAGCACATCGGTGCCGGTCAGCCCGGGGCTGTCCGGCGACTCGACCACCACCGGCAGGATGCCCTGGCCGCCCTTGCCGGTGGACTCGGCGAGCAACTGCTCCAGCCAGTCGCCGAGCCCTTCGACGCCGGTGCCGTCGGGCACCAGCGCGACCTTGTCCCGCCCGGCAGTGGCGGCCGCGGCGAGCGCGGCACCCAGCGCCAGGCCGGGATTGCCGTCCACCCGGTCCAGCGACGCCGCGAACGCCTCGGCCTGGTCGAGCAGGTCGGCCACCGGTACGCCGGCCAGTGCGCACGGGACCAGCCCGAACGCGGTCAGTGCCGAGAAGCGCCCGCCCACCTCGGGATCGGCCAGCACGGTGATCGCGCCCAACTCGGCCGCGACCGCCTCCAGCGGCGAACCCGGGTCGGTGACCACGACGAAGTGCCGCCCCGCCTCGGCCTCGGTCAGCCCGGCGTCCAGGAACGCCTGCCAGTAGGCGCGCCGGTGGCTGTCGGTCTCCACCGTCGTGCCGGACTTGCTGGCCAGGACGACCACCGTGCGCGCCAGCCGGTCGCCGAGGGCGGCGCGGACCTGCCCCGGATCGGTGGTGTCGAGCACGGTCAGCGGCCGACCGGTGGTGCGCGCGATGACCTCCGGCGCGAGCGACGAGCCGCCCATGCCGGCGAGCACCACGTGATCCAGGTCGGCCAGTTCCGTGGTCAGCTCGGCGAGCTGGGGGAGCAGCTCGCGACTGCGGCGGTGGGTGTCCACCCAGCCGAGCCCGGCGCGGGCGCCGGCCGCCGCCTCCGGGCCCCACAGCGTCGGGTCCTTGGCGGCCAGCCGGCCCGGTACGCCGGAGTCGACAAGTGCCTGCCGGGTGGACGCTGGCGCGCTGCCGTCGACGGCGAGCGCGCCGTACACCGCGAGACCGCCGGCGGCCTCGGCCGGTGCGGCCAGCAGCTCACCCACGCCGCCACCCCGTCACCGGGGCGGCGGCGTGGGGAACGCCGGGTCGTACCGTCACCCATTGCCTCCGGCCTTGGCCGCGGCCAGCGACTTGCGTACGCCGTCGGCGAGCTCGTTCCAGCTCGCCTCGAACTTCTCCACGCCCTCCCGCTCCAGCGTGTCGATCACGTCGGCCAGGTCCACGCCCACCGACAGCAGGTCGGCGAAGACCTGCCGGGCGTGGTCGTACGCGTCGGTGATGGTGTCCGGGCGGGTCTCGCCGTGGTCGGCGTAGGCGTGGATGACCGATTCCGGCATGGTGTTGACCGTGCCGGGGGCGATCAGCTCCTCGACGTAGATGACGTCCCGGTAGTCCGGGTTCTTCGTCGAGGTGGACGCCCACAGCGGCCGCTGCGGGTGCGCCCCGGCGTCGGCCAGGGCCTGCCAGCGGTCGGTGGAGAAGACCTCGCCGTAGCGCTCGTAGGCCAGCCGGGCGTTGGCGACGGCAGCCTTGCCGCGCAGCGCCTTGGCCGGCTCGGAGCCGATCTTCTCCAGCCTCTTGTCGACCTCGCTGTCGACCCGGGAGACGAAGAACGAGGCCACCGAGCCGATCTTCGACAGGTCGTGGCCGTTGGCCTTGGCCTGCTCCAGACCGGCGAGGAACGCCTCCATCACCTGCGAGTAGCGGTCCAGCCCGAAGATCAGCGTGACGTTGACGCTGATCCCCTCGGCCAGCGTGGCGGTGATCGCCGGCAGGCCGGCCTCGGTCGCCGGGATCTTGATGAACAGGTTCGGTCGGTCGACCAGCCACCACAGCGCCTTGGCCTCGGCGACGGTCCGCTCCGACTCGTGGGCCAGCCGCGGGTCCACCTCGATGGAGACCCGGCCGTCCACGCCCGCGCTGGCGTCGTACGAGGGGCGCATCACGTCGCAGGCCCACCGCACGTCGTACGTGGTGATCATGCGGACGGCCTCTTCGATGTCCACGCCCCGGACGGCCAGGTCACGCAGCTGCCAGTCGTACTCGTCGGCGTCGCTCAACGCCTTGGCGAAGATGGTCGGGTTGGTGGTCACCCCGACCACGTGCTTCTCCCGGCGCAGCTGGTCAAGCCCGCCAGAAGTCAGCCGTACCCGGGAAATGTCGTCGAGCCAGACCGCCACTCCCGCGGCGCTGAGCTCGCCCAGCCTGTCGGTGGTCATGTGCACCCACGCTCCCCTCAGTTGCCGGTGGTGAAACCGGTGATGTCACCGACCCGGGTCTGCGCCGCGTGCGCGGCGGCGACGATCCGGTCGGGGGTGAAGCCGAACTGCTCGAAGAGCACCGAGTGCGGGGCACTCGCTCCGTAGTGCTCCAGGCTGACGCTCTCGCCGCAGTCGCCGACGATCCCGTGCCAGGACATCGCGATGCCCGCCTCCACGCTCACCCGGGCCTTTACCCCGCGCGGCAGCACCGACTCCCGGTATACCTCGTCCTGCGCGAAGAACCACTCCTGGCAGGGCATCGAGACGACCCGGGTGGGGGTGCCGTCGGCCTCCAGCCGGTCCCGGGCGGTCAGGCAGAGCTGCACCTCCGAGCCGGTGCCGATGATGATCACCTGCGGCTTGCCGTTGGACGCCTCGGCCAGCACGTAGCCGCCCCGGGCGACGCCCTCGGCCCCGGCCAGCGTCGACCGGTCCAGGGTCGGCAGCGGCTGCCGGCTCAGCGCCAGCGCGGTCGGCCGGTCGGTGTGCTCCAGCGCCTGCCGCCAGGCCCACGCCGTCTCGTTGGCGTCGGCGGGGCGGACCACGTCCAGGCCGGGGATGGCCCGCAGCGCGGACAGGTGCTCCACCGGCTGGTGGGTCGGGCCGTCCTCGCCGAGGCCGATGGAGTCGTGCGTCCAGACGTAGACCACCGGCAGCTTCATCAGTGCGGCCAGCCGCACCGAGGGACGCATGTAGTCGCTGAACACCAGGAAGGTGCCGCCGTACGGGCGGGTGCCGCCGTGCAGGGCGATGCCGTTGAGGATCGCGCCCATGGCGTGCTCGCGGATGCCGAAGTGCAGCGTCCGGCCGTACTCGTGGCCGGGGAACTCCTTGGTGGCGTACTGGCTGGGGACGAAGGACGGCTCGCCCTTCATCGTGGTGTTGTTGCTCTCAGCCAGGTCCGCCGAGCCGCCCCACAGCTCCGGCAGCACCGGTGCGAGCGCGGCCAGCACCTTGCCGGAGGCGGCCCGGGTGGCGACGCCCTTGGCGTCGGCGGGGAACTCGGGCAGCGCGTCGGCCCAGCCCTCGGGCAGCGTCCGCCCGGCCAGCCGGTCGTACAGGGCGCGGCGCTCCGGGTTGGCGGCGGCCCAGGCGTCGAAGGCGGCCGTCCACTGCTGCTGCGCGGCCTCGCCACGGCCGAGCGCCTGCCGGGTGTGGCCGAGCACCTCCTCGGTGATCTCGAACGATCCGGCCGGGTCGAAGCCGAGGACCTGCTTGGTGGCGGCCACCTCGTCGGCGCCCAGGGCCGAGCCGTGGATCTTGCCGGTGTTCTGCTTGTTCGGCGCCGGCCAGCCGATGATGGTGCGCAGCGCGATGAACGACGGCCGGCCCGTCTCGGCCCGGGCGGCCAGCAGCGCCTGGTACAGCTCCGCCACGTTCTCGTGGTAGTCGCCCTGGTCGGCGTCGCCGCGCCGCCAGTCGACGGTCTGCACGTGCCAGCCGTACGCCGCGTAGCGGGCCGCCACGTCCTCGCTCTTGGCGATGCGGGTGTCGTCCTCGATCGAGATCTCGTTGTCGTCGTAGATCAGGCAGAGGTTGCCCAGCTGCTGGTGGCCGGCCAGGGCGCTGGCCTCGTGGCTGATGCCCTCCTCGATGTCGCCGTCCGAGACGATGCACCAGATGTCGTGGTCGAAGACCGATTCGCCGGGCTCGGTCTCCGGGTCGAACAGGCCGCGCTCGCGGCGCGCCGCCATCGCCATGCCGACGGCGTTGCCGAGGCCCTGCCCGAGCGGGCCGGTGGTGGTCTCCACGCCCGGGGTGTGCCTGTGCTCCGGGTGGCCCGGGGTGAGCGAGCCCCACTGGCGCAGCGACTTCAGGTCGTCCAGGCTCAGCGGGTAGCCGGTGAGGAAGAGCTGGATGTAGAGGCTCAGGCTGGAGTGGCCGGCGGACAGCACGAAGCGGTCCCGCCCAGGCCAGTGCGGATCGGCCGGGTTGTGCCGCATGACCCGGTTGAACAACAGGTACGCCGCGGGGGCGAGGCTCATCGCCGTGCCCGGGTGGCCGTTGCCGGATTTCTCCACGGCGTCCATGGCCAGCACGCGGACGGTGTCCACGGCACGGCGGTCGAGGTCGGACCAGTCAAGAGCGGGGTGCTCGGGTCGGTTGGCAGCCACGGTGGTTTGTGCTCCTCGGCGAGATGGGCGGAACCCTCACTGGTGACCCTATCGAGCGCTCCTAAACGTGCGCCCGAGGATCTCAGCATGCTGGTCTGTACGTTTCCGGCCGGCCCACCGGTTCAGCCGCTGGTGTGACGGCCCGCACCGTTGCCGGGTCGCCCGGGCAGCCAAAACGACAACGCGTAGTGTGTGTGGCGGTGTGTGGACCCGAGCCGGGTTCGGCCGCCCTGACCTCCCCTGCCGACGCCGGAAGGTGGCAATCCGTGAGCATGATCACCGAGCGCCCCGTCAGCGACCCTGCCGGGCAGACGCCGGTGCGCACGGCGGAGAAGGCCCCGGCCGGCTCTCGTGACCTGCGGGCGGTCGTGGCGGCGTACGTGTCGCTGACCAAGCCGCGGATCGTGGAGCTGCTGCTGGTCACCACGGTGCCGGCGATGATGCTCGCGCACGGCGGGATGCCGTCGCTGTGGCTGGTCGCGGTGGTGCTGGTCGGCGGCTCGCTCGCCGCCGGCGCGGCCAGCGTGCTCAACTGCTACATCGACCGCGACATCGACCAGCTCATGCGGCGGACGAAGCGGCGGCCACTGCCGGCGCACACCGTGACGCCGCGCAACGCCCTGATCTTCGGGCTGGTGCTGGCGGCGGTGTCGATCGCGCTGATGGCGGCCTTCACCAACCTGCTCGCCGCCGGGCTCACGCTGGCCGCGATCGTCTACTACGACCTGGTCTACACGCTGTGGCTCAAGCGCACCACGGCGGCGAACACCTTCTGGGGCGGTGCCTGCGGCGCCGCGCCGGTGCTGATCGGCTGGGCGGCGGTGACCGGCTCGCTGTCGCCGGTGGCCTGGGCGCTGTTCGGGGTGGTCTTCTTCTGGCAGATGCCGCACTTCTACCCGCTGGCCATGAAGTACAAGGACGACTACGCCCGGGCCGGCATTCCGATGCTGCCGGTGGTGGCCTCGGTGCGGCGGGTCAACGCCGAGATCGTGCTGTTCGCCTGGCTGACGGTGCTGACCTCGCTGGCGCCCTGGGCGCTCGGTCTGAGCCCGGTCTACGGCGTACCGACGCTGGTGGTGGGCGCGATCTTCCTGGTCGAGGCGCACAAGCTCGCCGGCCGGGCCAGCCGGGGCGAGGCGGTCAAGCCGATGCGGCTGTTCCACTGGTCGACCACGTACCTGACCATCGTCTTCGCCGCCGCCGCGCTGGACGCCCTGATCTGATCCGGAAGGGTTCCTTCCTGATCTTCGCCGGATAGATCGTGACGGAGGCGGTGTTGTCTGTTTTGTCGCCACATCTTCCGGCACGGTGGGACGGGTCTCAATCGATCAGCTAGATCCGGTTAGGGGCAATCTGCGGCGTCACATCGTCCTCCTTGATCCCGATAAAACCGGGCAAAAAACCTTTGCTCTTCCTTAAACCGGCAGGTAATCGGTATCACAAAACCTTCACGGTTCTCGCCCTACCGGGTTCCCGTCTGCTTAGGCTTCGCGTCATGGCAGATGGTTCCGATACGACGCTGACGGCTGATCAGGCCGCCTCCGCACCGGCCCCCAACGGGCTCGTCGCGGGTATCAAATCGTTCGCCGCCGGGCACGGCGGGGCGAAGGCGGTCATCGAGTACGTCGGCAAGCGCGGCGCACGCATCGTCCTGGTGGGTTCGGACGGCGCGTGGGGCGACCAGTTCGCGGAGGACACGGTCGTGGCCCGCGAGGCCTGCGCCAAGGCCGGAGTCGCCGTGGAGAACGCCTGGGAGCGGGAGCTGATGGACCAGATGCGCCCGAGCAACGACCTCTGGCGTTCGATGGCGCGCCGCACGATGGCCCGTTGAGATAGACACCGAGACAGATAAGTTGACCAACCACCACCTGACGACCCGGGGGGAACCCCGGGTCGCTCTCGTCACCTGCACCGAACTGGCCGACCTCGACCCGGACGACCGCCTCGTGCTGACCCCGCTCGCCGCCCGCGGCGTCCGCGTCGAGCCCGTCGTGTGGGACGACCCGGCGGTCGACTGGGCCGGGTACGACCTGGCCGTGCTCCGCTCGCCCTGGGACTACATGTCCCGGCGCGACGAGTTCGTCGCCTGGGCCGCCCGGGTACCCCGACTGGTCAACCCGGCCGACGTGGTGCGCTGGAACACCGACAAGCGCTACCTCGACGAGCTTTCCGCGGCCGGCGTGCCGACGGTGCCCACCGGCTGGGTGGTGCCCGGCGAGCCGTGGCAGCCGCCCGCCGACCGGGGCGAGTACGTCATCAAGCCCGCCGTCAGCGCGGGCAGCCAGGACACCGGCCGCTACGACCTGGCCGACCCGCTGCACCGGGAACTCGCCCTGGCCCACGTGCACCGGCTCGGTGCCGCCGGCCGGGTGACCATGGTCCAGCCGTACCTGACCGCGGTCGACACCGCCGGCGAGACCGCGCTGCTCTTCCTGGCCGGTCCGGAGGGCCTGGCCTTCAGCCACGCCATCCGCAAGGGGCCGCTGCTGACCGGCCCGGACGAGGGCGTCGAGGGGCTCTACAAGCCCGAGGAGATCACCGCTCGGACGGCCGAATCGGCAGAACTCGAGGTCGCGGAGAAGACGCTCGCGGCGGTGCCCGGTGGGTCGGGTCGGCTGCTCTACGCCCGGGTGGACCTGATTCCCGGCCCCGACGGCACGCCGGTACTGGTGGAGCTGGAGCTGACCGAGCCCTCGCTGTTCATCGGGTACGCCGACGGCGCCCCCGACCGCCTGGCCGACGCCGTCCTCACCCACCTCGCCCGCGCCTGACGGGCGGCCGCCCGTGCGGCGGGTGACTTCAGGCGTGGGCCGGGACGGGTTCCTCGGCCGGCGTGGCGGTCCCGGTCGGGGTCGCGTCGACCGGGCGGCGTTCGCGGGTCGACCAGAGCACCGACAGGGTGGCGAGCCAGACCAGGCAGGAGCCGAGCATGTGGGCGCCCACCAGCAGTACGGGCAGGTTGGTGAAGTACTGCACGAAGCCGATCACGCCCTGGGCCAGCTCGACCAGCAGCAGCGTGCGGGCGGCGCGGACGACGTGGGCCGGCGCGCCGATCGCCCGCAGGGCCAGCCACAGGCCCACGGTCAGGCCGACGAGCAGGAAGACCAGGTCGGCGTGCACCTGGGAGATCGTCTGGGGGTCCAGGCCGTTGCGGATCGCGTCGGCGTCGCCGGCGTGCGGTCCGCTGCCGGTCACCGCGACCCCGACGACGATCACCGCCGCGCTGGACACCACGGTGAGCCAGGTCAGGGTCCGCAGTGCGGGTGGCACCAGCGCGATCTTGGGGCCGTCCGGCTCGCGAACCCGGCGCCAGAGGGCGTACGCGACGAGGAGCAGCAGCATCGAGACCACGAAGTGGATGCCCACGATCGAGGGGTGCAGCTGGGTGCGTACGGTGATCCCGCCGATCACGGCCTGCGCCACGATGCCGAGGACGACGGCCAGCGCGAGCGGCACCACGCCGCGCCGGCGCGGCCGGTGGGCCAGCGCGGCCAGCAGGGTGGCACCCGCGATCAGCACCAGCACGAAGGTGAGCAGCCGGTTGCCGAACTCGATCACCCCGTGCACGCCCATCTCGGCGGTGGCGGTGTACGACTCGTCGGTGCACCGGGGCCAGGTCGGGCAGCCCAACCCGGAGGCGGTCAACCGGACCGCCCCGCCGGTGACGACGATCGCCGCGTTCGCGACGATGTTGGCGTACGCGAGGCGGCGTAGCAGAGTGGCGGAGACCGGGAATCGGACAGGTCGCTTCACGAAGCGAATCCTACGCACCGTAGTTGACCCCGATCGGGTGACTCCGCCCGCGCGGTGGTTCGGATCACCGGACCCCGCGTTTGCAGGCCCCTGGCGAATTACGTAACGTGGGTGTTGTGAAAAAGGCGGCAGGGCTCTCCGGGCACCAGCCGGCGGCTGACCTGGCCGCCGGTCGGTCGGTGCCGGCCGCGTCCGGCAATGTCGCCGACCTGTCGACCCGGGACCGGGTCACCCAGCTGCTGCTGGAGCGGCGTGCCGTCACCGCCGCCCAACTGGGCGACGCGCTGGGGCTCAGCCCGGCGGCGATCCGCCGGCACCTCGACGCGATGCTCGCTGACGGTGACGTGGTCGCCCGTGAGCAGACCGTACGCGGTCACCGGGGGCGGGGTCGCCCGGCCAAGGTGTTCCTGCTGACCGACGCCGCCCGCAGCCGGTGTGGCGCACACCACTACGACAACATGGCCACCGCCGCGCTGCGCTGGATCGCCCGCACCGGTGGCTCGCAGGCGGTGGAGCGGTTCGCCGCCGAGCAGGTGGCTGCCCTGGAGGCCCGCTGCCAGGCGGCTCTGGCCGACGCCGGCGACGATCCGATGGCCCGCGCGGAGGCACTCGCTGCCGCGCTGACCGCCGAGGGATACGCTGCCAGTGCGTCCACGATCGCTTCCGGCGGCCAGCTCTGCCAGCACCACTGCCCGGTGGCGCACGTGGCCGCCGAGTTCCCCCAGCTGTGCGAGGCCGAGACCACGGTGATCTCCCGCCTGGTCGGCACTCACGTGCAGCGCCTGGCCACCATCGCGCACGGCGACGGGGTGTGCACCACGCACATCCCGGCTCAGCCGCCTGCCCAGTCCGGTAAGACCGTCACCACTGTGAGGACAGATAGATGACCGAGCAGATCGTCCAGCCCCTGACCCAGGAGGAGCAGCTCGCCGCCCTGGGCAACTACGAGTACGGCTGGGCCGACCCGGACGTCGCCGGGGCCGCCGCCCAGCGCGGCCTCAGCGAGGCGGTGGTGCGGGACATCTCGGCCAAGAAGAACGAGCCCGCCTGGATGCTCGACCTGCGGCTGAAGGGCCTGCGGCTGTTCGGTCGCAAGCCGATGCCGGCCTGGGGCGCCGACCTCACCGGGATCGACTTCGACAACATCAAGTACTTCGTGCGCTCCACCGAGAAGCAGGCCGCCAGCTGGGAGGACCTGCCCGAGGACATCAAGAACACCTACGACAAGCTGGGCATCCCGGAGGCGGAGAAGCAGCGGCTGGTCGCCGGTGTCGCGGCCCAGTACGAGTCCGAGGTGGTCTACCACAAGATCCGTGAGGACCTGGAGGAGCAGGGTGTCCTCTTCCTGGACACCGACACCGCCCTCAAGGAGCACGAGGACGTCTTCAAGGAGTACTTCGGCACGGTGATCCCGGTCGGCGACAACAAGTTCGCCGCGCTGAACACCTCCGTGTGGTCCGGTGGCTCGTTCATCTACGTGCCGAAGGGCGTGCACGTGGAGATCCCGCTGCAGGCGTACTTCCGGATCAACACCGAGAACATGGGCCAGTTCGAGCGGACGCTGATCATCGTCGACGAGGGTGCGTACGTGCACTACGTCGAGGGCTGCACCGCGCCCATCTACTCCTCGGACTCGTTGCACAGCGCCGTGGTGGAGATCATCGTCAAGAAGAACGCCCGGTGCCGCTACACGACCATCCAGAACTGGTCGAACAACGTCTACAACCTGGTCACCAAGCGCGCGGTCTGCCACGAGGGCGCGACCATGGAGTGGATCGACGGCAACATCGGCTCCAAGGTGACCATGAAGTACCCGGCGGTCTACATGACCGGCGAGCACGCCAAGGGCGAGGTGCTCTCGGTGGCCATGGCCGGCGAGGGCCAGCACCAGGACGCCGGCGCCAAGATGGTGCACGCCGCGCCGCACACCAGCAGCACCATCGTGTCGAAGTCGATCGCCCGGGGCGGCGGCCGGACCTCGTACCGGGGCCTGGTGCAGGTGCTGGAGGGCTCGCACAGCAGCGCCAGCACGGTCAAGTGCGACGCCCTGCTGGTCGACACCATCTCCCGCTCCGACACCTACCCGTACGTCGACATCCGTGAGGACGACGTGTCGATGGGGCACGAGGCCACCGTCTCCAAGGTGAGCGAGGACCAGCTCTTCTACCTGATGAGCCGGGGCCTGAGCGAGGACGAGGCGATGGCGATGATCGTGCGTGGCTTCATCGAGCCGATCGCCAAGGAACTGCCGATGGAGTACGCCCTGGAGCTCAACCGCCTGATCGAGCTGCAGATGGAGGGCGCGGTCGGCTGACCCCGCCCGGCGGGCCGGCCCGCGCCGGCCCGCCACCCGAGCACCAGAACGCCGTCGCAAAACAGACCAAGGACGAGATGACTACCCAGGCTTCCGCGCCGCCGACCACCAAGTCGCAGGCGCTGCGCTCGTACGACGTCGCCGACTTCCCGGCCCTCACCGGCCTGGAGGAGGAGTGGCGCTTCACCCCGCTCAAGCGGCTGCGCGGGCTGGTCGGTGCCGACCGGACCGCCACCGGCACGGTCCGGCACGAGTACGCCGACCTGCCCGAGGGCGTGACCGTCGAGCGGATCGGCACCGACGACCCCCGGCTGGGCAGCGTGCTCACCCCGGTCGACCGGGTCAGCGCGCTGGCCTACAGCGGGACCGGGCAGGCCCTGCTGGTGCGGGTGGCGCAGGACGCCGTGGTGAGTGGCCCGACCATCCTGCGGGCGATCGGCGAAGGCAGCGAGGGCCTGGCCTTCGGGCACACCTTCGTCGAGGTGGGCCGGTTCGCCGAGGTGATCATCGTGCTGGAGCACGTCGGGTCGGTGACCCTCGCGGACAACGTCGAGGTGTCGGTGGGTGACGGGGCGAAGCTGACCCTGGTCACCGTCGCCGACTGGGCCGACGACGCGGTGCAGGCGCAGCACCTGAAGGTGAAGCTGGGCCGCGACGCGCGGGTGCAGCACGTCCAGGTCACCCTCGGTGGCGACCTGGTCCGGCAGTACACCACCGTCGAGTACACCGACCGGGGCGGCGAGGCCGAGCTGTACGGCGTCTACTTCGCCGACTCCGGCCAGCACCTCGAGCACCGCCAGCTGGTCGACCACACCGTGCCGGACTGCCGCAGCTACGTCGGCTACCGCGGCGCGTTGCAGGGGGAGAGTGCCCACACGGTCTGGGTCGGCGACGTGCTGATCCGCGCCGAGGCGACCGGCACCGACACGTACGAGATCAACCGGAACCTGCTGCTCACCGACGGCGGGCGGGCCGACTCCGTACCGAACCTGGAGATCGAGACCGGCGAGATCGCCGGTGCCGGCCACGCGAGCGCCACCGGCCGCTTCGACGACGAGCAGCTCTTCTACCTGATGGCCCGGGGCATCCCGGAGGCCGAGGCGCGCCGGCTGGTGGTCCGTGGCTTCTTCGCCGAGCTGCTGAACAAGATCCCGGTCGAGGAGCTGCGCGATCGGCTCGGCGAGGCGATCGAGGCCCGGCTCACCAAGGCCGGCGCCTGATGATCCGCATCTGCGCCGTCGAGGACGTGCCGAAGGGCACCGCGATCAGCGCCGACGTGGACGGCACCCAGATCGCCCTCGTGCATGGCGAGGACGAGCAGTTCTACGCCGTGCACGACGAGTGCTCGCACGCGGCCGTCGCGCTGTCCGAGGGCGAGGTCGAGGGCTGCACGCTGGAGTGCTGGCTGCACGGTTCCCGATTCGACCTGCGTACCGGTGCGCCGACCGGGCTGCCCGCGACCGAACCCGTACCCGTCTACCCCGTCGAAGTCCGCGACGGCGACATCTACGTCAGTCTGACGCCGAGCAATGGAGTGACCCGATAATGAGCACCCTGGAGATCCGTGACCTGCAGGTGTCGGTCAAGCTGCCCGAGGGTGAGCTCAAGCCGATCCTGGCCGGTGTCGACCTGATTGTGAAGTCCGGGGAGACCCACGCCATCATGGGCCCGAACGGCTCCGGCAAGTCGACTCTGGCGTACTCGATCGCCGGCCACCCGAAGTACGAGATCACCGGCGGTTCGGTGACCCTGGACGGCGTGGACGTGCTGGAGATGTCCGTCGACGAGCGGGCTCGGGCCGGCCTCTTCCTGGCCATGCAGTACCCGGTCGAGGTGCCCGGCGTGTCGGTGGCGAACTTCCTGCGTACCGCCAAGACCGCGATCGACGGCGAGGCGCCGAAGCTGCGCACCTGGGGCGGCGAGCTGCGCGGTGCCATGGAGCGCCTGCACATGGACCCGGCCTTCGCCCAGCGCAACGTCAACGAGGGCTTCTCCGGCGGTGAGAAGAAGCGGCACGAGATCGTGCAGCTGGAGCTGCTCAAGCCGAAGATGGCCATCCTCGACGAGACCGACTCCGGCCTCGACGTGGACGCGCTGCGCGTGGTCAGCGAGGGCGTGAACCGGGTGCGCGACACCGGCGACACCGGCCTGCTGCTGATCACCCACTACACCCGGATCCTGCGCTACATCAAGCCGGACTTCGTGCACGTCTTCGTGGCTGGCCGGATCGTCGAGCAGGGCGGCCCGGAGCTGGCCGACAAGCTCGAGGAAGAGGGCTACGAGCGGTACGTGGCCGGGGCCGGCTCGGCGCGGGCCTGATCCGAAGGAAGGGCCGGTCACGACGATGACCACCATCGCGATCCCGCCGGGGATGCCGCAGTACGACGACGTGCCCCGCTACGACGTGGCGGCGGTACGCGCCGACTTCCCGATCCTCGGTCGGGAGGTCAACGGGCATTCGCTGGTCTACCTCGACAGCGCCAACACCTCGCACAAGCCGCGCCAGGTGCTGGACGTGCTGCGCGAGCACTACGAGCGGCACAACGCCAACGTGTCCCGGTCGGTGCACACGCTGGGCACCGAGGCCACCGAGGCGTACGAGGGGGCCCGGGCGAAGGTCGCCGCGTTCGTCAACGCGCCGAGCGTCGACGAGGTGGTGTTCACCAAGAACTCCACCGAGGCGATCAACATCGTGGCGTACGCCTTCTCCAACGCCTCGCTGCGACCCGACGCCTCTGCGCTGTCTGCTCCGTCCCGGGGACGCGGGACGGACGATCGGTTCCGGCTCGGGCCGGGCGACGAGGTGGTGATCTCCGAGATGGAGCACCACTCGAACATCGTCCCGTGGCAGTTGCTCTGCGAGCGCACCGGCGCGACGCTGCGCTGGTTCCCGGTCACCGACAACGGCCGGCTGGACGAGTCGGGCCTGACCGACCTGGTCAACGAGCGGACGAAGATCGTCTCGCTGGTGCACATGTCCAACATCCTCGGCACGGTCAACGCCACCTCGCGGATCACCGCGCGGGTCCGCGAGGTGGGGGCGCTGCTGCTGCTCGACTGCTCGCAGTCGGTGCCGCACATGCCGATCGACGTGGTCGACCTGGACGCGGACTTCATCGTCTTCACCGGGCACAAGATGTGCGGCCCGACCGGCATCGGGGTGCTCTGGGGGCGCTCGGAGCTGCTCGCGGCGATGCCGCCGGTGTTCGGCGGCGGCTCGATGATCGAGACGGTGGCGATGGGCGGCTCGACGTACGCCGCGCCGCCGGCCCGGTTCGAGGCGGGCACCCCGCCGATCGCCGAGGCGGTCGCGCTCGGCGCGGCGGTGGACTACCTCACCGGCATCGGCATGCGGGCGATCCAGTGGCACGAGAAGCAACTGACCGCGTACGCGCTGGACGCCCTGGCCACCGTGCCGGGCCTGCGGATCTTCGGCCCGGAGGTGCCGGTCGGCCGGGGCGGCACCATCTCCTTCGCCCTGGGCGACGTGCACCCGCATGACGTCGGGCAGGTGCTCGACTCGCTCGGTGTGCAGGTGCGGGTGGGCCACCACTGCGCCCGGCCGGTCTGCACCCGGTTCGGGGTGCCGGCGACGACCCGGGCCTCGTTCTACCTCTACACCACCACCGAGGAGATCGACGCCCTGGTGGCCGGGCTGGAGCAGGTGTGGAAGGTGTTCCGATGAGCCGGGCGACGCCGGAGCCCGGCGAGTCGACGGGAGTTCAGCCTGATGCAGCTTGAGTCTCTTTACCAGGAGATCATCCTGGACCACTACAAGCACCCGCACGGCCGCGGCCTCCGCGACGCCGCCGACCCGGCGGACCAGGTCGGCGAGGCGCACCACGTCAACCCGACCTGCGGCGACGAGGTGACCATCCGGGTGGCCACCGACGGCGAGCTGCTGCACGACGTGTCGTACGACGGGATGGGCTGCTCGATCAGCCAGGCGTCGGCGAGCGTGCTGCACGAACTGCTGGTCGGCCGGGGCGCGGTCGAGGCGTTCGAGGTGCATGAGGCGTTCGTGGCGCTGATGTCCGGTCGTGGCCAGGTCACGCCGGACGAGGACGTGCTCGGCGACGGGGTGGCGTTCGAGGGAGTCGCCCGCTATCCCGCCCGGGTCAAGTGCGCGCTGTTGCCGTGGATGGCCTTCAAGGACGCCGCGGCACGCGCCGGTGTGGGCGCGAGCCCGACAGAGGTGAAGGCATGAGCGAGCGTCAGCGAGCGAATCATCGACACGGTGTGCTGGTGCCTCATGCCGGCGCCCAGCGAAGCGAGGTGAGGGCATGAGTGAAAACATCGCCACCGAGGCGAACTCGGCGGCTGGCGAGGGCACGGTGACCGGTCCGGCGGCCACGGAGGGTGCCGTCGCCGACGGCACCACGCCCGCGGCCGGCGGCTCGGCCGACGGCGCCGCCGGCGGCTCGGCCGACGGCGGCAAGGCCGCCGTCGCCGACATTGAGGAGGCGATGAAGGACGTCGTCGACCCGGAGTTGGGCATCAACGTGGTCGACCTCGGCCTGCTGTACGGCGTCCACGTCGACGACCAGAACGTGGCCACCCTGGACATGACGCTGACCTCGGCGGCGTGCCCGCTGACCGACGTGATCGAGGACCAGACCCGCCAGGCGCTGACCACCGGGCCCGGCGGCGGGCTGGTCAACGAGATCCGGATCAACTGGGTCTGGCTGCCGCCGTGGGGGCCCGACAAGATTACTGACGAGGGCCGGGATCAGCTCCGCTCCCTCGGCTTCAACGTCTGACCGACGCCGTCACCCGTCGAGCGCGGCGCCCTTTGGGGCGCCGCGCTCGACGCATCTCCACCCCGCGTACCCGGCGTGCCCCGCGCTGCGGACCTCGCG
>NZ_POTY01000270.1 GCF_003236315.1 Micromonospora craterilacus
GCTTGAACGCCTGCACACCGCCCGGGCGGCGGGTCAACGGCAGGAACGTCATGCCGTGCCGGATGATCGGGCGGGGACGGACCCGGGGGTCGCCGACGGTCGGCGCGCCGACCAGCTCGTCCAGCGGCACCTGGTGGGCGCGGGCCAGCGGCAGCAGCAGTTCCAGGGTGGGTCGGCGCTGCCCCGATTCCAGCCGGGACAGGGTGCTCACCGAGATGCCGGTGGTCTCGGCGAGGTCGCTCAGGGTGGTGCCGCGCCGCTTGCGCAGGGCCCGTAACCGGGGGCCCACCGCCGCCAGCACCGCCGCCTCGTCGTTTGCCATAACAGCAACAATACTTGTCGTACGGCGGGGCTGGGTGCAGCGTGTGGGCGACCGGAGCGACGAGGGGGCAACCGATGGACGACAGGTACGACGTGGTGGTGGTCGGCGGCGGGGCCGCCGGGCTGGCCGGGGCCGCGACCCTGGCCCGGGCGCGCCGCACGGTGCTCGTGGTGGACGCGGGTGAACCACGCAACGCCCCCGCCGACGGGGTGCACAACTACCTCGGCCGGGAGGGCACACCCCCGGCGCAGCTGATGGCCGTCGGCCGGGACGAGGTCACCGGCTACGGCGGGCAGATCGTCGACGGGAGGGTCACCGCCGTCGACCGTGGCGGGACCGACTTCGTGGTCACCGTCGACGGCGGGCGTACGGTGCGGGCGCGGCGGCTGCTGGTCACCACCGGCCTGACCGACGAGCTGCCCGAGGTGCCCGGGGTGGCCGAGCGGTGGGGCCGGGACGTGCTGCACTGCCCGTACTGCCACGGCTGGGAGGTCCGGGACCGGCGGATCGGGGTGCTGGCCACCGGACCCCTGGCGGCGCACCACGCGCAGCTGTGGCGGCAGTGGAGCCCGCATGTGCTGCTCCTGCTGCACGACGCCGCGGCACCCGACGCCGAGGAGCAGGAGCGGCTCGCCGCGCGGGGCATCACCGTGGTGCCCGGCCCGGTCGCCGCACTGGAGGTGGCCGACGACACCCTCACCGGGGTGCGGCTGGCCTCCGGGGAGACCGTGGCGCTGGACGCGGTGGTGGTGGCCCCCCGGATGACCGCCCGCGCCGGGCTGCTGGACTCGCTCGGTCTGGTCCCGGTCGACGTGGAGGCGGCCGGTCACGTGGTCGGCCGGCAGATCCCCGCGGACCCGACCGGCGCCACCGCCGTGCCGGGGGTGTGGGTGGCCGGCAACGTCGCCGACGTGTTCGCCCAGGTGATCCGGGCCGCCGGTGCCGGCATGCTGGCCGGGGCGGCGATCAACGGCGACCTGGTGGGTGAGGACACCCGGGACGCGGTGACGGAGCACCGGCGGCAGCGGGAGGTCATGTTCACCGAGGCGGCCTGGGAGGAGCGCTACCAGTCCCGGCCGGCGGTGTGGAGCGGCCGACCCAACCCGCAACTGGTCGCCGAGGCCGCCGAGCTGACCCCCGGACGGGCCCTGGACGTGGGCAGCGGCGAGGGCGCCGACGCGGTGTGGCTGGCCGAGCGGGGCTGGACGGTCAGCGCGGTGGACATCTCCGCCACCGCGCTGGCGCGGGCCGCCGACCACGCGAAGGCCGCCGGCGGGCAGGTCGCCGAGCGCGTCGAGTGGACCCACGCCGACCTGCTGCGGTGGTCACCCGCCGAGGGCGCCTACGACCTGGTGTCGGCGCAGTTCATGCACCTGCCGCCGCAGCCGCGGCGGGAACTGTTCGCCCGGCTGGCCGACGCGGTGGCGCCCGGCGGCCGGCTGCTGATCGTCGGGCACCACCCGCAGGACCTGCGTACCACGGCCCACCGGATGCACTACCCGGAGATGATGTACACCGCCGAGCAGGTCGCCGCGGATCTCGACCCGGGCCGCTTCGAGGTGCTGGCGGCGCAGACCCGGCCCCGGGCCGCGGTGGATCCGGACGGACGGGACATCGTCGTCCACGACGCTGTCCTGCTGGCCCGCCGCAGGTAGGGTGCTCCGGTACGCCCCGGCGGGGACGTCGCCCCGCCGGGGCGTACCGGCGACGCGGATGTATCGGCGGCGGCCGGGTAGCCTTCGCCCCGTGATTCCGCCCGACTCGCCCGTGACGACCGTGGACCGCGCCGCCGCGACCACCCCGCCGGGCCACCCCGATCCTGCCCTGCGCCCGGTCCGCCTGCCGGTGGCCGTGGCGATGGCGGTGGCCGCCGGGTTGGCGTTGCTGGTGGCGTTCCCGCCGTACGGGTGGTGGCCGTTGGCGCCGGTGGGGGTGGCCCTGCTGGCCGCCGCGACGCACCGGCGGCGGCTGCGGGCCGGTGCCGGCCTGGGTTTCCTGACCGGGGTGGCCCTGTTCGCGCCGTTGCTGGCGTGGACGAACCTGCACACCGGTTACCTGCCGTGGGTGCTGCTGTCGCTGTTGCAGGCCGGCTACCTGGCGCTGCTGGGCCTGGCCACGGCGTGGGTGTCGCCGCTGGCCGACCGGATCCCCGCAGGGTGGCCGGCGCTGACCGGTGTGCTGTGGGTGGGGCAGGAGGCGCTGCGCGACCGCACCCCGTTCGGCGGGTTCCCGTGGGGGCGGCTGGCGTTCAGCCAGGACGGGTCGCCGCTGCTGCGGCTGGCCGCGCTGGGCGGCGCCCCGATGGTGACGTTCGCGGTGGCGCTGACCGGCGGGCTGCTCGTCGCCGGGGCCTGGTGGCTGACCCGGGCGCGCCGGAACACGCCGGACGGACGGTGGTGGGCGCCGGCCGCCGGCTGCGCCGCGGCGGTGGTGCTGCTGCTCGCCGGCGGGCTGCTGGTGCCGGTGGCCGCGCCCCGGGGCGGCGACGCGGTGACCGTGGCCATCGTGCAGGGCAACGTGCCTCGGCTCGGGCTGGACTTCAACGCCCAGCGGCAGGCGGTGCTCGACAACCACGTGAACGCCACCGTCGAGCTGGCCGGTGAGGTCGCCGCCGGTACGCGGCCCCGGCCGGATCTGGTGGTGTGGCCGGAGAACTCCAGCGACATCGACCCGCTGCGCTACCCGGCCGCCGGGGCACGGATCTCCGCGGCCGCGGACGCCATCGGTGTGCCGATCCTGGTCGGGGCGGTGCTGACCGGCCCGGAGCAGGGACAGGTGCGCAACGCGGGGCTGCTGTGGCGCCCGGGCAGCGGCCCGGACCTGGAGCAGCTGTACATCAAGCGGCATCCGGTGCCGTTCGCCGAGTACGTGCCGCTGCGCAACATCGCCCGGATGGTGAGCAAGCAGGTGGACCGGGTTCGGGCGGACTTCGTGGCCGGCACCGAACCGGGCGTGGTGCGTACGCCGGCGGCGGTGCTCGGCGACGTGATCTGCTTCGAGGTCGCCTACGACGGGCTGGTCCGGGACACCGTGATCGGCGGCGCGCAGCTGCTGGTGGTGCAGACCAACAACGCCACCTTCGACGTGGCCGAGGCCCGCCAACAGCTGGCCATGGTGCGGTTGCGGGCGGTGGAGCACGGGCGGCCGGCGATGATGGCCTCCACGGTCGGCGTGTCCGGGTTCGTCACCCCCGACGGGCGGGTAAGCGATGCCACCGGGTTCAACACCCGTGCGGTCGTAGTGCGGCAGCTGCGGCTGACCGAGGGGCAGACGCTGGCCACCCGGGTCGGGGTGCTGCCGGAGGTGCTGCTGGCGGGGCTGGCCGTGGCCGCGCTGGCCGGGGCGGCCGTGCTGCGCCACCGGTCAGGGAAGGCGGCCGACGGCCCGGTGTGAGGGGGGCAGCGGTGATGCGCAGAACCGACATCCGCCCGGCGGTGACCGGGGTGCCCGGGGTGGGCCGCGTGCTGGTGGTCATCCCGACCTACAACGAGGCCGACAACGTCACCGCGATCGTGCGGCGGGTCCGGCGGGCCGCGCCGCAGGTGGAGATCCTCGTCGCCGACGACAACAGTCCCGACGGCACCGGGAAGATCGCCGAGGAGATCGCCCGCGCCGACCGGCGGGTGCACGTGCTGCACCGGGAGGGCAAGCAGGGGCTCGGCGCGGCGTACCTGGCGGGGTTCGCGTGGGCGCGGCAGCGTGACTTCGACGCGGTGGTGGAGATGGACGCCGACGGCTCGCACGCCCCGGAGGACCTGCCGGCGCTGCTGGCCGCGGCCCGCGACGCGGACGTGGTGATCGGGTCGCGGTGGACCCGGGGCGCCCGGGTGGTCAACTGGCCGCTGCGGCGGCTGCTGCTGTCGCGGTGCGGCAACCTGTACGCGCGGCTGGCCCTGGGCATGCCGGTGGCCGACGCGACCGGCGGTTACCGGGTCTACCGGGCGGCCGTGCTGGACGCCCTGGACCTGACGTCGGTGTGCTCGCAGGGGTACTCGTTCCAGGTGGAGCTGTCCCGGTTGGCGCACCGGGCCGGGGCGCGGATCGTGGAGGTGCCGATCACGTTCGCCGAGCGGGAACGCGGCGCCAGCAAGATGAGCCCACTGATCGTGGCCGAGGCGCTGTGGCGGATCACCGGCTGGGCGGTGAGTGACCGCCGTAGCGCGATGCGGCGCGGATGGCAGGGCGCCACGGCGGGGCAGGCGCGGTGGCCTTGAGCCGGGTCGTGTCATGCTGGACGTACGGGACGGCTGCGCCGCCGGGGGTGGCCGGAGACGATGAGGCGCCGTGAGGCGGATGGGGTGATATGCGCCGAGCACTGAGGTTCGTACCGTTGGCCCTGCTGGTTTCCGTGGCTGCGGAGCTGGCCGTGTTCGTGATGGTGGGTCGGGCGATCGGCTTCGGCGCGGCGACACTGCTGGTGTTCGCGGCCTCGCTGCTGGGGCTGGTGCTGCTGCGTCGGGAGGGGATCCGGGCGTGGCGGGGGTTCCGGGACGCGGCGCAGTCCGGGCGGCCGCCGGGCCGCCAGGTCACCGACGGGCTGGTGGGTCTGCTCGGCGCGCTGCTGCTGGCCACCCCGGGGCTGCTCAGTGGCCTGGTGGGGCTGGTGTTGCTGGTGCCGCCGGTGCGTCGGCTCGCCCGCGGTGGCATGCAGCGGGCCACCGAGCGCCGGGTGTCGTCGATGGCCGCCGGTGACCTGTTCGGGCCGCGCCGGGTACGGGTGTACCGTGGCGCGCCGCAGCAGCCGGCGGGTGCCCCGCCCCAGCAGCCGACCGTTACGACGCCGCAGCAGCCGGCTGGTGGGCCGCCGCAGCCGGTGGTGGACGACGGCCAGGCCATCGAGGGCGAGATCGTGGAGCCGCGCAACAGCTGAACGAGCACACGACTGCGCCCCCGGGAGAACCTCCCGGGGGCGCCGTTCGTGGTGCGGTCAGGCGCGACCGCGGCGGGTACGGACCTCCTGCAGCCGCTCGGCGAGGATGTCCTCCAGCTCGGCGATCGACCGCCGCTCCAGCAGCATGTCCCAGTGGGTGCGCGGCGGCTTGGCCTTCTTCTGCTCCGGCTCGCTGCCGTCGACCAGCCGGGCGACGCTGCCGTCGAACTTGCATTCCCAGGTGGTCGGCACCTCGGCGTCGACCGCGAACGGCACCTCGAACTGGTGACCCTTGGCGCACAGGTACTCGCGGGTCTGCCGCGGCGCGAGCTCCGTGTTGCGGTCGGATTCGTAGCTGACCGCGCCCAGCCGGCTACCGCGCAGCATACGCTCGCCCATGATCGACACTCCCTCGTTGGTGGTGCTGGTCCTATCGGTGTAACGGTCCGCCTGCGCCGGGCCATTCCCGGGGCCACGCCTCGGCGGCCCGCTCCCCGCGGGTGCGCTGTCAAGGGTAGCTGGCCATGGCGTACGCCCGGCGGGGTCGTCCCCGGCCGGGTCGTCACGGCGGACCGTCTCCGCCAGCCGGAATGGTAACCGGCCGGGGCACCCGCGCGGGCCCGGCGGTCGGTGACGCGCCGGTGCGGATCAGCCGGCCGGTGGGGTCGGCGGCAGCGGCAGCGGCAGCCCGGGCAGCCCGTCGATGCTGGTCGCGACGTCGTCCTTGGCAGCGAAGTACGCGTCCAGCGACGCGTCGTCCTCCCGGGCGAACCGCCGGGCGTGCAGGTCCCGATCGCCGTCGTAGGTCATCAGCGGCACCGCGTAGCCGCAGGTGTCGCGGATCACCCGGGCGTGCACCACGATGATCGCCCGCAGCCCGTGGTCGGTGCTGTCGATGTCCGGGAAGTGGGCCAGCAGCTTCGGGAAGCGAGGATCGTCACGGAACACCGGCTCGCCCCGGCCGTGCACCCGCACGATCGTCGGCGGGCCGGAGAAGGCGCACCACATCAGCGTGATCCTGCCGTTCTCCCGCAGGTGGGCGATGGTCTCGGCGTTGCTGCCGGCGAAGTCCAGGTAGGCGACGGTCAGCCCGTCGAGCACGGCGAGGCAGCCGCGCAGACCCTTCGGGGAGAGGTTGACCGTGCCGTCGCCGGCCAGCGGGGCGGTCGCGGTGAAGAACAGCGGCTGCGCCTCGATGAACTGCCGCAGCCGGCCGTCGATGCGCTCGTACGTCTTGCCCATGCCACCATCATCGACCGCTGCCGCCACCGGCCGCCGCCCCGATCTCAGTCCTCGGCGGCGTCGTGCGCCATCAGGGCCAACTGGGTCCGGTTGGTCAGCTCCAGCCGGGCCAGCGCGCTGGACACGTACGCCTTCACCGTGCCCACGGACAGGTACAGCCGGGCGGCGATGTCCGCGTTGGACAGCCCGGCGGCGACCGCCCGGGCGACCTCCTGCTCCCGCTCGGTGAGCAGCGCGAGCCGTTCCCGGGCCCGCTGCCGGCGGGCGTCGGGTGGCCCGCCGCCGGCGGCGACCCGGTCGATGAGCGTCCGGGCGACGGTGGGGGAGAGCACCGGCTCACCGGCAGCGGCCCGGCGCACCGCGTCGACGATCCGTTCCGGCGGGGTGTGCTTGAGCAGGAACCCGGCCGCGCCCGCCCGCAGCGCCTCGACCACGGTGGCGTCGGCGTCGAAGGTGGTCAGCACGATCACCACCGGCCGGTGCCCGGCCCGGGTGGTGACGCCGCGGGTCGCCGCGATCCCGTCCAGCAGCGGCATCCGCACGTCCATCAGCACCACGTCGGGACGCGACCGGGTCACCGCGTCGGCGACGTCCACCCCGTCGGCCGCCTCCCCGACGACCTCCAGCTCCGGTGCCCCGCCGAGCATCAGCCGCAGCCCGGTACGCACCAGCGCGTCGTCGTCGACGAGAAGTACCCGGATCCGCGCATCCGCCGTCACGCCGGCCAGGATAGCCGGGCGGTCAGCCGGAACGACCCGTCGACGACGCCGTGCTCGACGGTGCCGCCGTCGAGGGCGACCCGTTCGGCCAGCCCGGTCAGGCCGGCGCCGGCGCCCGGCCCACGGCGGGGACCCGGCGGCACCGGGTTGCTGACCGTCACCGACACGCCGGGGCCGGGAGCGGCGTCGACGCGGACCTCGACGGGCGCGTCCGGCGCGTGTTTGCGGGCGTTGGTCAGTCCCTCCTGGACGGTGCGGTAGACGGTGCGCTGGGTGGCCGGCCGCAGCGCCTCGGCGGCACCGGGGGCGCAGACCATCTCGAAGCCGACCCGCTGCCCGGCGGCCCGCGCCTCGGCGACCAGCCGGGCGATGTCGGTCAGCCGTGGCTGCGGCGCGGCCGCCGCGGCCGCCGGACCGTCACGCAGCACGGCGAGAACCTCGGCCAGTTCGTCGAGGGCCCGCCCGGCCGCGTCGCGGATCACCTCGGCCGCTTCGCGGATTTCGCCGGACGCCAGCGGCAACGCCGCGCCGGCCTGCGCCTGGGTGGTGCGGTAGGCCAGGCCGCCAGCGTGCAGCGACAGCAACGAGATGCGGTGAGCGAGCACGTCGTGCATCTCCCGGGCGATGCGTTCCCGCTCGGCCCGGCGGGTGTCGGCCAGGCGCCGCTGGTGTTCCCGCCGCTGCCGCGCGGCGTCACGACGCAACCCCAGAATGAGCTGGCGGCGGGCCCGAGTCGCCATTCCCCAGCTCAGCGGCACCAGGTACGCCACGCCGATGAGCGCCAGCGCCATCGACCTGCTCGCGTCCGGCGGCGGGTGCAGCGCGGAGAAGTGCAGCGTCGGCACCAGGTACGCCACGGTGACCAGGGACGCCGGCAGCCAGTCGCGGCGGATCGCCAGGTTGAACACCGCCACCATCGACGCCCCGAGCGCGGTGCCGGCCAGCATCAGCGCCGGCACCAGGGCGATCGCCAGCGCCAGCGGGAACCGTCGCCGCCACCACAGCGCCAGGCAGGACGCCACGCCCACCCACGGGTCGACGGTGAGCATCCAGGCCGACGCCGCGTCGGCGTAGTACGGCGGCTGCTCCGCCCACGTGTCCAGGCCGACCAGCACCGCGCCGGTGAACAGCAGCACGTCCACCACCCAGTCGCGTACCGTGCGGCGCGGTCGCCGCCGGATCGGATCGGGCCCGGCCAGCTCCGCCGGCAGCAGCCACCGTGGCGCCCGGGTACCCGCCAGGGACGCGGCCGGGTCGGCGAGGGACGGATTCGGACTCATGCTGGCACTCTGCCTCGCGGCGCGTCGCGCCCCATCGCGCCGCCGCGCGGCGCTCCGAGCCGGCTGATGCGCTCCCTCATAGCCGCGAGCCTAGGCAGCCGCCGCGCCCGCCCACGATCGCCCCGACCGGCGCTCCGCTGGAAAACCCCCGACAAGGCGACGTCCAGCTTCGTCGATCATGCAGTTATGGTCGCCGATATGAGGCATTGGCGGCTTTCGCGGGGACCACAAGTGCATGATCGACGGCGGGGTCGGGG
>NZ_POTY01000271.1 GCF_003236315.1 Micromonospora craterilacus
CTCACCCACCGCCTCCGCTGGTCAGACTGGCGCCGCCGCCATCAAGCCCGAGCCCGCCAAGCCCACTACACCCGACGCCTCAACCTCGAACTCCAGCCATGATCCCAAACGGCGGCTGCCGTACTAGGGACACGGGGACCGGACGGAGCGATTCTGATCGACGTTCAGACAGGGCTTCCGGGTAGGAGGGCAATCTGGAAGAGGCCGCCGTGTACTATGTCTAAGTAAAGGGGCGTGGCCTGAGCCCGCGCTGCGGCATGGAGGAGCGCCGTGAAAGAGCAAAGAGACCGCCGGACGTACGGTCAGCAGTGTGGCCTGGCCTTCGCGCTGGACGTGGTGGGCGAACGCTGGACGCTGCTCATCGTCCGTGAACTGCTGGTCCGGCCGCGCCGCTACCGGGACCTGCTGGACGCCCTGCCGGGCATCGGCACCAACCTCCTAGCCGACCGGCTGGCCTTCCTCACCGAGGCGGGCATCATCCACCCCATCGACGCCGAGCGGCGCACCGCCGGCTACGCCCTCACCGAACTGGGCGAGAAGCTGCGCGAGCCGGTCCTGGTGCTGGCCCGGTTCGGCCTGACGCTGCTCGCCGAGCAGCCGGGCCAGCTCCGCGCGCCGGTCACCCGAGCCTCGTGGGCCGTGCTGGCGATCGAGTCCATGGTCGACCCGGCCCGGGCGCTCACCGACGAGGTCTACGAGTTCGACATCGAGGGCGAGGTGTTCCACGTCCGGGTCGGCGACGGCGAGGTCCGCACGGTCAGCGGCACGGCCGGCGCGGACGCGACGCTTCGGGTGGTCACCGACGCCCGCACGTTCTTCGACCTCGGCAGCGGCGCGATCGAGCCGGTCGAGGCGGTGGTCAGCGGGGCGGTCTCGGTGACCGGCCCGCCCGCGGCCATGCCGCGCTGCCTCTACCTGCTGGGCCTGGGTGGCCGGCCGAGCGGCGAGCGGATGCTCTCGGCGGCCGGCGGCGCGAGGCGCTGACGCTCGGCGGCCGGGCCGGGTGCCCGGCCGCCCCACGTCGTGCTGGGCTGCGCCATCGCCGACGGGTCGGGCAGGGCCAGGCAGAAGCCGAGCCGGCCGCGCAACGCGTGCTGGTTGTCGATCGCCATCAGCAGTTCCGCCAGTGACTCCAATGCCGGCGCCCGGTCGATTCCGCCGACGTCCACCGGGACGAATCCGAGCCCGCGCAGCAGACCAGCAGACTCGATCTTGGCCGATGGGTGGTCCCCGGCCAGCGGCACCGTGACCGGCCGCCCGTCCAGCACCGGCTCGCCGAGCATGCCGGCGGGTACGGTGTTGAGGGCCTTGACCACCCGCCACCGCGGTAACAATTCCGCGAGCAACCGGCCACCGGACCGACCGCGCCCGGTTGTGCCGGCGGGGGCCGTCGTCGGGTTTGTCGCATCGATGACGGTGCGCCCACGCCCGTCGTCGAGCAACCCGTCGAGTGCCAACTCCACGGCGGCGGCGAACGGCAGCACGAGCACGAGCAGATCGGCGCCGGCGACCACGGTGGACGTCGGTACGCAGTGGATCTCGGGGTACGCGGCCAGCACAGGAGGTTGCCGTACGGCATGCGTACGGCCGGCGATGAGCACCGACTGACCTTGCCCGGCAAGGGCCCGGGCCAGCGCCGATCCCATCCGCCCGCGCCCGAGGATGCCGACGATCATGAGGTGCACCGCGTGCCGCGGCGCGGGTGACAAGCGTACGGTGCGAACCTGCGCATCTGTTGGCTCCGGGTCGGTGGTCAGAATTCCCCGGCCGGACCGGACCCGACCGATCGGGTGTTGCCGGTGGTCGCGGGACAGTGTCTCGCACCCGACTTGACGGCTACTTGACGCCGACCTGCCTCCGGGTTGACGGCCTACAGCCACGAGTCACCACTTTAAGTATGGAAGTTCTTCACTTAAAGTGGTGGAGAACCGAGCACAGCGCCACGACAGCTTGGGGGACGGCGTGAACCGGACCGAGATCGAGCCCCGAATTGAGATCCTCGGTCCCGTCCGAGCGACGATTCGTGGTAGGGAGGTCGACCTGGGGCCCCCGAAGCAGCGGGCGGTCCTCGCCCTGCTGGCCCTACGGGCCGGCGGACATGTGCCGCTGGACGACCTGGTCGTCGTACTCTGGCCGGGACAGCCCCCGACCCGGGCCGCGAGCCTGGTGCACACCTACGTCGCGCGGTTGCGTCATGCGTTGGAGCCCGACACCCCACGGCGGCGGCGTACCAACGTCATCGCCTCGGTGCAGGGTGGATACCGGCTCGCCGTGGGCGACGACCAGCTCGATCTGTTCACGTTCCGGGCCGGAATCCGGGAGGCCGCGGCCCGGCGCGAGGCCGGCGAGGCCGACAGCGCCTTCGCCCGGTACGGCGAGACCCTCGAACAGTGGCGGGACCCGCAGCTCGGTGACCTGGCCGCGTTGCTGGTCGAGCCGGACGACATCGGCCCGTTACGGCAGGAGTTCCTGGTTGCCGCACTCGACTACATCGGGCTCGGCCTGGAGCTGGATCGGCCGGACTCGGTCCTGCCGCTGACCGAACGGCTGGCCCAGACCGAGCCGCTGAACGAACGGGTCCAGGCGCGCGTCCTGCAGGCGCTGACGCGCATCGGGCAACGCGCCTGGGCCATCGAGCGGTACGCCGACGTCCGCATGCGCCTCAAGCTCGACCTGGGCGTCGACCCGGGCCCCGAGCTGACCGCCGCGTACCGGGAGGTGCTGGACGCCGAGGCGGCTCCGCCGCCGCCCGGTCCGGGCCGGGGCGGCGTGCAACAGCCGCCCTGGCGGGGACCGGCGCCGGTGGTGGACGAGCTGATCGGCCGCTCAGCCGATCTCGCGGCGGTCTGCGACCTGCTCGGCGAGTTCCGGATGGTGAGCCTGACCGGCCCGGCGGGGGTCGGCAAGTCGGCGCTCGGCCTGGCCGCGGCGGAGGAACTGCGGGAACGGTTCGCCGACGGGGTCGTCGTGGTGGACCTGGCGAGCGTCCGCACCGGTCCGGAGCTGACCCGGACGACGGCGGCCGTGGTCGAGGAGCCGGAGTCCTGGCACGCCGGCGCTTCGATGCCGCTGGCGCACCGGCTGCACGACCGCAAACTGCTGCTCATCCTCGACAACGCCGAGCTGGTCACCGACGACGCCGCCGATCTCGTCGACGATGTGCTTCGCGGCTGCCCGCAGGTCACCGTCCTGCTGGCCTCGCGGGAACTGCTCGGCCTGCCGTACGAGGCGGTGTACCCGGTGCGGCCGTTGGGGGTGGAGGCGGACCGCGGCCCCTCGGCGGCGCCCGCGCTGCAGTTGTTCGCCCGTCGGGCGGCGCAGGTGCAGCCGGGCTTCCGCCTCACCGACGCCAATTTGGAGGCGGTGACCTCGGTGTGCCGGGCGTTGGACGGGCTGCCGCTCGCCATCGAGCTGGCCGCCGCCTGCCTGCGGACCCAGCGGCTGGACGCGCTGGTCGACGTCGTCGAGGATCCGCTGCGCCGGATCCAGCCGCCCCGCCGGGGATTGCCCAGCCACCACCGGTCGCTGCACGCCGCCGTCAACCGCAGCATCGAGCTGCTGGGTCCGGCGGAGCGGCGGTGCTTCAAGGCGCTGGGCGCCGTGCCGGCCGAGTTCGGCCTGGAGACGGCGGCCGTCGCCGGCCGGGCGGTCGCCGGTGGGCCCGAGACGCTACGGGTGTTGCTGGACCGGCTGGTGGACAAATCGGTGCTGGAGGTCATGCACGGCTCGTCGGGCCGGCGCTACCGGATGCTCGGCACCGTACACGCGCTGGCTCGGCAACTGCTGCATGAGCACGGGGTGGACGCTGGCCCGCCGGCTGGCCGATGCGGCTGCGGCTGTGGCTGCGGCTGCCATGCCGGCCGTTGAGGCAGGCGACAAGCACCAAACACTGCTATATGATTCTCTAGTAGATGCTGGCGGTCGACGAGCGGGAGATCTCGCATGGACCAACGCCACCTGCTCATGCACCAGGCGATGCTCGGTGACCGCAGACGCGTCGAGTCGTACGACCAGGCGCTCGCCGCGGTCATCGACGAGAACACGGTGGTCGCCGACGTCGGCGCCGGCACGCTGGCGCTGACCGCGCTCGCGCTGCGGCACGGCGCCGCCCACGTGTACGCCGTGGAGGCCGACCCTCAGATAGCCGCCGTCGCCGACCGCATCATCAAGGCCAACGGCTGGCAGGACCGGGTGACCCTGATCGCCGGCGACGCCCGGCTGGTCCGCCTGCCCCAGCAGGCGGACGTGACCGTCTGCGAGCTGATGGGCAACCTCGGGCCGGAGGAGGACATGGCCCGCATCCTGCGCGTGTTCAACCGCCGCAACCTGCGGCCCGGCGGGGCCGTGGTGCCGGAGCGGGTGGTCACCTGGCTCGCGCCGGTGCAGTTCGACGCCGAAGGTTGGGGGATCTGGTCCGAGGACTTCCTCGGGATGCGGCTCGACGTGGTGCAGGAGCTGATCGAGCCCACCGCCCACCTGCACTTCCTCACCCGGCAGCCGACCCTGCTCGGCGAGCCCGCCGTGCTGGTCGACACCGGCCGCGGCGACACCGGCCTGCGCAACGCCCGCCCGCTGGCCCTGCCCCTGCACACGGCCGGCACGCTGCACGCCGTGCTCGGCTACTTCACCGCCACGCTGGCGCCGGGCATCGAACTGTCCAACATGCCGTCGTACCTGGGCTGCAACTGGGCCGTTTTCGTCTGGCCGCTCCGGCACACGCCCGTCGCGGCCGGCGACACCGTACACGTGCGTCCCCGACGTCCCGAGGGCTCCGCCGCCCGGGACGTGACCCGGTGGCGCCTCGACTGTCACCTCGACCGGGTGGGCGAACGATGATCATCTACACTGCCGCGTCGGTACGGGACCATTCCGTCGACGCCGACCAGCTTTCCGGCCTCACCTGGTCCGGTCACGCCCTCTGGTACGCCGATGCGGGGCGCGAGCGGGCCGTCTGTCTCGATCCGCGTACCGGCGAGCCCGGCGCCGAACTGGCGTGTCCCGGCCTGGTGGCCGGGCTCACCAATCTCGGCGGCTGCCTCCTCTACGCCACCGCCACCACGCTGCGGCTGTGCGAACCGCAGAGCGGGGACATCCTGCGCGAGGTGGCCAGCCCGCGCACGGGCGTGCCGGTCTGCGGCATGGAGGCGGGCAAGGACGGGGTCTGGCTCGGCTGGCCCGACGCGCTGGAACTGCGGCACGCCTCCGACCTGCGGCTGCTCGCGACGGCACCCGCACCGCTCGGCGTCGCCGGCGTCACCGTCACCGACCGGTACGTCGCGCACACCGACCGGCTCGGCGAGGCCATCACGGTCTTCGACCTGCAGACCAGGCGGAACGTGCTGCAGATCCAGGTCGACGGTCGACCCGCAACCAGCCTGACCTGGGACGGCCTGCGGCTGTGGTACGCCGACGCCGGCAACATGCGCCTCCGGGCGCTGGACGTCCCGGGGCTGTCCATCGCACGGGGCTGACCCCGGGCCCTGCTGACCCCCGGCAGAAAGGCGCCTGATGGTACCGCTCAAATTCCTCCTCAGTCTCTCTCCCATCGGCTCACCGATCCTGCGCGTCGCTCCCCCGACCGAATCTGGCCGCTCCCCCGCCCCCGAACGGGTCCGGCTGACCGGTCGCGCCCTCGCCATCGGTGCGGTGGCGACAGCGTCGATGGCGGCGGGGCTGGCCACCGCCTCGGCCACCGCGGTGCGGCACGGCCGACCGGCCGGCCGGCGCCGGCTCGCCCGGGAGGTCGCCCGGACCGTCGTCCGCCTGGGGCCCACCTTCATCAAGGCGGCCCAGGTCCTCGGCACCCGCCGGGACGTCGTGCCGGCCTGGCTCTGCGACGAGCTGTCGGTGTTGCAGGACGACGTGCCACCGATGTCGGTGGCGCAGGGCCGGACAGCGCTGCGCGAGGTGTACGGCGACCAGGTGGACGAGGTCTTCGCCGCCGTCGAGGAGACCCCGGTCGCCAGCGGCAGCATCGCCTGCGTCTACCGGGCGACGCTGCCGGACGGAGGGACGGTCGCGCTCAAGCTACGCCGTTCCGGGATCGGCCCCCAGATGGCCGCCGACCTCGCGCTGCTGCGCCGGGGGGCAGCGCTCGTCGCCCGGTTGCCGATGTTCCGGGGCGTGCCGGTCCGTGAGGTGGTGGACAACCTCTGCGACTCGGTGCTCGGGCAGGTCGACCTCGGCCGCGAGGGTCGGGACCTCGGCCGCCTGCGGGAGGATCTGGGTTCGGTGCCGCGCGTCCTGGTGCCCCGGGTGCATCCCGGGGCGAGTCGGCCGGCGGCCATCGTCATGGATTTCATCCCGGACCTGGCCGTCGACACGGCGGCCCAGTGCTCGCGGGCGATGCGTCGGACGTTCGCGGCGTCCACCCTGACCGTGGTCTACCAGATGCTGTTCATCAACGGTTTCGTCCACTGTGACCTGCACCCCGGCAATCTCTACTTCACCCGAGGCGGCCAAGTGGTGGTGCTGGACGCCGGCTTCAGCGTCCAGTTGTCGGAGCGGATGCGGGAGCTGTTCGCCGACTTCTTCCTCAACATGTCGATCGGCCGGGGCGACCGGTGCGCGGCGATCGTGCTGGAGAGCGCCATCGGGGTATCCGAGGACGCGAACGTGCCGGCTTTCACCGACGGCGTGAAGGACCTGGTGGCCCGCAGCTACAAGCTGTCCGCCAAGGAGTTCAGCCTGATCGCGTTCGCCGGCGAGCTGTTCGACCTGCAACGCCGCCACGGGGTCGCGGCGTCGCCGGAACTGGTGTTCCCGCTGCTGTCGCTGCTCGTGGTGGAGGGCACCGTGCGGGCGCTCGACCCGGACATCGACTTCCAGGAGACGGCCAAGCCGGTCCTGAACCGGGCGTTGTTCGGCATCCGCTGATTCCCGCCCGCACCCTCGCGAGCCCGAGCGGGTCGGTCGCGTACGCGACCGACCCGCTCGTACGGGTCGTCAACCTTGGCCGGCTGGCGTCACCAGCGGGCCGCCCCGGCGGCCAGGGCGTCCGCCCGGGCTCGCGGCCAGGCAGCCACGATCAGGGGTACGAGCCGCAGGTCGGCGGTGGCCAGCCGGTCGAAGCGGCGCCACAGCGCGGTGGCCGTGCCCGGGTCGAGCGCCCGCAGTGCATCGGCGGCGACACTGGCCGGATCTCCGGCGCCGCCGTCGGACGGCCAGATCCGGTGCAGCAGATCCCGGTTGGCGTTGCCGGCCCACCGCGGCGCCCACTCGTGCAGCGTGAGATCGGCGCCGGGTACGCCGGGAGACACCACGACGACAGCGATCCCGTACCGGGCGAGCACGCCGGCCAGGGCGGTGGCCACGGCCGCCGGCCGCGAGCCGACCGGCACCGCCACGGTCAGCCGGGTGCCCGGGCCCAGCCCGGCGTCGGCGAGTAGGCGTCCAGCCCGCTCCGGGTCACCGGCATCGGGTGCGGCGTCCTCGAAGCGCTCCGCGCCCGGATCCCCCGGTTGCAGGACGCCGTGCTGGGCGGCGGCGCCGTCGGCGCCCGCCGTGCGGGCCGCAGCGGCGAGGGCAGCCCGGTCGACCGCCCAGGACAGCGCGTGGCGGGCGGCGGGCGCCTGCGCCGACCCACCGGGCAGCGCGGAGAGGTAGTAGCTGCAACCGGTTCCGCCGAAGCGGGCCGCCGGCGCCGGCAGGTCCCAGGACAGCACCCCGAAGGCGGTCGCGTCGTGGACCGGCTCGCCGCCGGCGGACGCCACCACGTCGATGCGGGACGCGGTGCGCCGGCGGATCGGGTCGGTGGCCGGATCCCACCGGGGGTTGGGCTCCAGGACGAAGTCGCCGCCCGGGGTCAGCTGCTTGGCGATCCGGTACGGCCCGCACGCCGGGTTGCACCGGTACAGCTCGGGGCTGTCCGGCACGTAGTAGTCGTACTCGCGTGGGGCTGCGGCGGCGTATCCGGTGGCGAGCAGGTCGAGCAGGTCGTCGGCCGGCTCGGTGAGCCGCAGCACGACGGTGTCGCCCTCGGCCCGTAGTCCCGGGATCCGGGTGAGGTGGGAGAACTGGGCGAGCGCGGGGGCGTGCGCCTCCCAGTGTCCGAACTCCTCGTCGTAGCGCCGGTAGTAGTCGGCCAGCCCTTCGATCAGCGCGCCGAAGTACGGGCGCATCGACCGGGCGAGCGGGTGGGCGGTGCGCTTGAGGCCCCGTACGACGTCGCCACCGGCCAGTTCCCGGGCGCGCTGGGCGTCCCAGTGGACGCCGCGACGCAGCCCGATACGCCAGGTGCGGCCGTCCGGGCTGATCCCGCCGTTGTCGACGGTGGGCAGCTCCAGAGCGGCGTCGGGCACCGGTCGGGCGGCCGGGTCGGTGGTCACCGGGTAGGCGAACAGCTGCCGAGTGATGAGCCGGAGCACCTGCCCGGTCCCGATGGTGCCCGGTTCCGGCTCGTCGGGCAGTCCGCCGGGCACCGGCCCGAGGAAACGGAGCGGACCGGTGCCGGTCGGCGGATCCTCGGCGCGCTGCTGCTCGCGTACGCCGATCATGCGGGCACCGCCCCGACGTCGGGGAGTGTCCCGGCGGCCGGCTTGTCTGAGCCGCGGAAGACGAGTTTGGACTTGTCGATGTTGTTCGGGTCGCCTTCGCAGTCGACCACGACGATCTGGCCTGGGGTCAGTTCGTTGAACAGGATCCGTTCGGACAGGTTGTCCTCGATGTCCC
>NZ_POTY01000272.1 GCF_003236315.1 Micromonospora craterilacus
CACCACCACCCTCCCAGAACCGCAGCACCCGCCGCGCGACGCGTGGGCGGCGGGTTCCGGCTGCCCGAGAACCGATCCGCCGAGCGTGGAGGACGTCCATGACCCTGCCGGTGCACACCGCCGAGGCAACGCCGACCCGGCCGACGACCGGGCCCACAACAGCCCGGGCCCAGTTGCTCAACGACCGCACAGTCGACGACTACCGCCGCGCGGTGACCGCCGGCACCGAGCGGGTGGCCCGCCGGGTGGCCGAGGTGACCGGACCGTTCACCGGCGTACGCCCGGACGAACTGGCCCCGCTGGTGGACGCGATCGACCTGGACCGGCCGCTGGGGGACACCACGGCGGCGCTGGACGAACTGGACGGGGTCTACCTGCGCGACGCGGTCTGGTTCCACCACCCGCGTTACCTGGCGCACCTCAACTGCCCGGTGGTCATCCCGGCGCTGCTCGGCGAGGCGGTGCTCAGCGCGGTCAACTCCTCGATGGACACCTGGGACCAGAGCGCCGGCGGCACCCTCATCGAGCGGCGGCTGATCGACTGGACGGCCACCCGGATCGGCCTCGGCCCGGCCGCCGACGGAGTGTTCACCAGCGGCGGCACCCAGTCCAACCTGCACGCCCTGCTGCTGGCCCGGGAGGAGGCCCTGGCCGGAGCCACCCCGACCGACCGGCGCGTCCTGCTGCCCCGGCTGCGGATCATCGCCTCCGCGGCCGGTCACTTCAGCGTGCAGAAGGCGGCCAAGCTGCTCGGCCTGGCACCGGACGCGGTCGTGCTGGTGGAGACCGGCCCGGACCGGCGGATGCGCCCCGGCGCCGTCCGGCACGAGATCGCCCGCTGCCGGCGGGACGGCCTGCCCGTGATGGCCGTGGTGGCCACCGCCGGCACCACCGACTTCGGCACCATCGACCCGCTCGACGAGATCGCCGACGGGTGCGCCACGGCCGGGGTGTGGCTGCACGTGGACGCCGCGTACGGCTGCGGGTTGCTGGTCTCGCCCACCCGCCGGCACCTGCTCGACGGCATCGAACGGGCCGACTCGGTGACCGTCGACTACCACAAGTCGTTCTTCCAGCCGGTCAGCTCCAGCGCGCTGGTGGTCCGCGACGGTCGGACCCTGCGGCATGCCACCTGGCACGCCGACTACCTCAACCCGGCCCGGATGGTCGCCCAGCGCATCCCCAACCAGGTCGACAAGAGCTTGCAGACCACCCGCCGCTTCGACGCGCTCAAGCTCTGGCTGACCCTGCGGGTGATGGGCCCGGACGCGGTCGGCGAGCTGTTCGACGAGGTGTGCGACCGGGCCGGGCAGGCGTGGGACCTGGTCGCCGCGGACCCCCGGTTCGAGGTGCTCACCCGGTCGCCGCTGAGCACGGTGGTGTTCCGCTGGCGGCCCACCGGGCCCGGCCGGGAGCTGGCCGACGCGGCGAACCTGCACGCCCGGGAGGCGCTGGCCGCCTCCGGCCTCGGTGTGGTCGCCGGTACCCGGGTCGACGGTCGCCAGTACCTGAAGTTCACCGTGCTCAACCCGGCCACCACCGGCGACGACATCGGGTACGTGCTGGACCTGATCGCCGAGCACGCCGGCCGGTACGTGCACACCCACGCCGCATCGTCGCCCGCCGTCGACCTCACCTGCCCGGTCGGCTGACGATGTCACCCGCCAACCCGAGCCTGGAGGGCCGGATGTCAAGCTACGACTTCATCGGGATCGGGCTTGGCCCGTACAACCTGGGCCTGGCCTGCCTGACCGCGCCGATCGCCGACCTCGACGGGCTGTTCCTGGAGGCCCGCTCCGATGTCGCCTGGCATCCCGGCATGCTGCTGGAGTCGTCCCGGTTGCAGACACCGTTCCTGGCCGACCTGGTCACCCTGGCCGACCCCACCTCGCCGTACTCCTTCCTCAGCTACCTCAAGGAGATCGGCCGGCTCTACCCCTTCTACATCCGGGAGAGCTTCTTCCCGCTGCGGGTCGAGTACGACGCCTACTGCCGCTGGGCCGCCGCGAAGCTGTCCAACCTGCGCTTCGGCCACCAGGTGACCGCCGTCGAGTACGACCCGGCCGACCTGCGGTACGTGGTGACCGCCACCGTCGACGGCACGACCGTCACCCACCGGGCCCGGCACCTGGTGCTCGGCACCGGCACCCCGCCGCACCTGCCGGACGCCTGCGCCGACCTGGCCTCCGACGCGGTGCACAACTCGCGCTACCTGGAGCAGCGCGACGCGCTGCGGACCAAGCGGAGCATCACCGTCGTGGGCAGCGGGCAGAGCGCCGCCGAGATCTACCACGACCTGCTCGGCGACATCGACACGTACGGCTACCAGCTGAACTGGGTGACCCGCTCACCGCGCTTCTTTCCGCTGGAGTACACCAAGCTCACCCTGGAGATGACCTCACCGGACTACGTGGACTACTTCCACGCCCTGCCCGAGCCGACCCGCTACCGCCTCGAAGCCGAGCAGAAGGGGCTGTTCAAGGGGATCTCCGCGGACCTGGTCAACGACATCTTCGACCTGCTCTACGCGTCCAGCGTGCACGGTCCGGTGAACACCCGCCTGATGACCAACACCGAGCTGACCGGCGTGGCGTACGACGCGGCCACCGGCGTGCACACTCTCGGGCTGCGCCACGTCGAGCAGGGCCGGGACTTCACCCTGGACACCGAGGGGCTGGTGTTGGCCACCGGCTACCGGCACCGGGTGCCGGCGTTCCTGGACCCGGTCCGGGACCGGCTCCGGTTCGACGGCCACGGGCGGCTCGACGTCGCCCGCAACTACAGCGTCGACCACACCGGGCGCGGCGTCTTCCTGCAGAACGGCGGCACCCACACGCACAGCATCACCTCGCCAGACCTCGGCATGGGCCCGTACCGCAACGCCTGGATCATCCGGGAGATGCTCGGCCGAGAGCCGTACCCGGTGGAGAAGTCGATCACCTTCCAGGAGTTCGGGGTGACGGTGTGACCGACGTCGTCTACACCCGGCACGACCGCCGGCTCGGCGAGTTCGCCCTGCGTACGCTCGACATGGCCGCCGACGCCCCGCTGCTGCACCGGTGGGTGACCCACCCCAAGGCGGCGTTCTGGATGATGCAGGACGCCGACGTCGAGCGGGTCGCCGCCGAGTACCGGCGCATCGCCGCGCACCCGCACCACGACGCCTACCTCGGGCTGTGGCGCGGCGAGGCGGCATTCCTCGCCGAACGGTACGACCCGGCGCGGGTGGAACTGGTCGGGCTGCACGACGCGCAGCCCGGCGACGTGGGCATGCACTTCCTCTGCGCGCCGGCCAGGGTGCCGACCCACGGCTTCACCACTGCGGTGATCACCACCGTGATGGCCTGGATCTTCGCCGACCCGGCCACCCACCGGGTCGTGGTCGAGCCGGACGTCCGCAACACCGCCGTGCACGCGCTCAACGCGGCGGTCGGGTTCGAGGTCGTCGGCCCGGTGGTCAAGCCGGAGAAGACGGCGTTGCTGAGCATCTGCACCCGGGAGCGGTTCGAGGCCGCCACCGTAGCGAAGGAGCACCGGTTTGACCACGCGTGACTTGGTCGCCCACCTGCGACCCGAGACCTGGGAACGGGCCAACCGGCTGCTGGTACGCAAGGCCCTCGCCGAGTTCAGCCACGAGCGGCTGATCACCCCCGGGCCGGTCGGGCCACCCACCGACCCCACCGGCCCGCACCGGTACGCGGTCGCCGGCGACTCCGGCGCGGTGGTGTACCGGTTCGACGCGCGGGTGCTGACCCTGGAGCACTGGGAGATCGACCCGGAGAGCATCACCCGGCACCGGGGCGAGGAGCCCCTGCCGCTGGACGCCGTCGACCTCTGCCTCGACCTGCGCGACGCGCTCGGCCTCACCGACCGGATCCTGCCGGTCTACCTGGAGGAGATCAGCTCCACCCTGGCCGGCATCGCGTACAAGCTGGACCGTCCACTGCCGAGCGCGGCGAAGCTGGTCGAGGCCGACTTCCAGACGATCGAGACGTCGATGACCGAGGGCCACCCCTGCTTCGTGGCCAACAACGGCCGGCTCGGCTTCGGCGTCGACGAGTACCACCGGTACGCCCCGGAGACCGCCCGGCCGGTGCGGCTGATCTGGCTGGCCGCGCACCGCGACCACGCCACCTTCACCAGCTCCGCCGACCTGGACCAGGACACCCTCGTCCGCGCGGAACTGGGCGACGCGACCCTCGCCGGGTACCGCGAGACCATGGCCGGGCTCGGCCTCGACCTGGCCGACTACCACCTCATCCCGGTGCATCCCTGGCAGTGGTGGAACAAGCTGTCGGTCACCTTCGCCGGGGAGGTGGCCCGCCGGCGACTGGTCCACCTCGGCGAGGGGCCGGACGAGTACCTCGCCCAGCAGTCCATCCGGACTTTCTTCAACGTCAGCCGGCCGGAGCGGCACTACGTCAAGACCGCGCTGTCCGTGCTGAACATGGGCTTCATGCGGGGGCTGTCCGCGGCGTACATGGCGGCCACCCCGGCCATCAACGACTGGCTCGCCGACCTGATCGCCGGCGACGAGGTGTTCCGGTCCACCGGGCTGACGATCATCCGGGAGCGGGCCGCCGTCGGCTACCGGCACCGGCAGTACGAGGCCGCCACCGACCGCTACTCGCCGTACCGGAAGATGCTGGCCGCGCTCTGGCGGGAGAGCCCGGTGCCCGGCCTGGCGCCCGGCCAGCGGCTGGCCACCATGGCGTCACTGCTGCACGTCGACGCCGACGGCCGGTCCTTCGCCGCCGAGCTGATCGCCGCCTCCGGCCTGGCGCCGGTCGAGTGGCTGCGCCGCTACCTGCATGCCTACCTGACTCCGCTGCTGCACGCCTTCTACGCCTACGACCTGGCCTTCATGCCGCACGGCGAGAACGTCATCCTGGTGCTGCGCGACGGCGTCGTCGAGCGGGTGATCTTCAAGGACATCGCCGAGGAGATCGTGGTGATGAGCGCCGAGGCGGCCCTGCCACCTCCGGTCGAGCGGATCCGGGCCGACGTCCCGGAGGACATGAAGCTGCTGTCGATCTTCACCGACGTCTTCGACTGTTTCTTCCGCTTCCTCGGCGCCACCCTGGCCAGCCAGGGCGTCACCGACGAGGAGACCTTCTGGCGCGCGGTCGCCGACTGCGCCACCGAGTACGCCGACCGGGTACCGCACCTGGCCGACCGGCTCGCCCGCTACGACCTGTTCGCCCCAGAGTTCGCGCTGTCCTGCCTCAACCGGCTGCAACTGCGCGACAACCAGCAGATGGTAGACCTGGCCGACCCGTCCGCCGCGCTGCAACTCGTCGGCGCCCTGGCCAACCCGCTCGCCCGCTTCGCTCCGGCGAACGGGTAGGCGGCACCGCCGGCACACCCCGAGCCGCCCGCCCTGGCGTCATTCCGTCCGGGCCGGCGTCATGTCGTCCGCGAAGCGTGATGTCACACAGACGTTTTGATGTCTGTGTGACATCACACTTGGGGAGGGACATCGCCCTGGCTCGGGTCACCGCCACGGGTCAGTCGCCGGACAGGTCGGCGAGGTCGCGGTCCAACAGCTCGGCGAGCAGGGCGTGCCGGCCCGGGTCGTTCGCCGGGGTGATGCCGCGGCTGGGCATCTCCACGGTCATCAGCAGGTGCAGGTGCATCCGGTACAGCGCCAACCGGCGGCGTGCCCCGTCGTCGAAGACCAGCGGCGTGCCCGAGGCGTCGGCGTAGCCACGCAGGAACGGGTGTGCCGGCTCGTCCTCGGCCCGTCGGAACAGCAGGGGGGAGACCAGGTCCAGCAGCGGGTCGCCGTAGAGGAACCGCTCGCCGTCGACCAGGCCGCACATCCGGTGCGTACCGTCGTCGTCGGGCGCGGTCAGCACGTTGCCGTCCCAGCAGTCGAAGTGCAGCAGCGCCGGGCGGCGTACCTGGTCGAGCAGGTCGGCGTGCCGGTCCACCAGCGCCCGGAACCGCTGCGGCGGCGCGGGCAGCGTGACGTGCCAGTCAGCCGCGTCGGCGAGCAGGTCGTCGATGATCGCCGCGAACGCCGTTCGCCAGGTCGACCCGCCGGTACGCCCGGCGTCGTACCCGAACCGGTCGCCGGTGATCCGGTGCACGGCGGCCATGGCCGCGCCCAGGTCGGCACGGGCCGGGCGGTCGTCACCGTCCAGGTCGGGCAGTGCCCGGCCGGGCAGCCGACCGGTGACCAGCCACTCGCCGAGCCGCGGATCGCGGCCGTGGTGCAGCACCGGCGGCACCGGCACCTGCGGCACCCGGTCGGCGACCAGCCGGAAGTAGCGGGCCTCGGCGGCCAGCAGGTCGGTCTCGTAGCGCAGCAGCCGCGCGGTAGGCGGCGGGGCGACCTTCAACACCACGTCCCGGTCGTCGTCGAGGCGGGCCCACCACACCGCGGCGAAGCCGCCGCCGGCCAACGGTCCGCAGTCGTCAACCCGGTGGTCGGGGCCGAACGAGGCGCGGACGAAATCCGTCACGTCGTCGGGGGAGAGGACCCGCTGGGTGGGACTGATCGACGGCACCCGGTCAGGGTATGTGCTCGGCGCGTCGGCCGTCCGACCCGTGCCAGGCCCGACCCGGCACCCGAGCAAGCAACCGGTCAGCGCCCGCCGGTCATGCTAGGCCGGTCATGTTAAGAAGGGGCCCCTTCCTCTACCCGAGGCGTTAACAGCGGGCCCCTCCTTCGGTGCCGGGCCGGAGCTGTCGCGGCGGACCAGTTCGGCGGCGAGTGATTCCACTCGTGGGCGGCTTGCCCCGGCGTCCAGGGCCAGCGCCATCGCCCGGGCGCCCATCTCGACCAGGGGAAGGCGGACGGTGGTCAGCGCCGGGGTGACGTCCCGGGCGAGTGGCATGTCGTCGAAGCCGAACACGCTCACCTGGGCCGGCACCGCGACCGCCCGGGACCGCAGCGCCGCCAGCGCGCCGATGGCCATCGAGTCGTTGAGCGCCGCGATCGCGGTCAGTCCGGGCTGGTCGTCGAGCAGGGTGGCGGTGGCGTGGGCACCGCTGTCGCGGTCGAACTCGGCGTACCGGACGTGGTGCTCCGGCAGCTCGCGGCCGTGCTCGGCGAGCGCCTCGCGCAGCCCGGTCAGCCGGTCGGTCGTGGTGGTCAGCACCCGTGGCCCGGCCACCACCCCGATCCGTTCGTGCCCGAGCCGGCACAGTTCGTGCCCGAGCAGCCGGGCACCGCTGCGGTTGTCCGGCATCACCGCGTCGCCGGAGTGCTCGTGGCGGCCGATCACCGCGACCCGCCCGCCGGTGGCCTCGTACGCGGCCAGCTTACCGTTGAGCAGCCGGGTGAAATCGGCGTCGTGGTAGCCGGAGCCGGCCAGGATGATGGCGGCGACCTGGTGCCCGCGCAGCAGCTCCACGTACTCCAACTCCCGCTCCGGGTCGCGGTAGCTGTTGCAGATCATCAGCAGCCGACCCCGGTCGGTGGCGACCCGTTGCAACCCACGGGTGATCTCCGAGAAGTACGGGTCGGAGACGTCGTGCACGATCACCCCGACGGCGCCACGATGCGAGCGGGCGAGCAGTTGGGCATGGGCGTTGGGCACGTACTGCAACTCGGCGACCGCCTGGAGCACCCGCTCGCGCAACTCGTCGGTGACCGGCTTGCTGCTGCCGTTGATGACGCGGGACGCCGTGGCGGGTGAGACACCGGCCCGCCGGGCCACATCGGACAGAGTCGCCACGTATCGTCCCCTCACGCCTACGCCGGCCACGCCCACCCGGCCAGCGTCACCGTACCGCAGCCAAGGTCCTTTCCTGTTCCGCGGTTCGCGCAGCTCACGCCTCATCGCCGGCGCCGCCGCGCCCAGCTCTCGGCCACCCTCACCGAGGTCAGCGCCGCCCACCGCGAGCAGCTCGACGACGTGCAGGCTGTGGGCGCGATGCCGGTGTTGATGTGCAGCCATGAGGCGGTAACGACGAATGTTGATATGCAGCCGTGAGTCGGTTACGACCAGCTGCTGGCCGCTGCCGGTGGTGGGCCTGCCCCGGCGAGCAGACCGCTTGCTACTGCCCCGACCGACCATGCCGGTATCGGTCGTCGCGCTCGTCAGTTCGTGCGGTGACGGACGGGGGTCGGCCGCCTGGACGGTCCGTCCCGTCCGTCGGGCCCGCGGGCCAACCCTCGCCGCTCATCCCATGATGTAGGACGCGGTGTCGGGATCTTGGACAGTTTCCGTTCGCGCGGAACGCTAACTGTCCAAGATCTAGAATCTCGGCTGCTGAGAATCCGCGGACACCGGGCGGGGATACCACGGAGACCCAAGCGGGAGGGTCGGCGGACGGTAGCTGGCGCGTTGGTTCGAGCTCCGCCCGGCACCAGCCGCCCATCATTGGTGGTGCGCCAAGAATCTCGCCACCGGCATGTCGGGTGGTGGCACCAAGAACATGTACCACCGAGGCGCGGCGCAGGTGACCAGCCGGCCCGACCACGCGGATCGCCAGCCCCACGCCAACCAGCCGACAGGCCACACCGCGCCCGCCGCCAGCCTCATCCCTGTGCGCGATCAGGTCGGCCGGCGCCAGTCCGGGCGTCCCGAATGATCAAAAGGTTTGCGGCATAGGTGAAGCCGCGCGATGACGCAAGCTTCCGATCAACAAGGGGAGGGCGGGAG
>NZ_POTY01000273.1 GCF_003236315.1 Micromonospora craterilacus
GAGTTGGACGTCTTGTTGGCCGATGGGACGGCGATGCGGGCGCTGGCTTATCCGGAGCTGGTCGGCGACCCGGAACATGGGGATCGGGTGCTGGTCAACGCGGGGGCGCTGTTGATGGGGCTGGGCACCGGGGGCTACGGCCTGGTCGTGGCGCTGCCGGACCGGTTGCCGCCGGACCCGCCGCAGGCCCTCGACACCCGCGACGCCGGCCACCTGGTCAAGGCCCGCTACACCCCGTTGCAGCCGATCCTGCTCGGCGTCGACGAGGAGGCGTCGCCGCACCACGCGGTGCTGGCCGACGCCGACGACCTGGCCGGCCTGCCGGTGGTGACCGCCGACCTGCACTCGGCGCTGCCGGCGATCCTGGCCGGGATCCGCGCCGACGCCCCGCACGCCCGGGTGGTGTACCTGCTCACCGACGGTGGGGCGTTGCCCGCCTGGTTCTCCCGCACCCTGGCCGGGCTGCGCGACGAACTGGCCGGCACGATCAGCGTCGGGCAGGCGTTCGGCGGCGACCTGGAGGCGTCCACGCTGCACAGCGGCCTGCTCGCCGCCCGGCACGTGCTCGGTGCCGACGTGGCCGTGGTGGCGCAAGGGCCCGGCAATCTCGGCACCGGCACCCGCTGGGGCTTCTCCGGGGTGGCCGTCGGCGAGGCGGTCAACGCCGTCGCCACGCTGGGTGGTCGGCCGGTCGGCTCGCTACGGATCTCCGCCGCCGACCCGCGCGCCCGGCACCGTGGCGTGTCGCACCACAGCCTCACCGCGTACGGCCGGGTGGCGCTGGCCCGCGCGGAGCTGGTGGTGCCCGACGGCCTGGAGCCGGCGTTGGCCGCCGAGGTCGACGCCGCGCTGGCCCCGCTCGCCGCGCGGCACGCCGTGATCCGGGTGGCGAGCGCGGGACTGGACGCGGCGCTACGCCGCAGCCCGGTGCCGCTGTCGACGATGGGACGCGGGCTGGACGCCGACCACGCCTACTTCCTGGCCGCCGCCGCAGCCGGCCGGCACGCCGCCCAGCTCAGGCAAGAATGATCAGAGTGACCCAGGCACCGACGATCAGCGCGAGCGCCAACGCCAGCACCCAGGTCGGCACGGTGTACTCGCCACGCCGGTTGCGTTCGATCTCGGCACGGATCTTGTCGCGGCGGCGTTCGAGCCAGCCCTGCCGCTCGGTGCCCTGGCCGGGCCGATGGGGTGGTTGAGGAATCATGACGCGGCCAGCCTACCCGGCCCGCCGGACCACGGCGGGCCGGGAGCTACGGCTCACATGCTGGCGATCAGCCGCTCCACCCGCTCGTCGTACGCCCGGAACGGGTCCTTGCACAGCACGGTGCGCTGCGCCTGGTCGTTGAGCTTCAGGTGCACCCAGTCGACGGTGAAGTCGCGCCGCTTCTCCTGGGCGTGCCGGATGAACTCGCCACGCAGCCGGGCCCGGGTGGTCTGCGGCGGCGTCTCCTTGGCCTCGAAGATCTCCGGGTCGGTGGCCACCCGGTCCACCTCGCCCCGCCGCTCCAGCAGCGCGTAGAGCCCCCGGCCCCGGCGCAGGTCGTGGTAGGCGAGATCCATCTGCGCCACCCGGGGGTGCGACAACGGTAGGTCGTGCTTGCGCTGGTAGCGCTCGATCAGCCGCAGCTTGGTCACCCAGTCGATCTCCCGGGAGACCGGCTCCAGGTCGCCGGTCTCCACCGCCCGCAACACCCGGCCCCACAGCTCGACCACCCGCTTGGCGGTCTGGTCGCCGCCCCGGCGCTCCACGAACTCGGTCGCCTTGGCCAGGTATTCCTGCTGGATCTCCAGCGCGCTGATCTCCTTGCCCGAGGCCAGCCGCACCTTGCGCCGGCCGGTGATGTCGTGCGACACCTCCCGGATGGCCCGAATCGGGTTCTCCAGGGTGAGGTCGCGCATCACCACCCCGGCCTCGATCAACCGCAGCACGATGTCGGCGGTGCCGACCTTCAGCAGCGTGGTGACCTCGTTCATGTTGGAGTCGCCCACGATGACGTGCAGCCGGCGGTACCGCTCGGCGTCGGCGTGCGGCTCGTCGCGGGTGTTGATGATCGGGCGGCTACGGGTGGTCGCCGAGGAGACGCCCTCCCAGATGTGCTCGGCCCGCTGCGAGAGGCAGTAGACCGCGCCACGCGGGGTCTGCAACACCTTGCCCGCGCCACAGATCAGCTGTCGGGTGACCAGGAACGGAATCAGCACGTCGGCCAGCCGGCCGAACTCCCCGTGCCGGGAGACCAGGTAGTTCTCGTGACAGCCGTAGGAGTTGCCGGCCGAGTCGGTGTTGTTCTTGAACAGGTAGATCTCGCCGGCGATGCCCTCGTCGTGCAGCCGCTTCTCCGCGTCGATGAGCAGCCCCTCCAGGATCCGCTCGCCGGCCCGGTCGTGGGCGACCAGGTCGACCACCGAGTCGCACTCCGGGGTGGCGTACTCGGGATGCGAGCCGACGTCCAGGTAGAGCCGTGCGCCGTTGCGCAGGAAGACGTTGCTCGACCGGCCCCAGGACACCACCCGGCGGAAGAGGTACCGGGCTACCTCGTCAGGGGACAGCCGCCGCTGCCCGCGGTAGGTACAGGTGACGCCGTACTCGGTCTCCAGACCGAAGATTCGCCGTTCCATGATGAGACATTAGCCGTACGGAGGCCCCGTTCGTCACTGTCGCCGCACCTGACTGCGGCACACGCAGTGGTACCCGGGTCACCCACCGCCGGGATACGGCGCGTCGCCCAGACTCGCCGTGTACTCACGGCAGGCGGCGTAATCCGGCAGCAGGCCCGCCGCCCGCATCTCCGCCAGCGTCGGCGCGGCGGCGTCCCGGGCGGACAACTGCGGCACCCCGGCCGGCCAGGCGATGCCCAGCTCCTCGTCCAGCGGATGCACCCCGTGCTCGGCCGCCGGGTTGTACGTGGTCGAGCAGAGGTAGGTCAGCACGGCGTCGTCGGTCAGCGAGCAGAAGCCGTGGCCGAGCCCCTCGGCCAGGTAGACCGCGCGCCGGTCCACCTCGTCCAGGCGTACGCCCTCCCATCGGCCGAAGGTCGGCGAGCCGACCCGCAGGTCGACCACCACGTCGAGCACCGCACCCCGCACGCAGGTGATGTACTTCGCCTGCCCCGGCGGCACGTCGGCGTAGTGGATGCCCCGCACCACGTCCCGGGCCGAGACGGACAGGTTGCCCTGCCCCAGCCGCAGCGGATGGCCGACCGCCTCGGCGAGCCGGTCGAAGCGGTACCACTCCATGAACAACCCGCGCGGGTCGCCGTGCTGCTGCGGGGTGATCTCCCAGGCACCCTCGATGCCCAGCGGCCGAATCTTCACCGCACCACCTTCGTTCGCGACTGCGGGGCTCGCAAACCCGGCTCACTCCTCGCGCTCACCGAATCACCTCCGGCTGGGTGGTCAGCTCCCCGGTCGACCCGACGCGCCCCGCGTCGAGCAGCTCCAGCAGGTAGTCACCGTAGCCGCTCTTGGTCAACGGTTCGGCCAGCGCCCGCAGCTGGTCGTCGTCGATCAGCCCGGCCCGCCAGGCCACCTCCTCGACGCAGCCGATCTTCATGCCCTGCCGCTCCTCGATCACCCGGACGAACTCGGCGGCCTGCATCAGCGAGGAGAAGGTGCCGGTGTCCAGCCAGGCGGTGCCCCGGTCCAGGACAGTCACCGACAGCTCACCGCACCGCCGGTACGCCTCGTTGACCGCGGTGATCTCCAGCTCGCCCCGGGCGCTGGGGGTCAGCCCACGGGCGATCTCCACCACCCGGTTGTCGTAGAAGTACAGCCCCGGCACCGCGTACCGGGACTTCGGCCGCTCCGGCTTCTCCTCGATCGACAGCACCCGGCCGTCGGCGTCGAAGTGCACCACGCCGTACGCCTGCGGGTTGGCCACCGGATAGGCGAAGATCCGCCCACCCACCGGGTCGCCCGCGGCGAGCTGCCGGCCCAGGCCCACCCCGTGGAAGATGTTGTCGCCCAGGATCAGCGCCACCGCCTCGTCACCGATGAAGTCCGCGCCGAGCACGAACGCCTGGGCGATGCCCTCCGGGCGGGCCTGGGTGAGGTACTCCAGCCGCAGCCCGAACTGGCTGCCGTCGCCGAGCAGCCGCTGGAACTGGCCCTGGTCCTCCGGGGTGGTGATCACCAGGATCTCGCGCACCTCGGCCATCATCAGGGTGGACAGCGGGTAGTAGATCATCGGTTTGTCGAAGACCGGCATCAGCTGTTTCGACACCGCTCGGGTGATCGGCCACAGCCGGCTTCCGGTGCCACCGGCGAGCAGGATTCCACGCACCCGGGGAGCCTACCGGCACGCGCGGCCACCGGCCACGCGCCGCTTCGGCTGCGCTTGTGGCCGATTCGCGTAGACTTCCGGACCCGTGAGGATTTTGGTCACCGGCGGCGCCGGTTTCATCGGTTCGGAGTACGTCCGGATGCTGCTCGGCGTGCCCGGCGGCAGCTGCGAGGGCGTGCCTGCGCTCGAACCCGCCCGAGTGACCGTGCTCGACGCCCTCACCTACTCCGGTAACCGGGCGAACCTCGCGCCGGTGGCCGACGACCCGCGACTACGGTTCGTCCACGGTGATATCCGCCACGCCGACGTGGTCGACGAGGTGGTTGCCGGGCATGACGTGATCGTGCACTTCGCCGCCGAGTCCCACGTCGACCGCTCGATCGCCGGTGCCGCGCCGTTCGTCAGCACCAACGTGCTGGGCACCCAGACCCTGCTCGACGCCGCGCTGCGTCACCACGTCGGGCGGTTCGTGCACGTCTCCACCGACGAGGTGTACGGCTCGATCGACGCCGGCTCGTGGACCGAGGACTGGCCGCTGACCCCCAACTCGCCGTACTCGGCCTCGAAGGCCGGCTCGGACCTGCTGGCGCTGGCCTACCACCGCACCCACGGGATGGACGTGGTGGTGACCCGCTGCTCCAACAACTACGGGCCGTACCAGTTCCCCGAGAAGGTCATCCCGCTGTTCGTCACCAACCTGCTCGACGGCGGCACCGTGCCGCTCTACGGCGACGGCGGCAACGTGCGGGACTGGCTGCACGTCCACGACCACTGCCGGGGCGTCGCCCTGGTGCAGCAGAAGGGCCGGGCCGGCGAGGTCTACCACATCGGCGGCGGCACCGAACTGTCCAACAAGGAGCTGACCGCCCGGCTGCTCGACGCGTGCGGTGCCGGCTGGGAGCAGGTCGTGCCGGTGGCCGACCGCAAGGGCCACGACCGCCGCTACTCGTTGGACATCACCAAGATCAGCCAGGAGCTGGGGTACGCCCCCAGCATCACCCTGGACGACGGCCTGGCCGACACCGTCCGCTGGTACCGGGACAACCGTTCCTGGTGGCAGCCGCTCAAGGCGGAGTCGGCCCGATGAAGGTGCTGGTGACCGGGGCCGGCGGGATGCTCGGACGGGACCTGGTCGACGTACTCGCCGGGCAGCCGGAGCACGCGGTGACCGCCGCCACCCGGGCCGACGTCGACATCACCGACGCGGCGGCCGCGCACGCCGCCGTCGCCGGCCACGACGTGGTGGTCAACGCCGCCGCGTGGACCGACGTCGACGGCGCCGAGCAGCACGAGGCGGCCGCCACCGCGGTCAACGGCGAGGCGGTGGCGAACCTCGCCCAGGCGTGCGCCACCCACGGCGCCCGGCTGATCCAGCTCTCCACCGACTACGTCCTGCCCGGCGACGCCACCGCCCCGTACCGCGAGGACGCGCTGACCGCGCCGGTCAACGCGTACGGCCGCGGCAAGCTCGTCGGGGAACAGGCCGTGGCCCGGCTGCTGCCCGACGCCGGTTACGTGGTGCGGACCGCCTGGCTCTACGGCGCCCACGGCCGCAACTTCGTCCGCACCATGATCGGACTGGCCGACCGACGCGAGTTCCTCGACGTCGTCGACGACCAGCGCGGCCAGCCCACCTGGTCGTACGCGCTGGCCCACCAGTTGGTCGCGCTCGCCGACGCGGCCCTGGCCGGACGCGCCGCGCCCGGCGTCTACCACGGCACCTGCTCCGGCGAGACCACCTGGTACGGGCTGGCCCGGGCGGTGTTCGCCCTGCACGGGCTCGACCCGGACCGGATCCGACCGACCACCAGCGCCCGGTATCCGAGTCCTGCCCACCGACCGGCGTACAGTGTGCTAGGGCACGGTCGATGGGCCGCCGCCGGGCTGTCGCCCCTGCCGCACTGGCACGACACGCTGGCCGACGCGTTCGCCCCCACCGCTCCACCCTCCCCGTGGAAGGTCGCATGAAGCTCACCCTCGTCACCGGCCTGACCGGTCTGGTCCTGCTGGCCACGATCGTCGAGCTGCTGCGTCGGCGGCAGCTCCGGGAGAAGTACGGCATGCTCTGGCTCGGGCTGCTGTTCGTGGTGATCCCGCTGTCGCTGTTCCCCACGCTGCTCGACGGCGTCGCCGACCTGCTCGGCGTAGCCTCCGGGGTCAGTCTCGTCCTCTTCCTCGGCATCGTCTTCCTCCTGCTGGTCTGCATCCACCTCAGCTGGGAGGTCAGCCGGCTGGAGGAGGAGACCCGCACGCTGGCCGAGGAGTTCGCCCTGCTGCGCGCCGAGGTCGAGGCGGATCGGGCGGATCGGGCGGAGCGGCAGGAACTGGTGTCCCGCGATGGTTAACGGCAAACGACTCCTGGTCATCATCCCGGCGCTCAACGAGGCCGGCTCCATCGCCGACGTGGTCGGCGAGATCCGGGGCGAGCTGCCCGGTGTGGACGTGCTGGTCGTCGACGACGGCTCCACCGACCGCACCTCGGCCGTCGCGGTCGCCGCCGGCGCCCGGGTCGCCCGGCTGCCGTACAACCTCGGCGTCGGCGGGGCGATGCGGTTGGGCTACCGCTACGCGTACGACCACGACTACGACGTGGCGGTGCAGATCGACGCCGACGGGCAGCACGACCCCCGGTACGTGCCGAAGCTGGTCGACCTGCTCGACGACTACGACCTGGTCATCGGCGCCCGCTTCGCCGGCGAGGGCGAGTACGCCGTACGCGGGCCCCGCCGCTGGGCGATGGGGATGCTGTCGATGGTGCTGTCCGGTCTGGCCGGCACCACGCTGACCGACACCACCTCCGGCTTCCGGGCCACCAACCGACGCATGATCGAGATGTTCGCCCGCTGGTACCCGGCCGAGTACCTCGGCGACACGGTCGAGACGCTGGTGCACGCCGCCCGCCGCGGTTACCGGATCCAGCAGGTCCCGGTGGCGATGCGGCGCCGGATGGCGGGCACACCCAGCCACTCCCCCGCCAAGGCGATGATCTACCTGGGCCGCGCGCTGGCCGTGCTCACCCTGGCGCTCATCCGCCGGTGATGCGCCGCCTGCTCCGCCTCGTCCCACCCGGCACCCTCACGGTCGGCGCGGGGCTGGCCCTGGTCGGGCTGGCCTCGTACGTCCACCTCGCGGTCGCCGGGCACAGCCTCGATGCCGGCGACTACTCGTCGCTGTCGGTGCTGTGGTCCGTCGTGTTCACCGTCGGCATCGGCGTGTTCCTCCCGGTCGAGCAGGAGGTGGCCCGGCTGGTCGCGGCCCGCCACAGCCGCGGGCTGCCGCCCGGCCCGGTGCTGGCCCGGAGCGCCGCGGTCGCCGCCGTCGTGCTGGGTCTGCTCCTGCTGGTCACCGTCGGCACCGCCGACATCCTCGCCGACCGCCTCTTCGACGGCGACCGCGCCATGGTGGCGGTGCTCGCCGGGGCGCTGGCCGCGCTGGCCGTGGCGCACACCACCCGCGGGGTGCTCTCCGGGCTGCGACTGTTCGGCTGGTACGGCAGCCAACTCGGCATCGACGGCGGGCTGCGCATCGGTCTGGTCGCCGCGCTCGCCATCGCCGGCGTCGACTCACCCGTCGCGTACGCGCTGGTGCTGGTCGTCGCGCCGCTGCTGGCCGTCGCGCTGACCGCCACGCCGGTGGTCCGGTCGGTCGGCGGCGGGGCGGAGGTGCCCTGGCCGGCGCTGCTGCGCGGGCTGGCGCTGCTCACCGTCTCCAGCCTGCTCTCGCAGGTCGTGGTCAACGTCGGCGTGATCAATGTACGGCTGCTCGCCCCGGCCGACGTCGCCACCGCCGGGGCGTTGCTGTCCGCGCTGGTGCTGGTCCGCATCCCGCTGTTCGTCTTCGGGTCGATGCAGGCCGCGCTGCTGCCCGGCCTTTCCACCGCCGCCGCCACCGGCGACGACGCGGCCTTCGGCGCCCTGCTGCGCCGGGCCCTGGCGGTCGTCACCGCACTGGGTGCCGGCGGCGGGTTGCTGGCTGTCCTGCTCGGTCCATGGCTCGTCCGGGCCCTCTTCGACGCCCCCGACGTCCTCGACCACGGTGACTTCGCCTGGCTCGCCCTGGCCACCCTGGCGTACCTGTGGGCGATGGTGCTCGGCCAGTCGCTGCTGGCCCGGGACCGGCACCACGCGCAGGCGGTGGCCTGGACCGCCGGCGTCGCCGCGCTGGCCGTCGCGACCCTGGCCCCGCTGCCCGTCGCGCTGCGGGTCGAACTCGGCTACACCGTGGGCTCCCTGGTGGTGGCCGCGGTGATGGTCGCCCTGCTGCCCCGCCGCCGCACTGCCGCGCCGACCCCGCCCGTCGCGGCCACCGTGCCCGCGACCGCCCCCGGAGG
>NZ_POTY01000274.1 GCF_003236315.1 Micromonospora craterilacus
GCCACCCACCCAGCGGCGAAACCCGGGCGACCAAGCCGCCTGGAAGCGGCCCGGTCGACGGAAAGGGGGTGCCGACCGGGCCGCCGACCCCGCGACCGCAGCCCTGATCGGCGGTACGACCCCGGAGCCCACTTTCGAGTCCGACTCCCGAGGCTTGCCGAACCAACCGGAGCCGGACGAGGGTCAACCCACACCAGTATCTGGCTATGGTCGAGCCCTGCGTGGCGGCGGCATCACAACTTGTTGCAGTTGCTGGTGTAGGCCGGCATGATCGGAGGCGCCGAACCAACCGGAGTCCTCACATGCCCACAGCAGAAGCCCCGTACCGCCGCATCGCCAACGACATCGCCGCGAAGATCAAGAGCGGCGAGCTCAAGCCCGGCGACAAGCTTCCCTCCACTCGGGAACTGGCCGAGGCGTACCAGGTCCACATGAACACCGCCTACCGTGCCATGTCACTGCTGCACGACCGCGAGTTGATCACCGGTCAACCCGGCCGCGGCACCTACGTTGCGGAGCGATCCGAGCGGTAACCCTTACCGGCGTCCGCCGCACTCGGCCATGACCACCGTCCATGGGCTTGCGGCCTGATGGACGCCGCAAGATCGCGCTCGATCCCGGTTCGAGTGGCCTCATCGACGCTTTGAGGCCACTCGAACCAGGATCGAGTGTGGATCTTGCCCCGATTGCCGAGGCTCGCTTCGCGGAACACCTGGATGCTCGCCGCAGGCCGCCGGACTGTCGCAACGTCGCAGCGTCCACCTCGGCGTGGCCTGACCAGGTAAGCGCCCATGGCGAGCGGCCCGTCACCCGGGGCTGGGTGACGGGCCGGCGGACAAGCGAGAAGGTCAGCGGCGGGGTAGGGCGGCGCGGGCGGCCACTGCGGAGTCCGGGTGGTCGGTGAAGACGCCGTCGAGACCCAGGCGGTAGAACAGCTCGTATTCGGCCTGGATGTCGCCACGGGCGTTCGGGTCGGTGCCGATGCGGAAGTCCACCGGCAGGAACTGGTTCTCCGCCCGGAAGGTCCAGGCATGCACGATCAGTTTCTCCTTGTGCGCGTCGCGGACCAGGGTGGTCGGGGCGAGCAGCTTGCCGGCCGGGTCGCGCGGCACGATCAGGTTCTTGTGCGCACCGATCCCGTCGGCGTACCGGGCGATCTCCTTGAGGCCGGCGGGGGTGGCCAGGTCACGGTAGGTGCGGGTGTCGCCGGAGACGGTGAAGTCGTACGGGCGGCCGGCGGCGTCGAGCAACTGGACCAGCCTGACGTCGATCATCCGATCCAACCTCCGCAGGTTGGCCGTCTCGAAGGACTGGATGACGACCGGTGCGTTCCGCTTCGTCCACCCCACCCGGCGGAGCGCCTCGACCAGCGGCTCCTCCAGCGGCAGCCCGATCGAGGCGAAGTATGTCGGGTGCTTGGTCTCCGGGTACACGCCGATCACCCGGCCCCGGGCTTTACCCTCGGCCCTGGCCAGGTCGATCACCTCCTGGAAGGTGGGTACCTGGAACTGCCCGTCGAAGGCGGTGTTCGTCACCCGTACCTGCGGCAGCCGCTCCTTGGCCCGCAGCGTCCGCAGCTCGGTCAGGGTGAAGTCCTCGGTGAACCAGCCGGTCACCGACACGCCGTCGATGATTTTGGTAGCCCGCCGGTCGGCGAACTCGGGCCGGACCGCCACGTCGGTCGTACCGCTGATCTCGTTCTCGTGCCGGGCGACCAGCACCCCGTCGGCGGTCGCGACCAGGTCCGGCTCGATGTAGTCGGCGCCCATCCGGATCGCCAGCCGGTACGCCTCCAGGGTGTGCTCCGGCCGGTAGCCGCTGGCACCCCGGTGGCCGATCACGACGGGCTGGTCGCCCACCCGGGCCGGGTCCGCGTCGCCGGCCGGCTTCGCCGCAGCGACCATGGTGGGCGTGGCCACGGCGGCGGCGAGCAGGGCCACCGACACCCCGAAGGCGGAAAGGGTACGTCGCAAGGCGGTCTCCTCTCATCGATGGAACCCGCCCAGCAGACCGCCCCGTCCTGACCGAAAGTTGGTCCGCACCTGACCATCCGGTGAATCCTCGGGATTCCGATTTCGGCACCCGAAAATCGAAGGGAATCGGAAGATTGTCTGGTGCGCCGGTTTCTTCGTCACCCCGTACGGCTGGTGCCGCTCGGCTTCCTGGTGGCGATCCTGTTCGGCACCGCCGCGCTGATGCTGCCCTTGGCGACGATCGAGGAGGAGAAGGGCGCTCCGTTCGTCACCGCGCTGTTCACCGCCACCTCGGCGATCTCGGTCACCGGCATGGCGGTCACCGACACGCCGCACTACTGGTCCGGGTTCGGCCTGGCGTTGATCACCGTGTTCACCCAGCTCGGTGGCCTCGGCATCCTGACCGGCGCCGCGCTGGTGATCCTGACCGTGTCGCGGCAGCTCGGTCTACGCAACCGACTCCTCGTGCAGGCCGAGTCGGCGGAGTACGGCCCTGGCGACATACGCCGCCTGCTGCTGCGCATCGCCGCGACGGTGCTGGCCTGCGAGGCGGTGATGACGGTCATCATCTTCGGCCGGCTCTGGCTGGCCTACGACTACCCGCCGTGGCACGCGCTCTGGTCGGCCACCTTTCATTCGGTGCAGGCGTTCAACAGCGGCGGCTTCTCCCTCTACTCGCACGGCCTGCTCGGCTTCTCCCGCGACCCCTGGATCCTCCTGCCGCTCACCCTCGGCGCCATCATCGGCAGCCTCGGCTTTCCGGCGCTGTTCGAGGCGGCGCGCGGATGGCGCCGGCCGATCCACTGGGCAGTCGCCACCAAGTTGACCATCTGGGGCACTCTCGTCCTGCTCGTCGCCGGGTCCCTGATCCTGCTGATTGCCGAATGGACCAACCCGGAGACCATCGGCCGGCACGGCGTAGCCGGCAAGGTCATGGACGCGTTCAGCCAGTTGGCCCTCGGCCGGACCGCCGGTTTCGAGGTCGTCCCTACCACCGCGTTCCGCGAGGAGAGCTACTTCGTGCTGATCGCCCTGATGTTCATCGGCGGCGGCAGCGCGAGCACCACCGGCGGGATCAAGGTGACCACGTTCTTCCTGCTCGCCTTCGTCATCTGGGCGGAGTTGCGCGGCGAGCCGGACGTCACGGTCGGGCAGCGCCGGGTGGCCACGTCCAGCCAACGGCAGGCGATCACCGTCGCCCTGCTCAGCGTCGCCGTGGTGACCCTCGGCACGTTCACGCTGATCCTGACCGTCGAACCGGTCGCCTTCTACCGGTCATTGTTCGAGGTCACCTCGGCGTTCAGCACCGCGGGACTGTCCGTCGGGCTCGCGCCGTCGCTGCCCGCAGACGGGCAGCTGCTGCTTGCCGCACTGATGTACATCGGCCGGGTCGGGCCGCTCACCCTCGGGTCCGCGATCGCCCTGAACACCCGACGACGGCTGTACCGATACCCGGAGGAGCAACCCATTGTCGGCTAAGGGCAAGGAAGCGGGAGGCATCGTGGTGATCGGGCTGGGGCGCTTCGGTTGGCATCTCACCGACTCGCTGGTCAAGCTCGGCCACGACGTGCTGGCCGTCGACCGCAACGCCGAACACGTGCAGAAGTGGTCGGGCCAGCTCGACCGGGTCGCGCAGGCCGACGGCACCGACGAGGCGGCACTACGACAGCTCGGGGTGGCGGATCTCCGCCGCGCGGTGGTCGCCATCGGCGCCTCGGTGGAGGGCAGCGTGCTGAGCGTACTCGCGCTGGTCGAGCTCGGGGTGCCGCAGATCTGGGCCCGAGCGACCTCCGGGCAGCACGCGAAGATCCTGTCCTCGGTCGGCGCCCACCATGTGATCTTTCCCGAGCGGGAGACCGGCGAACGGGTGGCCCACCTGATCGTCAGCAACCTGCTCGACTTCGTGGAGTTCGGCGACGCCTTCGCCATCGCCAAGATGCGGGTGCCGGAAGCGCTGGCCGGTCAGACGATGAGCGAACTGCAATTGTTGGACCGCTACGGCGTACGCGTAATCGGGATCAAGCCACCGGACGAACAGCGGTTCCGCTACGTCTCCGACAGGTTGGAACTCCGCCGGGAGAGCACGCTCATCGTCGAGGGGACCATCGACGAGATCCAGACCTTCTCCGCACTCTCCTGACCGCTGCCGGGTCTACGCTCCCTTCTTCGGCCCCTTACCGGGGTCGGCCGGCTTGGGCTTGGGCTTGTCCTTGCCCGGCTTGACGTCCTTCCCCACCGCCTTCCCCTTCCCCTTCCCCGGCTTGGTCTTCGTTCCACCGGCGCCCCCCGAGCCGGCCTTGCCGGCCGCGGCCTTCACCGGCTTGGTGGGCGTCGGCTTGGCGCTCGGTGCGGATCCGGCGATGCCGGAGACCTGCACCCCGCAGACCGCGTCGCCGACCCGGAACTCCACCGGCAACGGATTTGCCCCGGTGTACGTCCCGGTCAGACTCACCTTCTCGGTGGCGCCCGGCGCCAGCGTCGGGCGCTGCGGGGCCGGCTGCACGGCGACCGCCCGCCCCTGCTGGCGTACCGGTGCGGGGGTCGCGCCGGTGACCGTCTGATGGCTGGGGAAGGCGAATCGCATTGTCCAGTCGCGCAGCTCCCGGTCACCGGTGTTGGTCAGGCTCAACTCGGCGGTGAATTCCTTGCCGGAGTCCTTGCGCAGCGCGTACGTGACCTGGCAGGGGATCCGCTGGTCACCGCCCATCCGGGCCTGGGCCGGCTGGTCGATGCCCCCGCTGGCCGGGCGGTGCGAGGTGACGCCCCAGACCGCCGCCGTCACGGCCATCAGCGCGGCGGCGGCCAACCCCGCCTCGGCCCGGCGTCGGCGGTCCAGCCTGCGACGGGTACGCAGGCCCACGAGCGGCAGCGCGTCGGTCGCGGTCGACCAGGGCAGGATCGTGGTGCCCACGCTGGCCAGCAGGATCGGGTCGGCTCGTCCGTCGGCGGCGCGCACCGGCACCGCCGGCACCTTCCCGGCCGCCTCGCCGAGGGTCCGCGCCAGCTCGGCAGTGGCCGGCCGGTCCGCCGGCAGTTTCGCCAGGCAACGGTGGACCAGGTCGGCGACCTGCTCGGGCAGTCCCGGCACCGGCGGCATCGGCTCCGGCTTGCGGTACATGTGCGCCCGCAGCATCTCCGCGGTGGTGTCGGCCCGCCAGGGCAGCCGCCCGGTGAGCATCCGGTACAGCAGCAGGCCGACCGCGTACACGTCGGTGGCCGGACTGACCTGGCCGTTGTCGAGCCGTTCCGGAGCGAGGTAGGCCGGGGTGCCGAGCAGGGTGCCGTCCGGCCCCTTCTCGCTCTCCCCGACCAGCGCCGAGATGCCGAAGTCGACCATCTTCACCCCGGTCGAGGTGAGCATCACGTTGCCGGGTGTGACGTCGCGGTGCACCACGCCACGGGCGTGCGCGGTGGCCAACGCGGCGGCGACCTCCGCGGCCACCGTCACCGCCTCCCGCCAGGGCAGGCCACGGTCGGGACCGAGCCGCGTGGTCAGCGGGCCGCCGTCGATCAGCTCCATCACCACGTACGGCACGGTCAACCCGGCCTGCTCGGACTCGCCGTAGTCGTACACGTTGGTGATGTTGGGGTGGCAGAGCCGGGCGGCGGCCTGGGCCTCGATCCGGATCCGGTGCCGGAACGCCCGGTCGCTGGCCAGCCGGGAGGCGAGCACCTTGACCGCGACCTGGCGGCCGAGCACCTCGTCGTAGCCGCGCCAGACCACCGACATCCCGCCCGTGCCGAGCTGCTCGATCAGCCGGTACCGCTCACCGAGCAGTTGTGCACCCTTGCCTACCCCACCACCCATGGTCGGCGTTGTTGCCCGACGCGAACCCTGCTACACCTTTCTGGTCGGATTCGGTCAGCAAAGTCACCCGATCAGGCGGTGGCGAGCAGTTGGTCCACCGGGGCGTAGTCGTCGGTCAGCACCAGCGCGTCACCGACGAAATCCGTCAGATCACCGCCGGAGAGCAGGCTGGCCGGCTCGTTGTCGGCGTCCAACCGGGCCCGCACCGCCGCCAGCGGCAGCGGCGCGTCGGAGGCCACGATGAGGAAGTTGGCTCCCCGCTCACCGGCCAGTGCCTCTGGCGGCGCGATCAACGCGACATGCCGGAACTCGGCGGCGACGGTGGCCACCTCACTGCGGATGAACCGCAGCGGCGGGTAGTCGATGACGTTCTGCACGTACACCCCGGTGGGCCGGGTGACCCGCCCGATCTCGGCGGCCATCTCCCGGGTGGCCAGGTGCCAGGGCACCACCAGGTGCCCGAACGCGTCGCCCACCACGAAGTCCCGGCTGGCGGTCGCCTCGGCGGCCACCAGCAGCCGGGCGTCGCCCACCACGGCCCGCAGGTCCGGCCCCTGGCGTACGCCGAGCTGCCGCTCCCCCAGCTCGACCAGCCCACCGTCGATCTCGAAGACCAGATTGTCGGTACCGGGCCGGGTGGCGGTCAGGTAGCGCGGCACGGTGAACCCGCCGCCGCCCAGGTGCAGCGCGTCCAGCCGCTGACCCGCCGGAGCCATTACGTCGGCCACCGCGCCGATCCACCGGGTGTACGCGTACTCCAGATGGGTCGGGTCGGCCAGGTCCACGTACGAGTGCTGGGCCGAGTTGAGCAGCAGCGTCCGCCCGCTCTCCCGGCCGGGGTCGGCCGCGACCCGGGCGCAGTGGTACGCCGTCTCCACGTCGCACGGATTCGGCGCCACCATGGTCAGCCCGGCGCCGGCCAGACCGAGCACCGCCAGGGCCGCCTTGACCCGGGCCGGGCCGGGAAGAGTGGCCTTGTCCTGCCGGTGCAGATACACGCCGAGGGCGATCCCGGTGATGCCGAGCGAGGCGGCCAGCCCGAACAGGATGACCGTGCTGGGCAGGGCGGCGACCAGCACGAAGCCGGTGACCAGGGTGGCCGTGACTGCGCCCAGCGTGCCGATGCCGGAGAGCCGGCCGACCACCTGGCCGGTCCGGCGCAGGTCGGCGAGCTGAAGCTTGATCACCAGCGGGCTGACCGCGGAGAGCAGCATCGCCGGGGCGAACACGGCGACCGCGACCAGCAGCAGGACGCCGCTGACCGCACCGCCGCGCAGGACCTCCCCGGCGTAGCGCACCGCGGGCAGGGTGATCGCGGTGGCGATGCCGGACAGCACCAGCGCGGGTGCCAGCAGGGTGCGCGGGTTGCGCCGGTCGGCCAGCCAGCCGCCCGCCCACGCCCCGTACGCGATGGCCGCCAGCGCGATGCCGATGACCGAGCTGGTCACCTGGAGGGTGACCCCGACGTACGGCCCGACCAGGCGCAACGCGGCGGTTTCCAGGACCAGGACGGCGCCGCTGGAGTAGAAGACCAGGAACGCGGCGAGCCCGTTGGGTAGAGCCCGAGGGGCTTCCGACGAAGACGGCGCGGCCGGCTCCGCAAGGTCAGGCGATGGAGAGTTCACCGTGGCGATGGTACGCAGCAGTCGACGGGCGACGGGTCAATACATCGAAGTGTGAACATGGTTCGTGTGATCCGCTGCCGGACTGCCGCTGCCGCCGTACGCCCGCCAGCCGGTACCCGGGTGCCAGATCTGTCGGTACCAGATCACGTAGAGCACACCGAGCCGGTCCGCGTTGCGCACGTGCCAGGCAGCCAGGTTGTCCCCGTACGCCTTGTCGCCGCCGGTGGCCGTACGGTCCTCGAACCCGTTCGTGGCGGCCGCGAAGTCGCAGGCCCGGCCCTTGGGATGCTCGCCTGAGCCGCCGCTGCGGTGGCAGGAGACGTATCGCTTGTAACCGGCGGCCTTGGTCTGATTGAGCATGTGCAACGTGCGTGCGGTGATGCAGCCGGAGGTGGTCGGGTCCTTCACCGAGCAGGACTCGCCCGGCCAGGAGCCGTCGGAGTTGCGGGGTGCCGGCCGTGCCGAGGTGGAGCTGCCGCCGCTGAAGCCGCCGCTGCTGCCCGAGCTGACCGCCGCCAGGGCCGCCTCGGCCTCCTTCTTCTTCTTCGCCATCACGGCGAGCTGCTTGGTCTGCTCGCGTACCTCGGCGTTGATCGCGAGCTTGGCCTGCCGGGCCGCCTCGCGCGCCTCGGACAGCTCGCGCACCCGGCGTCCGTCCCGCTGCGCCATCATGTCGAGGCTGGCGGCCCGCTGCACGAACGCCTCCGGGGTGGCGCTGTCCAGCAGCACGGCCGCCGCGCTCAGCCGGCCGACCCGGTACGACTGCGCCGCCACCTCGCCGACCAGGGCGTTCAGCTCGACCAGCCGGCCCTCCAGGTCAGCCAGCTCGGTCGCCATCTTCTTCTGCTTGCGCTTGGAGCCGTCGAGCTTGCGCTTGGCCTCGATGTGCGCCTTGGCGGTCGCCTCCAGGGCGTCCCGCAGCTTCTTGCTGCCCCCCTCGTTGGGCTCGGCGTACGCCGGCACGGCACCGACGCCGAGCAGCAGCGCCACGGCGGCGAGCAGGGTGAGCAGCGGCCGATGAGCACGCCGCCGGTTGGGCATGGACCTGCGCACGAAAGCATCCTTTCGTCGGCCGCCGGCCCCCGGTGACGACACTGCGCGGCGGCGGCCCCCGCCGGCGCCGGTCGGCGGCCTGCTGGCGAAGACCGCCGGTCAGGATACCGGAACCAGCCCCGCCGACCAGGCCCCCGACCCACGCAC
>NZ_POTY01000275.1 GCF_003236315.1 Micromonospora craterilacus
GGCGGGTGATCCGCGACCTCTTGGCCGCCTGGGGCGTCGAGATCAGCGCCCAGCTCACGGATCGGTTCCGGCGGGCGGTCGAGGAGGGCGACCTGCCCGCGGAGACCGACCCGGCACTCCTGGCGAAGTACGTCATAACGATCGGCAACGGCGTCGCGGTGCAGGCCGCCGGCGGCACCGAAGGCGACATCCTCCAGCTAGTCGTCGACGCCGCCCTGCGGAACTGGCCGCCGGTCTAGTGACCTGAGTCGTCCAGTCGGCCGCAGTGCGCGGCCAGGCTGTTCAGGATGAAACAGGACCGAGTGGGGGTTGCCGGCCATGGCCAGCGGCGAACCGCTGGTTGACGGCGACGAGGCGGCCGAGGGCTTCGTCCGGGGTAGCCGACCGGCGGCCGGGATGGCCCGGCAGCAGCCGACGCGGCAGCAACCCCGACCACGAGGGCGATCGCGGCCGCACCGAGCTGCGGCGACTGCGTATCGACGGCATCCCCGTGCGACGTCGGGTCGGCGACCTCGCCGACACGCCGGCCGAACGCCTCGGCCCCGACGACGTGCACCTGGCCCACTCCCCCGCCATCGGGGCGGCGAACCCCGGGCAGGCCCACCCGGTCGCCCAACTCGACGTCACCCGCGACGCCGGGTCGACCCGGGCCTTCGTCGACCTGCGGCAGGCCATCTGGCGGCCCTCAACGATCCAGGGGGCATCGCCGCGCGGGTACGCGTCCTGACGAGTGACAACCTGCTCCGGCAGCGGCCGGCCCCGGACTTCACCTCAAACGCCTCCCGCTGGTCGTCCAAGACCGGCACCCTGCTGCACCTGCGCCACGACGTCGGCGTGGTGGACCACGCCGACGGGCAGTCGATCGCGCTCACCGCCTCCCGGGTGCCCGCCGTCACGCAACCCGGGAGTGAGGCGACGATGGCACAGGTCGCCCGGAGGCTGCACGACCACCTTCGGACCGGCACCCTGCCCTGGCGGGGTTAACCCGCGCTTCTGGCCCGGGCTCGCCGCTCGTGCAGCCATACCAGCACCACCATGGCGATGTTCACGGCCGCCAGGATCAGCAGGGACGCGTCACCGGAGTCGGTAGACCGGTCGATCGCGTAGGGCTCACCGTCCGCCAGCACCGTGTTGACGATTCCGAACAGGACATTGTTGGCGACGTGAAAGGCAACCGGCGCCTCGATGCCGCGGCTGATGATCGCCATCAGGGCGGTACAGATGCCGATGAAGGTGTAGTAACCGAACAGCCAGGAGTCGTTCGACCCGTGGAGCATGGCGAAGCCCAGGCTGGAGACGATGAGCCCGACGGCCAGGGCCGGACGGACCGCACGCACCCAGGAAGCGGCGGCGGGCAGCACGGCACTTCGCCACCACAGCTCCTCGCCGGCGGACTGTAGCGGCGTACTCAGTACGGTGACCACCAGCAGGCTGATTGTCGTGCCGGTGACGCCGAAGGCGGTCCAGCCCGGCGAGTCGGGCGCGACCAGCGCCACGACACCGATCCCGGCTCCCACCAGCAGCGCCGCTCCGACCAGGTAAATTCTCAGGCGGCGGGCGTCGAAGGCCCGGGGTGAGCTGATCAGGCAGCGCCACGGCACCTTGGCAATCCACGCCAGGAGCAGGACCGCCACGACGCCCGCCGCACCGATGCTGATATTGATGGCCAGGGACTTCAACGGTGTCATGGTGGGGGACATCGGGTCGTCGCTGCCCTCGATGACGCCCACGAGCTGCCAGAACAGCACCTGGAGCGCCAGCATCGCCAGCGGCGGCACGACAATGACCACGAGCGGCTTCCACCAGGCCATACGCACGTGAGCGCCGAACGGTCGGGAGGGGGCGACGGCCGGCCGGGAACGCTCCCGCGTCACCAGGCGCGAATCGTTGGAGACAGGAGAGCTCGGGCCACTCGTGGTCTCCCAGGGCCCGTCGGTTCGTGGTGCGTTCATCGGAACATTTCCTCTCGGGTGAATCCGTCAGGTGTGCCGACGAGCGAAACGCCATGCCGTGGCGGCACACTTACGTCGTCGGAAGAAGGCGTCTCGGCGGATCCGCCGGTTAGCGGGCCGAGGACCGGCCGGGAAGGCACCCGGGTGGGGGTGGCCTTCGATGGCAAGCGGGTGGGCACGCCTTGCATTGCAGCGCCGGCGGCGCTCTGCGGGCAGTGACACCACGTCACCACCTCGCCATGACATTCCGCGGACATGACGCGCTCAACTCGTTCGGCAACGCGGCAAGCCTCCGCACCGGCCTTCGTTCCCAGGCCGAAGATCGCCACCGCGGGGAAGACCGCCGCGCGACCGCCCCGCCGCCCAGCAGGCCGTAGACGAAGAGCGTCAGGCGTCGATCAGGGTCTTGCGCTCACTTCCGTGCATATCGCTATTTTTCGATCCCACGCCAGGTGGCGGTCACGATCTGCGCCGCACGGCGATGAGGGCGTTGTCGTAGCCGGCGTCCTTTCTCGTCGCGGCTGGACAGCACCGCGAGGACGATCGGCGCGCGATCCGGTGGCCAGATCACCGCGATGTCGTTGCGGGTGCCGTACCCGCCGGCACCGGTCTTGTCCCCGACCACCCAGCCGTCGGGAGCACCGGCCGGATCAGCTCACCGCCGGTGGTATTGCCCCGCAGCCAACCGTTGAGGATGTCGCGGTCCGCGGCTTCGAAGGCGTGGCCGACCGCGGTTCCCCTCGTAGCGCGGAGGCCAGAGCTTGAGGGATAGAGGTTCATGGCTGAGACGAGACGCCGGTTCGATCCGGAGTTCCGCGCGGGTGCGGTGCGCATCGTGCGGGAGACCGGGAAGTCGATCGCGCAGGTCGCGCGTGACCTGGGCATCAATGACGGGACCCTGGCCAACTGGGTGAAGAAGGATCGCGAGGAGCGTGGCGAGGCTGCCGGCGCGGGCGGGCTGAGCGAGGACGAACGCGCGGAGCTGGCCCGGTGCTTGTGCTGCTCAGGGAAGCGGGCGTCGGGAAGTCCGCGCTGGTGGAGCATGCCCGCGACACCGCGGTCCCGTTGGGGTTCCGGGTCGAGTCCTCGGTGGGGGCGGAGTCGGAGACGCAGTTCGCATTCGCCGGTTTGCACCAGTTGTGCGGGCCGCTGCTGGACGCGCGGAGGCGCTACCCGAGCCACTTCGTACGCACCGATCGCGTTCGGTCCGTACTCGCCGGTACCCAGCAGAAGCTTCCGAGGTGTCTGTGCGGCTCATGGCCGCTGAGTGCACGATCTGCCGATGAGCGGGAGCAACGGGTGAGCAGGTGCCGGTCCGGGCCGGAGCGGGTGCGCTCCGGCCCGGTGGGCACCAGGGCTCACTTGTGCTCGACATGGTAGGCGCCGTCGCTGGCCGCGGCGCTTTCGGTGAGAGCTTTCCAGGCCGTGCCGTCGAGGTCGAAGGTGTCGAGGAGATAGGCGGAAACCGCGTCGGCGACCAGGGCTACGCGGGCGGGATCCTCGTCGTTGGTCTCGGCGACCTGCTCGCCAGCGACCCCACCGAGGGTGTGTTCACCATCGGTGATGATGAGCAGGTTTTTGGGCGTGGGGCTGAGGTGGTAGGCGTCGGTGAACCACTCCGGCCCACGGGTGGACATCACCGATTGATCCTTGCCGCCTGTGACGACGAGGGCCGGCGTGGTCATCGTGGAGAAGGCTGGCCGCATGAACGGCAGATGCTCCACCGCGAACGGGGTGAGCGAGTCGCCGGTGCCCGTCGCGGCGAGAAGCGCCCCGGCCTTGACCAAGGGATGGGAGAAGTCCTCGCCTGGCGTGCCGTCGGCGTCGAGCACGCGGGCACCGAGGAGGGTGCCGACGCTCTGACCGCCCCAGGAGTGCCCAACGGCGGCGACGCGCTCCCGGTCGATGCGGCCGGTCAGCCCCGCCTGGGCGAGGATGTCGTCGAGGTTGTCCAGGACGGCGTGCAGGTCGGCGATTCGAACTCGCCAGATGGTGCCGAATCGCGGGTCGTTGAACCCGAGGCCGTGGCGGCGGGAGTCGAGGTGGGTCGGCTGGACGACGACGAAGCCGGCGGCGGCCCACCGGTCGACGAGCGGCTCGTACCCGTCCATGGACCAGGCGTTGCCGTGCGAGAACACGATCACTGGGAGGTCGTGGCCGGACACCGGGGCGGTGACCCTGACCGCCAGGTCGAAGTCGCGTCCGGTGGTGGGCACGGGGACGGGCTTGATCGCCATGATCTGCTGTGCGAGTTGGTGAAGGTGCATGATGTCGCTGCTTCCTCTGCGCTGGGGAGGGCGTCTGCCACAATTAGGCGGAACACTGTTCCGTCAAAGTTAGCGGAACAATGTTCCGCCGACAAGGGGAGGAACTGTGACCGAGTCGCCTGGGGCGCGCGAGGCAGGCGTACGCCGTAACCGCGAGGCACTTCTCGCCGCTGCCGCGGCGGTGTTCGTGGAGCAAGGGGTGCAGGCACCCATCCGCGACATCGCCGGACGGGCCGGGGTGGGCCTCGGCACGGTCTACCGCCACTTCCCGAACCGCGCCGAGCTGGTCACCGCGGTGTACCGCCACCAGATCGAGGAGTGTGTGGCGCTGGCGTCGGCGCTGCAGCGGGAGAGCATCTCACCCGGTGAGGCGCTGACGCGCTGGATCGGGGCATTCGTGGAGTTCCTGGTGACCAAGCACGGGCTCGGGGTCGCCCTGCAGTCGGAGGACCCGAGCCTGCTCACGCTGCATGCGCTGATGCTCGACAAGCTCGTCCCGGCATGCGCGTCGTTGATTGCCGCAGGCGTCTCCGCGGGCGAGATCGATCCCAGCGTGACTGCGCACACCCTCATGCGTGCCGTAGGGAATCTGTGCATCCTCGGCCCCGGTTACGAGCGGGTCCACGCGCAGGACATGGTGGCCCGCCTGCTCGTCGGATGTCGCAGCGCCCGGTGACGCGTCCTGCCTGATTCGGCACGGGCGGGCCCTAGACGATCTATTCCAAGCGCCTCGTCCTCGGTGTTGCGGTCGATAGGGCTGACGTCGAGGTGAAGCCGGTTCTTCACCGTCTTACCCTCAGGGTCATCTAGGAAGAATCGGACGTCTTGTCGCGGACGGCGGGGAGCACGCCGGAGAACCAATAACCGATCCCGGAGCGCCGAACCGATCTACTTCGGCTCTGTAGGGCGCCCTATTACACAGTTCCGGTTCTGGTCAGGGTGATCACGTTGGTGGTCGTCCTGCAGCCGCCCACGTTGACACAGCCTTGGCCGGTCTGCTTCAGGGTGAGCACCGGGTTGCTGCCCGTGATCTGGTAGGTGCCCGAGCCCTTCATCGTCACACCGCTTCCCGAGCCGGCGTAGGTGTAGGTGCCACCGGTGCCGCTGGTCGGGGTGTACGAGTAGACGACCGTGAAGCCGGCGCCCTTGCCTTGCAAGGTGAACGGGGCAGCGAGGTCGGGGACGGTGCCGGACACCTTCACCTCGGTGCCTCCGCTGGCGACGTACGCCCCCTGTTTCGTGTCGAAGTCGATGCTCGCCTTGGCGACACCCCGCCGCGACCTGGCCTCGAGGGAAACCGTCCCGCTCTTGTCGGGCGCGTCTGGGGCGGTGTAGGTGAAGGTCGCATCGGCGTTCACCTTGCTGCCGTCGGGCTTGACCGCGGCGCCGCCCGCGGTGAGGGTCGCCTTGACCGTCCCGCCAACGGGCCCGCCGTCGATCCGGCTGCGCGGCGCGGCGTTGATCGTCGAGGTGGCGCCGGGTTTCATGCCCTTCGGCCCCGGCGAGGCGGTCGGCTTGAGGGTCACGCAACGGCCCGACTGCCAGCCCTTCTCGGCCGCGTCGAGGATTTTGATTCTCATTATCGCGCTGTACAGCGCACCGATGGTTACTGCGGCTTGCTGCAGGGAGCCGTTCGGCTTGCCGCCGCTGCGGTTGAGAGCTGCGGTCGCCGGTTTCGTGTCGCCCACCGCGCCGGAGATATCCACGAAGCTGCCCTTGCTGTTCGCGAAGTCGGCCCACTGCATGCGGTACTCGACGTCGGAGGACTCCAGCTTCGCGTCGTCGTTGACCTGGCCGGTGACCGTGACGTCCAGGGTCCCCCGCTGCCCGGTGCTGCCGCCTGTCTTCGTCGCGGAGATGTCGACCTTGGCGCTGCCCTCGAAGCGGCCGCTCGCGTCGGGGCACGGGCTTATCCCGATCTTCACGGCCAGCTTGGTGGTCACGCCGTCCGACTCGTGAGTGGCATCCATACTCATGTCGGCGTGCTCGAGTGAGCCCGAGACCTTGACTTCCTTGCTCAGGTCCCCGGAAACCTGCTCACCGTCCTTGAAGTCGTTCGAGGCGGATACGACGCCCTCGGCGCCGAGGACGACGAGGATGACGGCACCGAACAGGCCCGCACCGATGGTCGGGCCCGTAGGGTCGGCGACGTACGCCGCCGGCACTATCACGATCGGCTTGTCGCCGATCGCCCGCGCCTTGCCGGTGAGGGCCTTGCCGTGGGCGGCGAACGCGGCGTCAGCGGCTGCGGCTCCGCCGAGCGACGATTCCAAACCCGACTCTTTCCAGAGCTCCCGCTCCAGGACGTTGTCGAGCCTGGCGAGTTCCTGCTCCTGCTGCTCCTGCGATTTCGCCTGTTCAGTGTCGACCAGCCGCTGCAGCGCCGAAAGGTCCACGGCGCCGTCGACGACGACTGGGCCCGGCTTCGAGCTGTCTGGGCCGTTCGGCTGCGAGCCGCATCCACTGAGCACGAGCGCCGCGGCAGCGGCGAGGGAAATTGAGCGGGCGAGAGCAAGATGCGACACGTGGAACTCTTTCTCGCAGGCGTCCGGCCGGGGATGTGCACCTGTCGGTCGGCGGCAGGCCCGGAGTTCGGCGAAGAGTAGCCGGTGGAGGTGGGCCTGTCGATTGGCCGGCCCCGAGCTGCGCTGTCGGGTTTCGGCTAGCAGCTTGCCGAAAAGGTGCGCCTCGTGTTATGCGCGCCTCCGCGTGGGCTGCTCGGCTGGCCCGGGGCGCTGCGGCTGGCGGCGGTTCGTCGGGTGGCCTCAGGCGAGCGGTCCGAGCCGACTGGCGAGTTCGGTCCGGTTGCGTACGCCGAGTTTGCGGAAGGTGTTGCCGAGATGGAACTCGACCGTCTTCGCGGATACGCAGAGCCGGTCCGCGACCTCCCGGTTGCTCAGCCCCGCGGCGACCGCTCTGGCCACCCGGTCCTCTGCCGCCGTCAACGGCTGTTCAGTGGGCGGCCGGGTGGCCAGCGCCCGGGGCAGCTCGCCGATAACGGTGGCGCGCATCGCGACGCCGTGCAGCTCGGCGATGACCCGGGTCAGTGGTCCCGCCGCGCCGATCGCGGCGTAGCCGGAACTCGCGGCCTCCAGGAGCCGGATCGCATCGACCCGTCGCTGCAGACGAGCATGCTGCGCACCGAGCAGCCACGCGATGCGGGCCCGCGACAACCGCTCCACCGGCCGGTTCAATCCGGCGAGCGATGCCTCGACCTGCGCCATCGCAGCCGCGCTCGTGGGCTCGGCGATCCAGCCGCGCCACGCGGGCAGCGCCGGAGCCCCAGGCCAGGCCAACGGCGGGTCGGGTGTGCCGGCCAGCAGTGCCTGCGCTGCGCCCGCATCGCCGTACAGGGCGTAGTGGGTGGCGAGTTCCCAGCGGTGTTCGAAGAACAAGCCGGAGTTGGCCCCGATCGCGCTGTTGACCAGAAGCTCCAGCGTGCCGACCCAGGCTTCGATGTCGCCGCTGATCAGATACAAAGCGGCCCCGCACTCGGCGATGTGGACGGCGACCCAGCTCGACCCCACCCGCGCGGCCAACTCCCGCGCTTCGGTCAGGTAGGCGGCCGACGCAGTGAGGTCACCGCAGAGCGCCGAGATTTTGATCAACCAGGAGGCTACCTCGGCCTGGACGTCCAAGCGGCCCGCCGACTCGGCGAGTTCGCGGGCCGCGCACAGCCCGGCATGCCCTCGGATCAGGTTGCCCGCCCACGCGTCACCGAGTCCGATCATGGCGATGAGCCTGGCTCGGCGAACGGGATCGACGTCGAGCTGGTCGACCAGATGCGCGAAGCCGGGCCGTACCTCGTGCGGCCGGATCAGGCTCAAGGTGCACATGAGGGCGCACTCGACAGACAGCGCGTCATCGTTCAGCCGGTGCGCCGCGAAGATCCGCAGGGCCGCCTCGAGATCGCGGGTGGCGTGCGGTTGCCTGATCCGTGTCCCGACGACACCGGACAGCGTGTGGAACAGCAGCTCGGTTCGCGGCTCGGCCGGCTCACCACGCAACGCCGCGATCCGCTCGACCAACGGCGCCAAAGTGGCCGGGTCCGCCGTTCTGGACACGGCCAGAAACGCCTCGGCAACCATGCGGGCGGCGGACACCGGGTCGGCGACATCTCGGGCGGTGGCCAGGATCCGGTCCGCCTCCAGGTCGATGAGCACGACAGATTCTATGGCTGGCCCTGGTGGATTCCCCAGGCCCCTGAATGCGCTGGCGTAATGCTGACAGCGCCTCGCGGGGGTGTTAGGCCGGCGGTCGTCGATCGCCGCGATGTCCCCCGCACCGTGAACGAACCCAAGCCCCTGCTCGCCGCGCCGCAGACCAGAGCAGGCGCGGTCACGATCTGGATCTTCGTCGTCACCCCGTTCATCGCT
>NZ_POTY01000276.1 GCF_003236315.1 Micromonospora craterilacus
GCCCCGGCTTGGCCGACGGCCGGCACCCCGACGTCCCCACTCGGCCCGCCGACCTACCGCCCTCCGTTCGCCCCGCACGGTCCGTACGCCGGGCAGACGCCGGTGCCGCAGCCGCCGCCGAAGAAGCCCAAGCCGCCGAAGAAGCCCCGGGAACGATCCGCCCTCGGCGCGATCACCTTCTCGCTGATCTTCATCGCGCTGGGCGTGGTCTGCCTCCTCGACATGCTGGGTGTCTTCGGCATCGGTGCCTCGGGCTACTTCGCGGCGGCGCTCGCCGTGATCGGCCTCGGCCTGCTGGTGGGCACCTGGTTCGGCCGGGCCCGCTGGCTGATCGCGCTCGGCCTGGTGAGCGCCGCCGCGCTCGGCGTGGCCACCGTGGCCGAGTCGTACGACCGGGTCCGCGGGGTGGGTGGCTCGGTCACCTGGGCACCGACGGAACACCGTGACCTCGCGGTCCGGTACGAGCAGAGCTTCGCCGACGCGGTGCTCGACCTGCGCGCGATCGACTTCGACCAGCAGGACACCGAGATCACCGTCGTCATCAACTTCGGCGAGGCCACCGTGGTGGTGCCGCCGAACGTGGACGTGACCGCCACGGCGCAGCTCACCGCCGGTGACGCGAACATCTTCGGCGAGCGCCGCTCCTGGGGTATGGACAACCAGCCCAGGGAGACCGTCGACCTCGGCGCGGACGGTCCCGGCGGCGGAAAGCTGCGCCTGAACCTGCACATCAACGCCGGACACATGGAGGTGACCCGGTGAAGGCCCACCGCACCGACCTGTTGTCGTTCGTCTTCGGGCTGCTCTTCCTCGCGCTCGCCGCCTGGTGGCTGCTCGCCCAGGTGCTCGGCCTCGTCCTGCCGCCGGTCGGCTGGTTCCTGGCCGGCGGGCTGATCCTGATCGGCGCCCTCGGCCTGATCGGCGCGCTGCGCTCCAGCCGGCACACCAGCAAGCCCGAACCGACCGAACCGACCGGGCCGGACCTGGCCCGCCCGGAAACGTCGAGCACGGCCGGCACCGCGGCGTCGAACGCGCCGCCGGGGGACCTCACCGACACCGACCCGGCCGGCGGGCCGGGGGCGGGCACCTCCTTCACCGAACCATCCGGCACGCCGTGGACGGACACCACCTTCACCGAACCGCGCGGCATGCCGTGGGTCGACCCGACCGAGAGCGATCGGACCATCGTGGACCCCGGTCCCGACACGGTCCGGCCGGGCGCGGCGGGCGAGCCGGCCGGGGGGCGTCCCGCCGACGGCGACCGTACGCTCGACCTTCCGTTCGGGGGCGAAGCGCCGCCGGGACAACGGGGGCCGGCGGCCTGACCATGCGGCGACGGTTCGGGGCCGCCTATGCTGGCCGGTGTGCTCCCGCCTTCGCCGGCCAGCCCATGCCGCGGGGCATCCTGCGCGGGCCACCGGCTCGCGCGGGCCGTCCGCGGCGGGGCCGACCCCGCCGCCGAGCGGTGATCTCGCGTCAGTCGCCTCTACCCGTCAGGAGCCCGTTCGACATGACCCAGTTCCCCGCCGTGCGTGCCTCCGGCCAGTCCGGTCCGGCCCGCCTCGGCGAGCGTGCCGCACGTACTCTCGTCTCCGAACTCGCCCGGATCAACGACCCCAAGGCCGCCCTGCTGGTCGGCGTGGCCCCGGAGTCCGCGGTGCTGGCCGCGGCGATCGACGCGCTGCTGCCCGGCGACACCCTCACGGTGGTGCCAGCCGAGCGGGTCAGCGCCACGGCGCTGCGGGAGCAGGTCACCGCCCAGGGCCGCTGGGTCGCCGACCGGGTCCGGGTGGTGGACAGCCTCGCCGAGGCCGAGCCGGCCAAGGTCGTCGTCGCCGGTGAGGCGTTCGTCGGCACCGCGGAGGAGACCCGGGGCGCCATCGAGGCGCTGTCCAAGTACCTCGCCGACGGCGCGGTGCTCTGCCTGGCCACCGCCGTCGGCCGGACCGCCGGCGCCGCGGCCGAACTGGACCGGCAGGGTGCGCTGTACGGCGTCGGTGACGACCTGGTGCTGCGCAACTCCCCGCCGGTACGCGTGTACCGGCTCCGCTTCACCCCGGCCGACGCGGCGACGGCGGAGCGTCTCGCCCCGGCCTACCGCCCGTCGAGCGTGCCGCTGACCCGCGGCATGCACATCGACTCCAACGGGGTGGCCGCGGCCGGCATCGCCCTCGGGTTGGCCGCGCTGACCCGGCTGGCGCGGCCCAAGTCGAAGCTCTGGCTGCTGCCCGCGCTGGCCGCCGCACCGGTGGCCGCCTTCTTCCGGGACCCGGAGCGGGACGTGCCGGAGGACCCGTCGGCCGTGGTGGCCGCCGCCGACGGTCAGGTGCTGTCGGTGCAGCGCCTGCACGACGAGCGCTTCGGTGACGGCGAGTTCCTGCGGATCGCGGTCTTCCTGTCGGTGCTCGACGTGCACGTCAACCGCTCCCCGGTGGCCGGCAAGGTGGTCGACTACTTCGTCGCCGACGGCGGCTTCGTCAACGCGATGAAGCCGGACGCGGAGCACAACGTGGCCGCGTACACGGTGCTGGACACCACGCACGGCACGGTGGTGGTGGCGCAGCGGACCGGGCTGATCGCCCGGCGGATCGTGCAGCGTGCCCCGATCGGCGCGCTGCTGGCCCGGGGCGAGCGGTTCGGTCTGATCCGGTTCGGCTCGCGTACCGACGTCTACCTGCCGGTGGAGGCCGCGGAGCCGCTGGTCGGTCCCGGCGACAAGGTCGTCGGCGGGTCGACCGTCATCGCCCGCTGGCGCTGACCGCCATTGCGAAAGGGGCGTCGCGGTAAACCCGCGGCGCCCCTTCGCACAGGTACGGAATCAGATGGTGCGGCGGTGGCGCAGCCAGAGCAGCGGGCCACTGATCAGGTATCCCACCACGATCAGGCCGAAGGTGAGCCGGACGTTGATCAGCGCACCGACCACCGGCGCGAGCCAGACCCACATCGGCAGCCTGACCAGCCGGGCGAGCTTGGCGTACGGGAAGCTGCTGACCATGGTGAAGGCGAGCAGCGCCACCCCGGCGACCTGCACCACCCCCGGCACCGGCAGGCCGATCACCACCATCAGGGCGAGCACGGCCGCCGCCATGGTGGTGGGCACCCCGCAGAAGAACCGGCCGTCCTTGGGCGAGACGTTGAACCGGGCCAGCCGGATCGCGGCGCAGGCCGCGACCAGCGCGGCGGCCACCCCGGCGGCGGCCGTCGGCACCTCGCCGGCGAGCGAGGCGTAGACCACCACCGGCGCGGCGAGGCCGAAGGAGCACATGTCGGCCAGCGAGTCCATCTGGGCGCCGAACGGGGTGGACACCCCGAGCTTGCGGGCCAGCGCGCCGTCCAGGCCGTCGAAGGCCACGCAGGCGATGAGGAGGAAGGCGGCGAGCCGCACGTCGCCCCGCATGGCGACGAAGATCGCGTTGATGCCGAGCAGCAGGCTGGCCAGGGTGCAGGCGTTGACCAGGGCGAACTTCATCCGCCGGGCCATTGTCCGCTCGCCGGGCAGCAGCGGGATCGGTGTCGGCTCCGGCTCGTCGGCCACCGGGGCCGGCGCCACCGCGGGGCTGACCGGGGCGATCGCCTCGATCCGGGCGCGGTGGAACCGCTGCAATCCGTACCGGCGGCGCGGCCGGTCCGGGTACCGGGGCTCGGGCAGCGCGTCCGCCGGACCGTGCAACTCCGCACCTCGGCGGCCGACGCGGACCAGCAGGACCTGACGAGCGAGGGTGCCGCTGCGGCGCAACGGGCCCGTCCAGCTTCGCCCTGCGGGACGCGGGCTGTCAGTCGTACGACGCCGGCGCCATGGGGCTCTCGGCACGTTCCCTCCATCACCGGATCGGCTGACCGCCGTGAGAGCGGGCGTCCGGCTGTCTCGTGTCGGACCCTTTCTGGCCCGGCAGCCGTTTTGCGGAGTACACCATCGCACAGGGGGGTGGGGATTGGCGATAGCAGTCGGCGGTACTTATATCTCCCTTAACCGCGCGAACCGCCGTCTTGTTCCCATCTCGGGCGTCATCGCCCGTTTCCTCCATCAGCCCTGCCTCGACTGTACCGGAGCCCGGCACCGCCAACCCGGCGAGCGGACGTCGGCCGATCCGAGCCTGACGGCTAGACCGGGACCTCCAGCACCGCGACAGCGATCTCCGTCAACGGAAGTCCTCGCAGCTCGGCCGGGGTGAACCAGTCGGCGCGGGCGGTGGAGCCGCCGGCCAGTTCGGTCACCGCCGGCTCGGTCGGAACGTCGACCGCCACCCGGTAGACGACCCGGATGCCGTGCCAGTCGAGCGGGTAGCCCTCCGGGCCGAGAGCCGCCGGATTGTGCAGATTATCCACGCCGATCAGTTCGGTCACCCTGCCGAGTTGGCCGGACTCCTCGACCAGTTCCCGTAGCAGCGCGGTGACCGGCTGTTCACCGTGGTCCGTACCACCGCCGGGCAGGTGCCACCGCCCGGCGCCCGGATAGCCCTCGGCGATCAACGACAGCAGCACCCGCCCGGCAGGATCGGTGACCAACCCGTACGCCCCGAAACGCTGCCGCCGGTCGGCCCCCGGCGGGGCGAACGGAACCCGTCGGCGCAGCGCGCCGGGCGGCAGCGGGACGACCGGCAGGCCGAGCGCCTCGGCGGTGAAGGCCAGCAGCGGCAGCCCGGCGGCCTCGTCGAGGGTCAGCCAGCGGGCTAGGTCGGTAGTGCCGGTGATGCCGTCCCGCTCGGCGCGCAGCACCCCGCCCACCGGTGTCACCTCGAACAGGATCCGGTCGGTGTGCAGGGCCACCCCCAGGTCGGGGTACGGCACCACGTCCGCGACCACCGCCCGGAGCCCGGTCACCTCGACGGCCAGCCCGGTCTCCGCGGCGACCTCACGGACCACCGCGTACGCGGGATGCTCGGCGTGCTCCAGGCCGCCGCCCGGCAACGACCACACCCCCGGGAAGTCCGCCTGGCCGGAGCCCCGCACCAACAGCACCCGCTGCTCGGCATCCCGCAGCACCCCGTACGCCTCGACCCGCCGCACCTGCTCCACGCCCCGACCTTAGGCCCAGCCACGATCGATCATGAAGTTGACGGGCGTTTTGGAGATCGACAACGCCGTCAACTTCATGATCGACGCGGGCTGGTGGGAGTCAGGTGAGGCGGGCAGCCTGGACGGCTTCGGCGGTCACCTCGGTGAGGCGGTCGGTGGGGAGGGCGCCGAGTTCCTCGCGGGCGAACCAGCGGGCCTCACAGGTGGAACCGCCGACGTCGCCGACTGTGGGCGGAGCCGGCTGATCGACCACCACCCGGTAGAAGGCCCGCACACCGTGCCAGTCGATCGGGTAGCCCTCCGGGCCGAGCGAGGCCGCGTCGCGGTGGCTGGCGACGCCGAGGAGCCCGACGAGGCGGCCGGTCTGCCCGGTCTCCTCGACCAGCTCCCGGATCAGCGCCGCGCCCGGCTGCTCGCCGTAGTCGGTGCCCCCACCGGGCAGGTGCCAGCAGCCCGCACCCGGGTAGCCGTCGGAGACCCGGGTCAGCAGCACCCGCCCGGCCGGGTCGGTGACCACAGCGTACGCGGCGAAGCGCTGTGCCCGGTGCAGCCCGTCGGGACCGGGCACCGCGTAGAAGGAGGGGAACTCCGGGGGCTCGTCGGGCACGATGTCCGCCGAGGAGGCGGGCAGCCCGAGGGCCCGTGCGGTGAACGAGCGCAGCGGCAGCCGCCGCGCCTCGTCCAGGGTGAACCAGCGGGCCAGGTCGGTCGGCCGGTCGACCCGGTCGGTCAGCGTGCCGCCCCGGACCGAGACCCGGTAGACCAGGCGGTCGGTGTGGATGGTGATGCCGCGCTCGGGCAACGCCCGCATGTCGGCCAGCACGTCGTGCAGGCCGGCGACGGCCACCGACAGGCCGGTCTCGGCGGCGGTCTCGCGGACGACGGTGTGGTTGGGATCCTCGCCGTGGTCTACCGCCCCACCGGGCAGGGACCACGTCCCGGGTGTGCCGGAGCGCTCCGATGCCCGGACCAGCAACACTCGGTCTACCGAATCAGTACAGACTGCATACGCCGCGATCCTGCGGAGCGGCTCCAGCATGGTGGTCACGGAGCCAAATTCTCCCCGCGACCCGTTACCGACGCGGAAAAGAGTCGGATTCCTGACTGATTGCTCGCCCCTGAGGATCAGTTCAGGGTATGGATCCGGGCGGTCACCGAGGTCGATGCGCGCCGTGGCGTGGACCGTGGAGTCATGACCTCCACACCTCAGGCCCCGTACAAGCAGCTGCGCCGCCCGACCACCGACCGGATGGTGGCCGGAGTGGCCAGCGGCCTCGGCCGCTACCTCGCCGTCGACCCCACCCTGGTACGCGTCGTCTTCGCCGTCGCCACGCTGCTGACCGGCGGCATCGCGGCCCTCGCGTACCCGATCATGTGGTTCCTGATGCCCGAGGAGCCGGCCAGCGCGCCCGCCTGGCCGCATCCGCCGGGTGCCCCGCCGCACGCCGGACCGACCGGCCCCACGCCGCACCCCGCCTGGCCGTTCCCCGGACCGGCGAGCCCCGCACCGCACGGACCGGCACAACCCACGCCCCGGCCCGCCGGACCGGCGGGCACCACGCACCCCGCCTGGCCGTTTGCCGGACCGGCGGCCTCGGCGCCGCATCCCGGCCCGGAGGGGACTCCGCCGACCCCGGCCGCCTGGCCGCCGGCACCATTCGAGCAACCCGCGCCGCCGGCCGCTCAGCCGGCGTCGGACGCCTCGGCCACCCCGGAGCCCGCAACCAGGCCGGGTCTTGACGCTCCCCCGGCCGCCGACGCGGCGACCACGACCGACGACGCGACCGCGCCGGAGCCGGCGGCGAAGCCGGAGCCTCAGCGGCCGAGCGGGCCGGCGGTGTGAGCCGGGGTCACTCCCACTCGATGGTGCCCGGCGGCTTGCTCGTGACGTCCAGGACCACCCGGTTCACCTCGGCCACCTCGTTGGTGATCCGGGTGGAGATCCGGGCGATCACGTCGTAGGGCAGCCGGGACCAGTCGGCCGTCATCGCGTCCTCGCTGGAGACCGGGCGCAGCACCACGGGGTGACCGTAGCTACGTCCGTCGCCCTGCACGCCGACGCTGCGTACGTCGGCCAGCAGCACCACCGGGAACTGCCACACGTCCCGGTCCAGACCAGCCGCGCTGAGCTCCTGGCGGGCGATGAAGTCGGCCCGGCGGAGCAGGTCGAGCCGCTCCCGGTCGACCGCGCCGATGATCCGGATGGCCAGCCCGGGGCCGGGGAACGGGTGCCGCCAGACCATCGCCTCGGGCAGGCCGAGCTGGAGACCGAGCGTACGGACCTCGTCCTTGAACAGCGTGCGCAGCGGCTCGACCAGGGCGAACTTCAGGTCCTCCGGCAGCCCGCCGACGTTGTGGTGGCTCTTGATGTTGGCGGTGCCGGTGCCGCCGCCGGACTCGACCACGTCCGGGTAGAGGGTGCCCTGCACCAGGAACTCGACGTCACCGTGTGAGGCGATCTCCCGGGCGGCGGCCTCGAAGACCCGGATGAACTCCCGGCCGATGATCTTGCGCTTCTGCTCCGGGTCGGTCACCCCGGCCAGCGCGCCGAGGAACCGGTCGGCCGCGTCGACCACCTTCAGCTTGATGCCGGTGGCCGCAACGTAGTCCTTCTCCACCTGCTCGGCCTCGCCCGCGCGCAGCAGACCGTGGTCGACGAAGACACAGGTCAGCTGGTCACCGACGGCCTTGTGCACGAGCGCGGCGGCGACCGCGGAGTCCACCCCGCCGCTCAGGCCGCAGATGACCTCCTTGTCGCCCACCTGCGCGCGGATCCGGGCCACCTGCTCGTCGATGATGTTCTCGGGCGTCCAGGTCGGCTCGATCTCGGCGATCTCGTACAGGAAGCGGGTCAGCATCTCCTGCCCGTGCGCGGTGTGCCCCACCTCGGGGTGGAACTGCACACCGGCCCGCCGGCCGACCAGGTCCTCGAAGGCGGCGACCGGTGCGCCGGCGGACTCGGCGGTCACCGTGAAGCCCTCGGGCGCCTCGGTCACGCAGTCACCGTGGCTCATCCACACCGGCAGGTCGGCCGGCAGGTCACGGAGCAGCACGCCGGGGTCGAGCAGGCGGGGGCGCAGCGGGGTGCCGCCGTACTCGCGGCTGCCGGTGCGGGCCACCGTGCCGCCGAGGGCACGGGCCATCGCCTGAAACCCGTAGCAGATGCCGAAGACCGGCACGCCCGTGGTGAACAGCCCGTCGTCGACCTGCGGGGCGCCCGGCTCGTAGACGCTGGCCGGCCCGCCGGAGAGGATGATCGCGGCCGGATTTCTGGCCAGCATCTCGGCCACGGGCATGGTGTGCGGGACGATCTCGGAGTAGACCTTGGCCTCGCGTACCCGCCGGGCGATCAGCTGGGCGTACTGGGCTCCGAAGTCGACCACGAGGACAGGACGCGGCAGGCTCATAGCCGGCAATCCTACCCAGCGTGACGACGCCTCCCCTCGCCTACCGCCCTTCCCGCCCCAGCCCACCAACACCATCGCCGATCATGCACTTTCGGTCGCCGTTGCGCACCTTATACACC
>NZ_POTY01000277.1 GCF_003236315.1 Micromonospora craterilacus
GTCCCGCCCCGGCCTGCTGCCGCCGAAGGGAGCTGCACCGGATCTGGAGGCGGGCGTGGCGGGACGCCTCGGACCGGCCACCGCCCCCGACAGCCAGGCGGACGTGACCTCGGCCACGCCCCGGGCCGACGCGGACCCGGCCGGGCGGCGAGGGACTGCCGCCAGCCGGCCCGAGCCGACTGCGCACCGCCCCGGCGGGTCAGACCTGAGCGCTTACTACGCCGACGGTGCGGGCTCCGCCACGGTCGCCTTCCCCGCCGGTGAGCAGGAGAACTCGGGCTCGTTGACCGGGCACATCCTGGCCCAGGGCTGGGCGGAGACCCCGGCCGAACGGTCCAGCAGCACCCTCCGGGTGGTGATCGTGTTGGCCGTCGCGCTGGGCCTGCTGGTCACGATCAGCGTGCTGGTCGTACTGCTGGCGAACGATGCGCTGAGCGGCGTGACCGGCGGCCTGCCGGGGTGAGGCCGGCGGGTTACGGATCAGCGGGGGTGAGTCCGCCCACTACCCACCCGCGCATCCCGTGGGTACGCGGCGTCCGCCGTACACTTGTGGGCGATCACTGACCCGGCGCGCGACCCGCGCGCCCATTGGGCGTTCTTGCGGACGATCCGGCGGCGTCGTGCCGCGGCGGGACATCGCGAAGGTGCGCCCCGCTCGAAAGGCATTTCTTGACCAGCTCCGCTGACCCCGGCATGTCCCTGTCCACCCGTGACGTGCACACCGCCCCGCAGCCGGCCGACACCGCCGGCTCGATCGACTTCAACACCCTCGGGCTTCCTGAGGCCCTGGTCCGGGCCCTGGCCCGGCAGGGCATCACCACCCCGTTCGAGATCCAGCGCGCGACCGTGCCGGACGCACTCGCCGGGCGGGACGTCCTGGGCCGCGGGCAGACCGGCTCCGGCAAGACCCTCGCCTTCGGGCTGCCCCTGCTGGCCCGGGTCGCCGAGGGCGGCCGGGCCCGGCCGCTGCGCCCGCGGGCCCTCATCCTGGTACCCACCCGGGAACTCGCCATGCAGGTCAACGACGCGCTGCTGCCGCTGGGCAAGGCCGTCGGCGTGTTCCTGAAGACCGCCGTCGGCGGAGTGCCCTACGACCGCCAGATCGACGCCCTGCGGCGCGGCGTGGAGGTCGTGGTGGCCACCCCGGGCCGGCTCGCCGACCTGATCGCACGCGGCATCTGCCACCTCGATGATGTCGAGATCACCGTGCTCGACGAGGCGGACCAGATGGCCGACATGGGTTTCCTGCCCGAGGTCACCGACCTGTTGGCGAAGACGCCGGCGGGCGCCCAGCGGCTGCTCTTCTCGGCCACCCTGGACACCGACGTGGACGCGCTGGTCCAGCGGTTCATGACCGACCCGGTCACCCACTCCACCGCGCCGCCGACCGCGGCAGTGTCCACCATGGACCACCACCTGCTGCTCATCCCGCCGAGCGACAAGTTCCCGGTGACCGCGTCGATCGCGGCCCGAGCCGGCCGGACCATCGTCTTCGCCCGTACCCAGCTCGGGGTGGACCGGCTCGTCGGGCAGCTCGCGGCGGTCGGCGTACGCGCTGGCGGGCTGCACGGCGGTAAGACCCAGCGGATGCGCACCCGTACCCTGGCCGAGTTCCGCGAAGGGCGGACCAACGTCCTGGTCGCCACCGACGTGGCGGCCCGGGGCATCCACGTCGACGGGGTCTCGCTGGTGCTGCACGTCGACCCGCCGAAGGACCCCAAGGACTACCTGCACCGCGCGGGCCGCACCGCCCGGGCCGGCGAGACGGGCGCGGTGGCCACCCTGGTGCTGCCGAAGCAGCGCCGCACCACCCTGGCCATGCTGGGGAAGGCCGGCGTGGAGCCGGCGGAGACCCGGGTACGCGCCGGTGACCCCGCCCTGGTCGAGCTGACCGGGGCGCGGGAGCCGAGCGGAGTGCCGGTACGCGACGAGCCGGAGCAGCCGCGCCGATCCGGACGGACGGACGGCCCGCGCCGCTTCGGCGACCGGCCGGGCGCGGAGCGCCGCTACGGCGACCGACCCAGCGGCGAACGCCGCTACGGCGACCGACCCAGCGGCGAACGCCGCTTCGGGGACCGGCCCAGCGGGGAGCGCCGGTTCGGCGACCAGCCCCGCGAGGAGCGCCGCTACGGCGACCGTTCCGGGGGCGAACACCGCTACGGCGACCGGCCCGGCGGGGAACGCCGGTTCGGGGACCGGCCCAGCAGCGAACGCCGGTTCGGGGACGAGGGCCGCGGCGAGCGCAGGCACGGCGACCAACCGCGCGGCGAACACCGCTACGGGGATCGGCCCACTGGCGAACGCCGTTTTGGCGACGAGGGCCGCGGCGAGCGCAGGCACGGCGACCAACCGCGCGGCGAGCGCCACTTCGGGGACCGGCCCGGCGGCGAACGCCGGTTCGGGGACCGGCCCAGCGGCGAACATCGGTTCGGGGACGAGGGCCGCGGCGAGCGGCGGCACGGCGACCAACCGCGCGGCGACCGGCCCAGCGGCGCGCGCCGTTTTGGGGACGAAGGCCGCAGCGAGCGCAGGCACGGCGACCAACCGGGCGGCGAGCGCCACTACGGCGACCGGCCCAGCGGCGAGCGCCGCTTCGGAGACGAGGGCCGCGGCGAGCGCCGCTTCGGCGGTGACCGGGGCGGCCGGTCGGAGGGCCGGATCCCGCACGACCGGCCGCGCGAGGATCGGCGGGCTGCCGGTGGGCGCCCGCGGGCGCGGACCTACTGACCAACTCGTCACCCCGCACCCGACAGCGGAGATCGTGCTCGATCAGGGATCGAGTGGCCTCGTCGTGACCGCGACACCACTCGATCCAGGATCGAGCACGATCTTGAGGCAGGGCGCGGGTGGCGGCACGGCACCGGCAATCGACGCAAGGGACTGCCCGGCCAGGTCGGGTGGCGTAACGTCCGGCTCATGCCGACCATGCCGAAGTCGCTGCTGTGGACCCGGACGGACACCGCCGGCGCCGAACACGCCCTCGTCGATGCCGGCCACGGGCTGACCGCGCACGGTACCCAACTGGCCGCCGACCCGATTCCCTACACCTGCCGGTACCAACTGGCCACCGACCCCGAGTGGGTCAGCGTCCGGCTGGAGGTCGAGGTCGAGGGAGCCGGGTGGCGGCGCAGCGTACGTCTGGAGCGGGCGACGCAGCGGTGGCGGGTGACCGCCGCCGAGCAGGGCGATCTGGACGGGGTCCTGACCGCGGGCGGGCATGCCCCGGTGGGGCTGCCCGGTGTGGAGGACCCGGATCGGCTGGCCGACGCCCTCGACGTGGACCTGGGCGGCTCGCCGCTGTTCAACACGCTGCCGCTGCGCCGGCTCGGCCTGCCCGCCGCGCCCGCCGGCACCGCTCACCGGATCGACGTGGCCTGGGTGCTGCTGCCGAGCCTTACCGTGGTGCCCGCCGAGCAGGTCTACACCGGGCTGGGCCCGGACCGGTTCCGGTACGCCAGCGACAGCTTCAGCGCGGAGATCGATGTGGACCCGGACGGCTTCGTGGTGCGCTACCCCGGTGTGGCGGAGCGGTTCGTCCCCGGCTGAGCCGAGCCTGCCGAAACCCCCGCCGGTCGCCGGTCGCCGAGGCCAGACTCACCGACGGTGAGGATACGCAGGTCGGCCACTCACCGCCGATCGGGAAGCACAGCTTGGCCACTCAGCGCCGATCAGAAAGCACCGGTCGGCCACTCGCCGACGGCGAGGATGCACAGAACGGCCACTCACCGCCAATCAGGAAGCGCAGGTCGGCCACTCAGCGTCGGCCAGGAAGCGCTCGACCGTGGCCAGGTGCGGGGCCAGGTCGAGGCCCTGGGCGGCCACCCACTCGTCGGCGTAGTACGTGTCGGCGTAGCGGTCGCCCGCGTCGCAGATCAGGGTGACCACCGAGCCGGTCCGGCCGGCGGCCCGCATCTCGGCGATCAGCCCGAAGGCACCCCACAGGTTGGTGCCGGTCGACCCGCCCACCCGCCGGCCCAGTACGGCCGAGCCGGCCCGCATGGCGGCCAGCGAGGCGGCGTCCGGCACCTGCACCATCCGGTCTACCACCGAGGGCAGGAACGACGCCTCGACGGTCGGCCGGCCGATGCCCTCGATCCGGGAGCCGCGTCCGGTGCGCACCGACCAGTCCGCGGCCTGCCAGGCGGGATAGAACGCGGAGTTCTCCGGGTCGACCACGCAGAGCTTGGTGGGCAGCCGCTGGTAGCGGGCGTACCGGCCGATGGTGGCGCTGGTGCCGCCGGTGCCCGCGCCCACCACCACCCAGGCCGGTACGGGATGGCGCTCCAGGGCGAGCTGCGCGTAGATGGACTCGGCGATGTTGTTGTTGCCCCGCCAGTCGGTGGCCCGCTCGGCGTAGGTGAACTGGTCCATGAAGTGCCCGCCGGAGTCCTCGGCGAGCCAGCGCGCCTCGATGACCACCTTCGCCGGGTCCGTGACCAGGTGGCACCGGCCACCCTGGAACTCGATCTGGGCGACCTTCTCGGGGGAGGTGGAGGCGGGCATCACCGCGATGAAGGGCAGCCCCAGCATCCGGGCGAAGTACGCCTCGGAGACCGCCGTGGAGCCCGACGACGCCTCCACGATGGTGGTGCCCGGGCCGATCCAGCCGTTGCACAGCCCGTACAGGAACAGCGAGCGGGCCAGCCGGTGCTTGAGCGACCCGGTGGGATGGACCGACTCATCCTTGAGATAGAGGTCGATCCCCCACGCTCTGGGCAGCGGGAAGGGCAGCAGGTGGGTGTCGGCGGAACGGTTCGCGTCCGCCTCGACGGCCGCGATCGCGTCGGTCACCCACCGCCGGCTGGTCTCGTCACACCGGTCAAGATGAGTCACGTTCCGAACGTAGCAAGCCGGCTCAGGCGGCCGGCGGGGCCACCGCCTGTGGCCGGTTCTCCCACTTGGTCGACAGGGCGATGCTGGTACGGGTCGAGTTGACCCCGGGCGTCCGGTTGAGCCGTACGATCAGCTGCTCCAGCTCGGCGATGGTGCCCACCCGGGCCTTGAGCAGGAAGGACTCGACCCCGGCCATGAAGTAACAGGACTCGATCTCCGGGATGGCGCGGAACGCCTCCAGCACGTCGTCGGTGTCCGCGCCGGAGTCCTCCACGATGCCGATCAACGCGGTCACGCCCAGCCCGATGGTCTCCGGCTCGACCTCTGCGCGGTACGCCCGGATGACCCCGCCGGACTCCAGCTTGCCGACCCGTTCGTGCACTGCCGGCGCGGAGAGGCCGACCTGCCGGGCCAGCTCGGCGTACGACAGGCGGGCGTTGCCGCGGAGAAGGTCCACGAGGCTGAGGTCGATGGCGTCCACGGACTGTAGACCCTAGTCGCTGCCGCGTAACACCCGGACGCCGACATCCGTTGAATGTTGCGGAGGGTGACAGTTCGCATACTCAGGGTTCGGAGGCCGCAGCGCCGGTATCATTTACTAACTTCCCACTCAGTGCGTTTTTCGCGTTTGGCGGACAGGCCAGGTCGCTGGTGCTGTAATTGCCATACGTCCCTCATGACGGCTCTGGGCTCGCACCGGCCGGGGGCAGTGTGTTCAGCCGGGGGCTTCGTCGACGCGAGGAGGGGGCTGTGGACACTGGAGATCGCCTGCTGACACCGGGTGAAGTCGCCGCGCTGTTTCGGGTTGACCCGAAGACTGTGACCAGATGGGCGGCGGCGGGCCGGATCGGCAGCATCCGGACTCCAGGAGGGCATCGCCGGTTTCGGGAATCCGAGGTGCGAGCTCTGCTTGAGGGGGAGGGCATGCTGGAGGAGGCGGACGAGATGGGCAGGCCACGCAATACCGGCCCGGCCGCCTCGACCGGCACCGGCCCGGCCAACGCCGGCATGTACTGAAGGCTGCGGATCGGAACGCGGACCGGTCGTCAGGTCCGGTCCGCGTTCAGCTTTCCGCCCCACCGACGGAACAGGGTGTGTGGCACACCGAGGGCATCGAGCACCTTGCCCGCCACGAAGTCCACGAGCTGCGCCGCAGAGGCGGCGGCACCCGCGCCGTAGAAGCCGGGACTGGCCGGCAGCACCACCGCGCCGGCGTCGTGCAACGCGATCAGGTGTTCCAGGTGACTACGGGTCACCGGCGTCTCGCGGGGCACCACGACCACCCGCCGGCGCTCCTTGAGGTTGACCTCGGCGGCCCGCTGTAACAGGTCCTTCGACAGGCCGATCGCGATTCCGGCGCAGGCCGCCGTGCTGGCGGGTACCACCGCCATGCCGCGGACCGGATACGAGCCGCTGCTCGGCCCGGCCGCCAGGTCACCGGCGGTCCAGTGCCGGACGTCCGCGCCGTCGAGGTCGCGGCCGAGCCAGGCGGTCAGGTCCTCGGCCCAGTGCGCGTCGCGGAACGGCCGTCCGGTCTCGTCGAGGACGGTCAACCGGGCGGCCCGGGAGACGATCAGGTCCACCGGCTCCCCGGCGTCGAGCAGCCCGCGGACGACCGCGGCCGCGTACGGCGTGCCGGACGCCCCGGACACCCCGACCACCCATGGTTCGCGCATGCCTCCAGCCTGCCTGGTCGTCGCCGGTGCCGGTCGGTTACCCCCCGGGGGGTAGCTCCCCGATCATCAGCAGCTGAGCCGTTACGGTGCCGATGTCCGGTCGGAATGCGAGGGGCACCGCTACCTGGCATGCTGCCGGAGGCGATTCGCGCCGGAGCGAGACGCGCGGGAAGGATCCGGGATGACCGACAACATCCTGCCGTCGCCGCGCGCCGCCTTAGACATCCTGCCGTCGCTGCGCGCCGCCTGCCCGATCCCGCCCCGACTGTCGCCGTACGCCGACGACGTACAGGGGTGGCTGGTCACCTGGCTGCCGCAGACCGGGCTGCCGATGGACGCACCGACCCGGGAACGGCTGGCCCGGTCCGGCTTCGCCCGCTACGCGGGTCGGCTCTACCCCGACGCCAGCGAGCCCGACCTGCGTACGCTTACCGCCCTGTTCACCTGGTTCTTCCTGGTCGACGACGCCTGCGACAAGCCGGGCCGGCTCAGCCTGGACGAGATCCGCGGGCTGCGGAACGGCGCGGTGGCACTGCTGCACGGTGGCGCCCGGCTGCGGCACGCCGGGCTGGACGGTCCGCTGCGCCGGCTGCTGGTGAACGCATGGCGCGAACCGCGCCGCCGGATGACCGCCCGCTGGCGGCTGCGCTTCGCCGACGCGGTCGCCCAACACCTCGACGGCACCTGGCAGGAGGCGGCCAACAAGGCCACCGGTCACCCACCCGGCGTCGCCGAGTACGTCGAGCTGCGCCGGGCCACCTCGGCGGCGTACGTGTCGTACCCGCTGGTGGAGTTCGTCACCGGCCGGCCGCTACCCGACCCGGTCTACCACCACCCGCTGCTGCGCCGGCTCCGGGACCACGGCAACGACCTGCTCTCCTGGTACAACGACATCGCCTCGCTGGAACGGGACGCGGCCACCTCCGGCGGGCACAACCTGGTGCTGGCGATGGCCGCCGAGCGCCGCGTGCCGGTGGACACCGCGATCGAGCTGGTGGCCCAGCGCTGGCACGAGTCGATGCGCGAGTTCGCCACCCTGCGCGCCACGGTGCCGTCGTTCGGCCCGGCGCTGGACGGCGCCGTCACCGCCCATCTCGACGGGGTGGCCCGGGCCGTCCGCGGCACCATCGACTGGACCCTGGAGAGCGCCCGCTACGCCACGAAGTAGGTGGGCCGCTTCCTGACCCCGCCCTCAGGGCCGCAGGCCGAGCCGGAACACCAGGTCGAGCAGGGCGAAGACGAACAGCGCGATGCCGACGAAGCCGTTAGCGGTGAAGAACGCCCGGTTGACCCGGCTCAGATCGGTCGGCGTCACCACCAGGTGCTGGTAGCCGAAGGCGACCGCGGTCAGCGCCAGGCCGATCCACCAGAGCCAGCCGAAGCCGACCAGCACGCCGAACCACAGGAACAGCCCGAAGGTCACCACGTGCGCGACGGTGGAGGCGTGCAGCGCGAACCGCAGGCCGTACCGGGCCGGCACGCTGTGCACGCCGATCTGCCGATCCACCTCGGCGTCCTGGCAGGCGTAGATCAGGTCGAAGCCACCGATCCACAGGCCGACGGCCGCGCCGAGCAGGAAGGCCGGCCAGGAGCCGGCGAACGTGCCGGTCACCGCGAGCCAGGCGCCGACCGGGCCGACCGCCTGGGCGACCGCCAGGATGGCGTGCGGCCAGTTGGTGAACCGCTTGCCGTACGGGTAGACGACCAGCGGCACCACGGCGAGCGGCGCGAGCACCAGGCAGAGCGGGTTGAGCAGCGCGGCGGCGGCCAGGAACACCACGAGCGCCACGCCCGCGCCCGTCCAGGCGGTACGCAGGCTCACCGCCCCGGTCACCAGTTCCCGGTTGGCCGTACGCGGGTTCCGGGCGTCGATCCGGCGGTCCAGGATCCGGTTGGCGGCCATCGCGAACGTCCGCGCCCCGACCATCGCCACCGTGATCAGCAGCAGGTCCCCCCACCGCACCCGCCC
>NZ_POTY01000278.1 GCF_003236315.1 Micromonospora craterilacus
CGGTGAGTCCACCGCATAGGCGGCAACCCCGGGCGGGGCTGGCTCCGAGCGTGGCCGGGGTCTCCCGCGCGGACGCGACCACGCTCCCACCCGGCACTCACCACCCGGCCTTCAACGAGGGGCCTCCCCTGCGCCAGGCGTTAAGAAGGTGCCCTTCCTTGCGTGCGGGTCTGGCGGTGGTGGCGGGCGATGTCGAGGAGGGCGGCGAGCAGGGCCAGCGCGACGATCCCGGCGCCGAGCAGCAGCGATCGCTCGAAGGCTTTCGTCCAGGCGTTGCCGCCGCTGGCCACGGTGGAGAAGAAGACCGAGCCGACGGCGGCGATGCCCGCCGCCGAGCCGATGCGTTGGCCGGTCTGGAGCATGCCCGCACCGCTGCCCGCTTGAGGGACGGGCACCTGCGACAGGGTCAGCGTCTGGTTCGGGGCGATCACCAGCCCGCTGCCGAGCCCGGCGACCAGCAGCGGTGCCGCGGTCACCCAGGGCACGGGGGCGTGTGGGAGCAGGTCGATGGCGAGCGCCACCAATCCGAGTCCGGCCACCACGGCCAGCAGCCCGACGGCGACCAGTGGTCGGCCGAACCGGTTCACGATCCGTCCGCCGATGGTGGCCGCGACCGCTGAGCCGAGCGCGAACGGGGTGACCGCCAGACCGGCCACCAGCGCGCTGTAGCCGAGCCCGTTCTGCAGGTAGAGGGTGAAGATGAAGAAGATCGCGGTGAACCCACCGAAGTAGAACAGCGCGATCAGCGAGCCCAGTGTGTACGACTGCAGGCTGAACAGGCGTACGTCGAACAGCGGCGGCCCCTGCCGCGCGTACCACCGTTCCCAGAGCCCGAAGCCGAGCAGCAAGGCCAGGCCGGCGGGGATGAGCAGCCACTTGGCCGGGCCGTGCCACTGGGCATGCTGCACCAGCGGCAGCAGCACCAACGTCACGCCGGCCCCGAGCAGCAGCACGCCGACCGGGTCCAGCCGGCGCCGCGCGGTCCGGGCCGTGACCCGACCGGGCAGCAGTCGCCAGCCGAGGATCACCGCGACGATCCCGACCGGCACGTTGACGAAGAAGACCCACCGCCAGCCGTGCTCCGGCCCGCCGGCGGCGATCAGCAGGCCGCCGAGCAGCGGCCCGACCGCCGTGGAGATGCCGATGACGGCGCCGAGCAGCCCGAACGGCTTGGCCCGCGCCGGACCCTGGAACAGCTGCTGGATCAGGCCGGTCACCTGCGGGTTCACCACCCCGGCGGCGGCGCCCTGGAGCAGTCGGGCGGCGACCAGCCAGCCGGGGGACTGGGCCAGCCCGGCCAGCGCGCTGGTCAGCGTGAACAGGGCGATGCCGAACACGAAGACGTCGCGCCGGCCACGGATGTCACCGAACCGTCCCGCCGGCACCAGCGCCAACCCGAAGGTCAGGGCGTACCCGGACAGCACCCACTGCAGTTCGCTGGGGTTGGCGTGCAGGGCACGTTCCAGCGACGGGATCGCCACGTTGACGATGCTCACGTCGAGCAGCGTCATGAACGTTGCGACCAGCCCGACGGCGAGCGCCTGCCATCGTCGCCGCTCGTCGTAGGCGTCGGGGTCGGCCGACCCTTTCGTCCCCGCCGGAGCCATCACGTCCCCCGTCGATCGCGCGCTACCCCGCCTGCGGGGGAAGGTGTCGTCCGGCGACGCCCGTCACGCCAGCTGCTGGGCGCAGAACCGCGGACCGAAGTCGAGCCCGGCCATCGGCGAGTCCTCCCGGTGCAGCAGGTTCTTCTCGGTGAGCAGATGCAGGGGATTCTGCAGCTGCTCCTCGGTGAGGCCGCACTCCTGGGCGATCGTGTCCGGGTAGGGGACCTGTCCCCGCGCCTCCAGGGCCGCCACCGCGTCGTAAACCCGAGCCTCGACGTCCGACAGCTGCACCTGCTGCATGGTTTCCTCCTCACGCTCTTCCGCCTGTCGCAGGCGGTCTGCGCCGCGCGGTTACCCCCTGGGCGGCCGAAGATGCACGCCCGATCGGGGGCCGCGCGACCTTCCCTGGGGGCCGGCCGACTATGAGCGACCGGCAATTTCACCGCCCTGTTGCCGGTCGCTCTTAGGCTGCATCGGTGACCGTCTGGGATCTGGTGGTGATCGGCGGCGGACCCGCCGGACTGTCCGCCGCCTTCGTGGCCGCCCGTCGCGGGGTGCGCACGCTGGTCATCGAGCGGGCCACGCATCCTCGCTACAAGACCTGCGGCGGCGGGTTGATCGGCACGTCGCTCACCGCCTTGGCCGGGCGGATCGAGGTGCCGGCCCGCGACGTGGTCGACCGGGCCACCTTCACCCTGGACGGACGACGCGGCTTCACCCGGCGCCACGGGGCGGGACCGCTGGTGACGATGGTGCGGCGGGAGGAGTTCGACGACCGGCTGCGGGCGGCTGCCGTGTCCGCTGGGGCCGAGGTCCGCGAGCAGGTCGCGGTCCGCGCGCTGGAACAGACCCCCGAGGTGGTACGCCTGCGGCTGGCCGGCGGTGAGACGGTCCGCGCCCGCGCGATCGTCGGTGCCGACGGCTCCTCCGGGGTCACTGCGCGTCACGTCGGGGTGCGCTACCGGCAGGTGGATCTGGGGTTGGAGCTGGAGTTGCCGGTGTCGGCGGAACAGCGGGCCCGCTGGCGGCACCGGCTGCTGCTGGACTGGGGCCCGCTGCCCGGCTCGTACGCCTGGGTGTTCCCGAAAGACGACCGACTGACCGTCGGGGTGATCGCCGGCCGGGGCGAGGGGGAGCGTACCCGGGAGTATCTGCGCCGGTTCGTGGACCGGCTCGGCCTGGCCGGCGTGCAACCGGCCCACGACTCGGGGCATCTGACCCGGTGCCGCGCCGACGACTCGCCGCTGCGGCGGGGCCGGGTGCTGGTCGCCGGCGACGCCGCCGGTCTGCTGGAACCCTGGACCCGGGAGGGGATCAGCTACGCGCTGCGTTCCGGCGAGCTGGCCGGTGACGCGGTCGCCGACGGCGATCTCGCCGGCTACCAGAGCGCGGTGGTCGAACGGCTGGTGCCGGCCATGCGCGCCGGGTACCGGCTGCTCGACGTCTTCTCCTGGCGGCCGGACGCCTTCCACGCGTTGGTGGCCACGCCGCTGGGCTGGCGGGCGTTCGCCCGCTTCTGCCAAGGACGGGCCGACTTCGACGAGGTGATCGGGCGGGCGCCGATCCGGGCTGCCCTGGCCCTGGTGGACCGCCTCCCCAGGCGACGTGCCTCGCCCACCCACGCCGAGCCCTGACCGGTATCCCGCGCCTTTCCGGCACCCAGCCGTCCCGTCGTGCGGCGCCGCCGAGCACACCGGCACCCATCCAGGATCCTAGGACGCCTTACTGGTAGTGATCCCAACTGTGCGGCACATGGCGAGCAGCAGCTGACAATGGGGGAGCGTGGAGGGAGAAGGCCATGACGGAGAGTTCTGGGCTGCCGTTCACCGACGACGAATACGCCTTCCTGCGGCACGTCCGCTTCGGCGAACTGCCGCCGGCGGTGCGCCCTGAGGAGCGGATCCCGCTGACCGAGACCGAGCCGCGTCGCGACGGCCCGGACCCGGACGACCCGCACCGCTGGGCGCTCCGCTACCCCTGAGGTCCTGCGGCGACGCCACACCGCAGGGTGGGTACGTTCGTTGTCGCCGGAGCAGCAACAGATGTACCCACACCAGATGGTGGGAAGGGACCGCCCTCGCGGCTCAGCTACGCCGGGACGACACGAGGAACCCCCAGCGTTTCAAGCTGGGGGTTCCTCGTTGAGCCTCCGTACGGTTCAGCTTTCGTACGGTCAGAAGACCGGGACGCCCTCGCGGACCAGGCGCCAGTTCGGCTGGAAGAAGTCGGCCGGGTCGATCGCGCCCCGGGCCTGCGCCCAGTCGATGAGCAGCTGGCGGATCTCCTGCTGCGCGTTGTACACCTGGGTCTTCACGATGCCGGGGAAGTTACCGCCGCCGCTGCGCCGGTAGTTGTTCACCGCCACCACGAACTGCGCGCCGTCGGCCACCGGCGTGTCGGTGCCGGGCAGGACCAGCCGGGTGATCCGCTGGCCGACCGGGCGGGAGATGTCGATGTCGTAGTCGATCCCGGAGAACGCGTCGTAGTTGTAGTCCGGCACCGCCGGGTCGCTGATCGTGTCCGGGTTGACCGGGGCACCCGGTGCGTGGATGCGGAAGTACCTCGCGGAGTACTCCAGGTAGGCCCGCACCTCGACGCCGCTGAGCACGACCGCCTCGAGGGTGTTGTCGTACACGTACAGCCCGGCCACGTCGCGGATCTTCACGTCGCCGGCCGGGAAGACCGCGGTCCGGCTGAACGGCGCCGCGATCGACAGCACGGGCAGCCCCGCGTACGCGGTGCCGGCGAGCGCCGCGCTGACCGTCTCGGTCTGCACGTGGTTGATGAAGTCCAGGATCGGGGTGTCCTGGTAGCGGGACTCGGCGGCCGACAACTCCACCGTGGACCGGGCCACCACCTGGTTGACGTACGCGACGGTCTTCTCGTGCTGTTTCCGGACCGCGGCCAGGACCTTGGGGTCCTCGACCACCGTGTTGGTGTTCAGCAGGGCGGCGGACTTCTTGGTGATCTTCCACTGGCCGCGCTCACGGATGAGGGTGAAGTCCATCCGGGTCAGCCGCTGACCCCACCGCGACGGCTCGGAGAGCAGCACCTGCTCGCCGGTGCTCTTGTTGGTCACGAACCGCTCGGGCACCTCCGCGTGGGCGTGCCCGAACAGGATCGCGTCGATGCCAGGGACCTGCTCGGCGATCATCGCGGTCGGGTTCTCGTTCGGCAGCTCCGGGCCGTAGCTGGAGGTGCCGCTGTCCCCGCCGTGCGCCGAGATGAGGATGATGTCCGCGCCCCGGTCCCGCATGATCGGCACGTACTTCGCGGCGGTGGCGATCATGTCGTCGAAGCGCAGCACGCCTTCGACGTGCGCCCGGTCCCAGATCGCGGTGCCGGGGTTGGTCAGGCCGAGGATGCCGACCCGCACCGGCGGTGCGGCGAAACCGGGCGAGACCTTCTTGATGACGTACGGCAGGAAGGCCGGCTTGCCGGTGGCGACGTTGATCGCGTTGGCGGCCAGGGCCGGGAAGCCGAGCTGGCGGATCCACTTGTCCAGCAGCGGCAGGCCGTAGTTGAACTCGTGGTTGCCCAGGGTCACCGCGTCGTACTCGATGACGTTCATCGCCCGGGCCATCGGGTGCTTCTCCCCGGTGACGGTGATCGGCTCCTGCTTGGCGTAGTACGTGGCCAGCGGGGTGCCCTGGATCGTGTCGCCGGCGTCGAGCACCAGGGTGGCCTTGCCGCGCCGCTCGGCGCGAATCTGGTTGATCAGGGTGGCCAGCTTCGCCACGCCGACGTCGTTCTGCCTGCTGTCGTCGTACTCGGCGTCACGGTAGTAGTCCCAGTTGTAGACGTTGCCGTGGGTGTCCGACGTACCGAGCAGGGTGAGGTCCCAGGTCCGCTTCGGGCCGGTTGCCGCCGCGGGCGCGGCGGTGACCAGCGGTGCGGCGGCCGCCGCAGCCGCGGCGACGATCACCTGGCGGCGGGACGGGCCGGTGGGAGAGGGGGTCATTTGCTGCCCTTCCAGACGGTTGATGGCGCCTCATGGGCACCGCCGGCACCATAACCAGCGAAGGTAACAGTGGCCACAACAGCCGGCCCCGTTTGAGGGAAGGACCCATGGTTGGCGGGCGGACGCTGCGTCTCAGCGTGGCCAGCCGGCCAGCTGCCGCCGAACCTGGGCGATGTCGGCGGGGCCGAGGCCGTAGCGGGCGAACCGGCGGTCCGGGATGCGGTCCAGGTAGCGTCCGGCCGCCCGGATGTCCTCGTCGTCCAGGGCCGGGTCGAGTTGCCGGGCCAGGTCCAGCAGTTCGGCCACGTCCCGGTGCTCCAGGGCGGCCGCCACGTCGATGTAGTCGCGCACCTCGCGCCGGTTGACCAGGGCGGCGGTCTTGTTGGCGATCAGATCCCGTACGTCCATCACCGGCCCGAGGTCCATCATCACCACCGGGCTGCGGTGCCGGTCGAGTCGTGCCAGGCTGAGCCGGATCTGCCGGCCGTCCCGACCGACCACGAAGTCCCGCATGTCCCGGTCGAAGCCGTCGAACAGGTCGGCGAGGTCACTGTCCGGATCCGCGTCGACCACTTCGAAGCCGGCGGCCTCCAGCGCGGCCCGCACCCCGGCCGCCGCCGCCGCGGCGGCGCCCTCCACGTCGGCGAAGAGGTCGACATCCTCGGTGGGGCGGGTGACCAGTCCGTGCGCGGCCCACGCCACCCCGCCGCCGAGTACGAAGCGGTGCGGCCCGGCGACGGCCAACGCCACCCGGGCCACCTCGCGGTAAAACTCGTGCGGATGCGCTCCGCTCACGCCGCCGCCGCCTCGCACCGCTCCGCGTCGACGCGAGGTGCCATGCTGCTGAGCCGGATGGTTCGCTCGCTCCGCTCGCTCACGCCGACCGGAGACCCTGGTGCCGGGTCTCCCAGGCCAGCCGTACGCTGCGGGGCAGGTTGAGCAGTCGCCACACCCGGCGAAGGGTCCGGCCGTTGACGAGCTGGCGCAGGTCGTCGACGCTGGTGGTCTCCCGCAGCACGTTCTCGTACATCCAGAGCAGTTGGTCGGGGTCGCGTAGGTCGAAGGCGCGGTCGGCGCTCCACATCAGCCGCACCGGCAACTCCACCACCCCCCGGGTGGGCCCGCGCAGCTCGGCCAGCGTCCGGGCCACCACGGCGGGACGGCCGGGCCGGGCCAGGTACGCCACGCCGGTCGTGGTGGGGGAGACGGCCTGCATGCTGTCAGGGTAACCCCACCGCAGCCGAAAGCGGACCTGCGACCTGCACCGCCGATAAGCACGCGCCGATCGCCGAGCACCGCGGCCGGGTTGAGCGTCCGGTCTCCGCGCGCCGGTCTCGCCATGGGGGTGACTTGAACCCCGGTTGCTGTTTCCCGGTCACCGCCTTGCCGGCAAGCGGTGTCCGGTTCCGTAACCGGGTCACCGATCCGAGCGAGTGGGATGTCCGTTTTCTGCGGTCCGGTCACCGCGTCTCGAAGGACCCGCCGGTCGAGCCCGCCGCGGCCGAGCGGATTGTCGGGTTTCGGTGTTCCGGTCGCAACGCACTATAGGAATTCCTGTCGGGTTACGGCCGGAATGTTCGGTCTCCGGCCGTGGCCGAGGGCATCCTCGGGCGGGAATTGGCGGCGGGGTGGGGGCGTTGTATCGGGTGGCTGATCGAGCAGGGCCGCCTGCCCTTGTGGGTGTGAGCGTGGCCGGCGGTTCGCCGGAATGATCCGGCCCGGTCGGTCGTTGGATATGGTCCCGGCGCTGCGAGGCGCTCGCGCCCTGCGCGGGCCGCCGGCTGGCTGGGTCGGGAATGTTGGCGGCCGGCTGGTCGTTGGACATGGTTCCGCCGACGGGGTGGGTCGCCTGATGGCTCGACCCCCCGCCAACTCTTCCTCTTCTTTCCCCCTTTCTGGTCTTTCGCGCCTGTGGGCGCTGACCGCGTGTGCCGTTCCCCCGGTTGTGCTGGTGCGCGTGTCTTCCCCCGAATGGAGTTTTGATCATGAATTCGATGCTGCGTAAGAGTGTTCTGGGTGTTGCTGGTCTGGCTTTCGCCGGTGGTGTGTTCGCCGGTCCGATCGCCCACGCGGACGCTGCTGCGGTGACCGCTGGTAAGTCGGTCGCGGCGGTGCAGGCCGACAAGCCGGACACGAGCAAGTTGATCCCGAACGGTGTGCAGGGCGCCCAGTCCCGCATCGACCTCAACGGTGAGCAGACCGCCAACGTCAAGGCGATCATCGCGGCGACGAAGAAGACCGGCATGGACGAGCGTGCCGCGGTGGTGTCCATCGCGACGGCTTTGCAGGAGTCGAAGTTGGAGAACCTGGGTCACCTGGGTGACCGTAACGACCACGACTCGCAGGGCCTGTTCCAGCAGCGCCCGTCCTCGGGTTGGGGCACGGTGGAGCAGATCACCGACCCCGAGTACTCGACCACGGCGTTTCTGAAGGGTTTGAAGCAGGTTGACGGGTGGAAGGACATGCCGCTGACCGCTGCTGCGCAGAAGGTTCAGGTGTCGGCGTACCCGGATCACTACGCCCAGTGGGAGCAGCAGGCCGCTGACCTGGTCGCTCAGCACTGGACCAGCTGACACACGTATAACCGACTGGCCGGCACCCCACCCGGGGTGCCGGCCAGTCGGTGTCTGCGCCACCAAATTGTGAATCTTGGACAGTTACCGTTACGCGCGAACGGAAACTGTCCAAGATCTGCGCAGGGCCTACGCGGTGAGTCCACCGCATAGGCGGCAACCCCGGGCGGGGCTGGCTCCGAGCGTGGCCGGGGTCTCCCGCGCGGACGCGACCACGCTCCCACCCGGCACTCACCACCCGGCCTTCAACGAGGGGCCTCC
>NZ_POTY01000279.1 GCF_003236315.1 Micromonospora craterilacus
GCGGTGACCCGGCCGGGCCGGGGGGCCCGGGCGGTGGGGCGGGACGCTCGGGCACGGCTCGGATCGTACCGGCCGCCGGTCCGGCCCGGGCCGGATCTTGGCCGGGTCATCGGGCCGATTGACGAAAAGGGCAGGTCGAAGGCCGACGCCGCCACCGGAAGCGTGGCCAGGCCGGGTGCCGGCGACGAAAAGCGTTGACGTTCTGTCAACGGGCGCGGGCCACTGCGCGACACGTTGGCACTTGTCCGGGTAGCGACGGTGGTGAAAGCGTGCGGGTACCGCGAACCGAAGGGTGCGACGATGACCTCCGACGACCTGCTGGCCCGGCACCGGGCCGTGCTCCCGTCCTGGATGCCGCTCTACTACGCCGAGCCGATCGAACTCGTCTCCGGCGCAGGCCGTCGGGTCACCGACGCGCAGGGCCGCACCTACCTGGACTTCTTCGGTGGAGTGCTGACCAACATGATCGGCTACGACATCGCCGAGATCCGGGAGGCGGTGCAACGGCAGCTGGCCACCGGGATCGTGCACACCTCGACGCTCTACCTGATCCGCCAGCAGGTCGAGCTGGCCGAGAAGGTGGCCCGGCTCTCCGGCATCCCGGACGCGCGGGTCTTCTTCACCAACTCCGGCACCGAGGCCAACGAGGCGGCGCTGCTGGTGGCCACCAACTACCGCCGCTCGCACCAGATCCTGGCCGTGCGCAACAGCTACCACGGCCGGTCGTACGCGGCGATGGGCATCACCGGCAACCGCAGCTGGTCGGCGAGCGCGCTCAGCCCGCTCCAGGTGGCCTGGCTGCACTCCGGCGAGCGGGTCCGCGGCCTGCTCGCCCGGCTCGGCGCCGACGAGCAGGTCGACGCGGCGGTGGAGGACCTGCGCGAGGTGCTGGCCACCCAGACCGCCGGCGACGTGGCCTGCCTGATCGCCGAGCCGATCCAGGGCGTCGGCGGCTTCGTGCACGCCCCCGACGGCCTCTTCGCCGCCTGGAAGAAGGTGCTCGACGAGTCGGGCATCCTGTTCATCTCCGACGAGGTGCAGACCGGCTGGGGACGCACCGGGGAGCACTTCTGGGGCTACCAGGCACACGGCGTCACGCCGGACCTGCTCACCTTCGCCAAGGGCATCGGCAACGGGTTCGCCCTGGCCGGCGTGGTCGGGCGGGCCGACGTGCTGGAATCGGTGCCGGCGATCAGCTTCTCCACCTTCGGCGGCAACCCGATCTCCACCGCCGCCGGCAACGCGGTCCTGGACTACCTGCTCGACCACGACCTTCAGGCGAACGCGGCCCGCACCGGCGCGATCCTCGCCGACGGCCTGCGCGCCGCCGTGGGCGGCCTCGACTGCGTCGCCGAGGTACGCGGCAAGGGCCTGATGCTCGGTGTCGAGTTCGTCCGGCCGGGCACCGCCGAGCCGGATCCGGCGCTGACGGCTCGCGTCTTCGAGGCGTGCAAGGCCGGTGGCCTGCTCGCCGGCAAGGGCGGGCTGTACGGCAACGTGCTGCGGATGGGTCCGCCGCTGACCCTGACCGAGGAGGAGGCCCGCGAGGGCCTGGCCATCCTGGTCGAGGCGATCCGTTCCGCCGCCACCGCCGCCGAGGTGATGCCCGCATGAACCTCATCGGACACTTCGTGGACGGCAAGCGGGTCGGCGGCACCTCGTCCCGGCGGGGGGACGTCTTCGATCCGGCCACCGGCCGGCGTACCGGCGAGGTGGAGCTGGCCTCCGCCGCGGACGTCGCCGCCGCGGTGGAGGCCGCCGAGCGGGCCGCGCGGAGCTGGCGGGACGCGTCGCTGGCGAAGCGGACGGCGGTGCTGTTCGCCTTCCGCGAGCTGGTGCACGCCCGCCGCGACCAGCTCGCCGAGCTGATCACCGCCGAACACGGCAAGGTGCTCGCCGACGCCGCCGGCGAGGTGCAGCGCGGGCTGGAAGTCATCGAGTACGCCTGCGGCATCCCATCGGCGCTGCGCGGCGGCTTCAGCGAGAACGTCTCCACCGAGGTCGACTCGTACAGCCTGCGGCAGCCGCTCGGGGTGGTCGCGGTGATCAGCCCGTTCAACTTCCCGGTCATGGTGCCGCTCTGGTTCGTCCCGGTGGCGGTGGCCGCCGGCAACGCTGTGGTGCTCAAGCCGAGCGAGAAGGACCCGAGCGCGGCGCTGCTGCTGGCCGAGCTGTTCGCCGAGGCGGGCCTGCCCGACGGGGTGCTGAACGTGGTCAACGGCGACAAGGAGGCGGTCGACGCGCTGCTGGATCATCCGGCGGTCAAGGCGGTGTCGTTCGTCGGCTCCACCCCGGTCGCCCGGTACGTCTACCAGCGCGGCACCGCGGCCGGCAAGCGGGTGCAGGCGCTCGGCGGGGCGAAGAACCACATGGTGGTGCTGCCCGACGCCGACCTGGACCTGGCCGCCGACGCGGCGGTGAACGCCGGGTTCGGCTCGGCGGGGGAGCGGTGCATGGCGATCTCGGCGCTGGTGGCGGTCGAGCCGGTGGCCGACGAACTGGTGGCCCGGATCGCGCAGCGGATGGCCGGGTTGCGTACCGGCGACGGGCGGCGCGGCTGCGACATGGGCCCGCTGGTCACCGCCGCGCACGCGGCCCGGGTGCGCGGGTACGTCGAGGCCGGGGTGCTGGCCGGCGCGGTGCCGGTGGTCGACGGTCGCGAGGTCGACCCCGACGGCGACCCGGACGGCTTCTGGCTCGGTCCGACCCTGTTCGACCACGTCACCCCGGAGATGTCGATCTACACGGACGAGATCTTCGGGCCGGTGCTCTCGGTGCTCCGGGTCGGCTCGTACGACGAGGCCGTGGCGCTGGTCAACGCCAGCCCGTACGGCAACGGCACGGCGATCTTCACCAACGACGGTGGCGCCGCCCGGCGCTACCAGCACGAGGTGGAGGTCGGCATGGTCGGCATCAACGTGCCGATTCCGGTGCCGATGGCGTACTACTCGTTCGGCGGCTGGAAGTCGTCGCTCTTCGGCGACCTGCACGCGCACGGGGCCGACGGGGTTGCGTTCTTCACCCGGGGCAAGGTGGTCACCAGCCGGTGGCTGGATCCGCGCCACGGCGGGGTCAACCTCGGCTTCCCCACCCAGACCTGAGCAGCCGCAGGGTGCCCGCCCCGGCCAGGTACGCCACCAGCGCGGCGGCGGGCAGCCCGAGCGGCTCGGGTGCGGTTTTCGCGGTCGCGCTGTTGGCCGCCATGGCGTACACGACGGCGGCGAAACCGGCGACGGTCAGCACACTGCGGGTGTTCGCCCACCGGCCGGCTGGCCGCCCGTCTCCCCGCGGGCGGCCGGCCGCGCCGCGCTCGCCGGCTCGGCCCTGGGCAGGTCGGCCGGGAGGGCCGGTGGACCGGCCGGTGCGGGCCTCGATCTGACCGAAGATCGCGATCAGCCCGGCGAGCACCACGGCCAGCATCAGCACCCAGGGCAGCCGCCAGGCGAACCAGGCCGCCGAGCCGGCCGCTGGGGTGGGCAGCGCGCCGAGCCCGTACAGCGCGCCCACCAGCAGCACCACCGCGCTCAGGTGCCACAGGAAGACGGTGAGCACCACCGAGTTGACGGCGATCACCGCCTGCCAGGGGCGGCTGCGGTGCAGCCAACGCTCCGCCCGCTCGCGCAGCAGCAGGATCAGGCCGAGCTGGGCGGTGGCCACGGCGAGCAGCGCGACGCTCGGCGGGGCGGCGTTGGCCAGCCGCTCGCCGGGCAGGCTGATCATGTTGACCGGGTAGGGGCCGGGTCCGGTGAGCAGCACCGCGACGGCGAGCCCGCCGGCGATCATCGTCAACGCGGCCCGGCGCGACATGGGCAGGCACCGGGTGCGGATCCCGGCGTGTCCGCCGGTCGGCATGGTGTCCGGTCGGCAGTGGCCCCGGCGGGCGTCGTACCAGGCGAAGCCGAGCTGGTGGATGGCGAGCCAGCCGAACAGGTAACTGGGCAGGGCCACCCCGGCGGGCCCGAGCACGCGACCCAGGTCGCCGGCGGCCACCAGGAGCGCCAGGACCGCCGGCACCGCCAGCCCGAAGCGGCGGTGCAGCGCGTACATCGGCGGGGTCAGCGGCACCACCGCGAAGTAGGCGGCGAGGAACCACAGCGGGATGGTCGCGAACCAGACGACGGTGCGGATCAGGCTCGCCTCGACGCCGACCAGCAGGGCGATCAGCGAGCCGCCGGCGAGCACCAGCACCAGCGCGGTGGTCGGGCGCAGCAGCCGGGCGCTGCGGCCGAGCAGCCAGCCGGTCGCGTCGCCGCCACGGGCGCGGTGCGCCGCGAGCGAGGCGGCGTTGGCGTACCCGCCGACCAGGAAGAACACGGGCATGACCTGGACGGCCCAGGTCAGCGGGTAGGCCCAGGGGATCGCGGGCAGGGCCGAGTGGCCGTCGGGCTGACCGTGCTGGTTGTAGTAGATGGTGGCGATCGTCCAGTGACCGAGGACAACCATGATGATCGCCAGCCCGCGGAGCAGGTCGAGGTAGCGCTCGCGGTCGGCCGAGGTCCGTGCGGCAAGTCGGGCCAGGCGGCGCATGATCCGAGGGTATGCCAGCCGTGGCGGTGACCGGGGTGATAACGGTTCGGGCCCCAGGGCTTGAAGTCGACGCCCCGCTGCCGTAGAAATTCTTCAGCAAGCTATTGAGAACTGAAGACAAACTTCCCCCTGTGCCTCGACCGGCGGCCGCCACCCCCTTGCGGCGACCGCCGCAGACCGGACCCGAGGAGAGAGCATGAACAGGCGTGACATCCTGCGGCGGACCGCCGCCGCCGGCCTGCTGGCCACCCCCGCCGCCGGGCTGCTCGCCGGCTGCGCCACCGGCGGTGGTGGCGACGACGGCGGCGGCGACAGCTACCGGGGCACCAAGAGCGAGCAGAACCCGCTGGGGGTCGCCGAGGATGCGCCCCTGGAGGTGGTGATCTTCAACGGTGGGTTCGGCGAGGAGTACGCCCAGGCGCACCAGGCGATGTACACCGACCGGTACCCGAAGGCGAAGATCAACCACTCGGCGACCCAGGAGATCAGCAAGACGCTCCAGCCCCGCTTCGTCGACGGCACCCCGCCCGACGTGGTCAACAACTCCGGCGCCGGCCAGATCGACTTCAACGGTCTGGTCTCCCAGAACGCCCTCGCCGACCTGGGTGAGCTGCTCGACGCGCCGAGCCTCGACGTCCCCGGCAGGACGGTGCGGGAGACCCTGCTGCCGGGCGCGGTCGAGGTCGGCTCGTACGACGGGAAGTTCCTGGTGATGAACTACACCTACACCGTCTACGGCATCTGGCACTCCACCAAGCTGTTCGCCGACCGGGGCTGGGCGTACGCCAAGACCTGGGACGACCACATCGCACTCTGCAAGCAGATCAAGGCCGCCGGCATCGCACCCTGGACGTACGCCGGGATCCACCCCCGCTACATGAGCTGGCCGGTGATCTCGACGGCGATCAAGTTCGGCGGGCCGCAGGTCGCCACCGCCATCGACAACCTGGAGCCGAACGCCTGGCGCTCCGACGCGATGCGGATGGCGGCCGACGCCTGGCACCAGATCGTCAAGGACCGCTACATCCTGGAGGGCTCGCCCGGCCTGGACCACAAGCAGTCGCAGACCGCCTGGTGCCAGGGCAAGGCCGCCTTCATCTCGTGCGGGTCCTGGCTGGAGAGCGAGCAGGCCGACGTCACTCCGGCCGGCTTCGACATGACCGTGCAGCCGACGCCGAGCCTGGGCGCCAGCGACAAGCTGCCGTTCGAGGCGATCCGCGGCACCGCCGGGGAGCCGTTCATGGTGCCGGCGAAGGCGAAGAACGTCGCCGGTGGCCTGGAATACTTCCGCGTGATGCTGTCCCGCCAGGGTGCCCAGGACTTCACCCGCAAGGTGGCCAGCCTGACTGTGGTGGCCGGCGCCACCGACGGCGTCGAGCTGCCGTTCGGCCTCGGTACGGTGGTCAAGGCGCTGGACGCGTCCGGTACCAACGGCTTCAACTGGGTCTACAACAACTACTACCGCAAGCTGGAGCGCAACCTCGTCGACGCCGCCTGCGGCGAGTTCTTCAGCGGGCGGATCGGCCCGGCGGAGTTCCTCGACCAGTGCCAGAAGGGCGCCGACTCGATCGCCCAGGACAGCTCGATCACCAAGTACAAGCGGGCCGACTGACCTGAGGACCCGTCGTGAAACACGGCAAGTACCCGTTGATCGCCACCTTCCTGGTGCCGCCGCTGCTGCTCTACGTCGTCTTCGTGGTCTCGCCCTACCTACAGGCGTTCCAGATCTCCACCACCGACTGGCTCGGCTACTCCGCCGAGGCCAACCCGGTCGGGCTGGCCAACTTCAAGGCCCTGTGGCGCGACGACTACGTGTGGAACGCGCTGAAGAACAACGCGATCCTGCTCGCCCTGGTGCCGGTGCTGACGATCGTGCTCGGCCTGTTCTTCGCCACCATGCTCAACATGGGCGGTCGCAAGGGCCGGGCCGGGGTGACCGGGGTCCGCGGCACTGCCGTCTACCGGACGGTCTACTTCTTCCCGCAGGTGCTCTCGGTGGTCATCATCGCCCTGCTCTGGAAGGAGGTTTACCACCCGAGCAAGGGCCTGCTCACCAGCGCCACGAACGCCGTGGGGCTGGCCGCGCCGACCTGGCTGGGTGACCCCCGCACCGCCTTCTGGTGCGTACTGGCCGTGATGATCTGGAGCAACGTCGGCTTCTACGTGGTGCTCTTCGGCGCGGCCATGTCCGCCGTGCCGAAGGAGATCTACGAGGCCGTCATGCTCGACGGCGCCAACCGGCTCACCACCCTGCGGAAGGTGACCATCCCGCTGCTGTGGGACACCGTGCAGGTCGCCTGGGTGTACCTGGCCATCTTCGCCCTCGACGGCTTCATCCTGGTCCAGCTGATGACCAACGGCGGGCCGAACTTCTCCACCGACGTCATCGGCGTCCGGATGTACGACACCGCGTTCGGCAGCGAGACCAAGTTCGGGTACGCCTCGGCGATCGGCGTGGTGATGTTCTTCCTCACCCTCTCGGTGGCGGTGCTGGCGCTGCGGATGGGCAGACGCGACAGGATCGAGTACTCGTGACCACACTGGACAATCCCGCCGCCCCGGCATCGGCCGCGCCCGCCGCTGGTGCCGACCGCCCGGTCCGCCGCGAGTTGGGCGTGGTCAACCTGCTGTCGCACGGCTTCCTGCTGTTCTGGGGCGCGGTGACCGTGCTGCCGCTGCTGTGGATGGTGATCAGCTCGTTCAAGAGCAACGCCGAGATCCTGGCCGACCCGTGGGGGCTGCCCGGCGCGCTGCGCTTCGACAACTGGGCGCGGGCCTGGACCGGCGCGCACATCGGCCGGTACTTCCTCAACAGCCTGGTGGTGGTGACCGGGTCGGTCACGCTGACCATGCTGACCGGCGCCACCGCCGCGTACGTCTTCGCCCGCTACGAGTTCCGCGGCCGGCAGGTGCTCTACTACCTGTTCGTCGGCGGGCTGATGTTCCCGGTCTTCCTGGCCCTGGTGCCGCTGTTCTTCGTGGTCCGCAACGCCGGTCTGTTCAACACCTGGACCGGTCTGATCCTGGTCTACGCCGCGTATTCGCTACCGTTCACGGTGTTCTTCCTGACCGCGTTCTTCCGCACCCTGCCGACCTCGGTCGCGGAGGCCGCGCTGGTCGACGGGTGCGGCCATTTCCGGCTCTTCTTCCGGGTGATGCTACCAATGGCGAGACCGGGAATGATCAGCCTGGCCATCTTCAACTTCCTCAACCACTGGAACCAGTTCCTGCTGCCCCAGGTGCTGATGCAGGGCGACGAGTCCAAATGGGTGCTCGCCCAGGGGCTGGCCGCGCTCTCGGTCAACCAGGGCTACGCCGGCGACTACGCGCAACTCTTCGCGGGCCTCACCATCGCCGTGGTGCCGGTCCTGCTGGTGTACGTAGCCTTCCAGCGCCAGGTGCAGTCCGGCCTCACCGCCGGCCAGCTCAAGTAACCCCCGCGTCGGCGCCCCGGGTTACGGCCCGCCCGCGGTCCGTTCCTGATTCCGATCCTGACGCCGGCGAGTGCTGGCCTTCTAATGGTGTCCATCTATCTCCTCGCGAACTGCAAGGAAAGCGCTAGCACCTGGTTTTGAACGTTGAGTGCACCAGGACTGAGAGCGTCTGGCGGCTCTCACCCGCACGCCGTATTTCCAAATGGTGAGATGCCGGCGCGAGATCTTGGACAGTTTCCGTCTTGAGCTAACGGAAACTGTCCAAGATCTGGACCGGACACCGTGTGTGTCGACCGGATCACCCGTCCAAGCCTGCATGGCGAGGCGCCAGATCAGGGATCGAGTGGTGTCGGAATCGAAATGATGCCACTCGATCCGGGATCGAGGATGATCATGCGGCGGTGGGCGGTGGG
>NZ_POTY01000027.1 GCF_003236315.1 Micromonospora craterilacus
GCCCGGCTCGACGTCCTGCCGGGTGCAGTACGCGGCCGACTCGTGGAACAACGGACTGGTCGCCACCATCACCGTCACCAACACCGGTCAGGCCGAAGAACTCGATGGCAACGCGGGCCATGCCGGTCGACGGAAGGCTGTGCCCGGCGCCCTGGATGCTGTACGCCTCCACCCGCACGGTGCCGGACGTGTCGGCGTAGCGGCGTCGGTTCCAGTTGGTCTGCGGGGCGTCCGTGGACGTGGGGGTCTGACTGAGGCCGGCGACATTCGTCCACTGCTCGATCCCCTCCTGCAAGAGCTGGAACGGGATGAGGTTGTCGTTGGTGCCGTGCCACAGTTGCACCCGGGGACGGGTTCCGCTGTAGCCGGGGTATGCCTGCCGGACGGCATCGCCCCACTGCTGCGGGGTCCGGTCCATCCGACCGTTGACGCACTGGCTGCTGGTGGGGGGAAAATCGGCGGCGTTGGCGAAGCAGTTGAACGGCACGCCCATGAACGCCGCGCCGGCCTTGTACACGTCCGGGTAGAGCGCCATCAGGGCCTGGGTCATCATTCCGCCCGACGAACTGCCGGTGGCGTACACCCGCTGCGGGTCACCGCCGTACTGGCGCTGCGCGTAACCGACCATCGACATGATCGAGACCGGGTCGCTGCCGCCGTCGCGCCGCTTGGCCGCGGCGGACCACACGTCGAAGCAGTTGCCGAAGCCGGCCTGCTGCGTCGCGGTGGGGTAGATGACCAGGAAGCCGTACTGGTCGGCGAGGCGGGCGAACTCGCTGCCCGAGTAGAAGCCGGTGCCGGATCCGCCGCAGCCGTGCATGGCCACCACGATCGCCGGGTTCGCCGGCCGGTTGTCCGGGGCGTAGATGTGCATCCGCATGTTGCCCGGGTTGCTGCCGAAGTTCGTCACCTCTACCAGGGACGCGGCGGAGGCCGGCGGCGGGGCCAGAACGACGCCCGCCACGGCGACGAGGAGTGCGACGGCCAGAGATCCCAGCGCCGCTACGGTTCGGTTCACGTCCACCTCCGTGGAGTACGAATCGACACCGGACCGGGCCACGGCGATCGCAGGTGTCTGTCGACCGAGGAGAAGGACCGGCATCGCGAGACGGGAGGTGCTGCCCTACGGAACTCGGTGTCCGTCCACCTCGCCCTGCCAACGGTGCATTTCATGCCAATCCGCGGCTCGCGTGCAGCCAAAGTATGGGCTCGGGTCGACCGGCACGGCAAGATGCTTGTAGATATCGATAATTTCGGAACACCATGATCGCGCTTTTCCACGATCGGATCGACCCGGCCGGTGGCACACCGATCCGCGGCGCGACGTCGTCCGGCTGGAGCGACGTGATCCCGTCGAGTGCCGAGCGTGGGTTGACCGCCTTGCAGCCACGAGCCGAGTGACCAGGCGGCCCCTTCTGCGCCTGCAATGCAGAAGGGGCCCCGGCCGCGCTACGGGTACTGCTTGAGATAGACGGGCGCACCTACCCGGTCCATGCCGGCCGCTTCACCGACGCCGTTGACGACGTGGTCGATGGTGCCGGCGCTGAGGTTCACCGTCATGATGTGGCGCAGCCGGATACCCGGCCGCACCGGCACCTCGAAGCCGTTCTCGGTCCGGATCGACGGGTTGTTCTGGTTGAACACGTAGACGCCGCCGCCGTAGAGGGTGTGGTGCCGCACCCGGTCGCCGACCTTGTAGCCGGCCCAACCGTTGACCTTGCCGTTGCGCCAGTCGGCCTGCGTCGGCGGGTCGTACGGCAGCTCGTTCTGGTAGAGGATCGTGGTGCCGTGCTCGCCGTTCCAGACCGTGTTGTACCGCTGGAAGTGCTCGACGAACAGGCCGGTGGCGGTCACGTGGTCGCCGTTGATGACCGCACCGTAGCGGCCGGTGTTGGTACGCCACCGGTCGGTGTCGCCGTTGACACCCTCGGTGAAGCCCTCGACGCCGTGGTCACCGCGCCACACCCAGGTGTGGTCGATCAGGACGTGGTCGCTGTTGACCTCCAGCGCGGTGTCCGTCTTGCCGATGTGCGGCCCGCCGACGCGGAAGTACACGTCGGACAGCGTGATCGGGTTGTTCGGCGTGCTGTGGTTGCGGCCGTGCTTCTGGCCGACCCGCAGCAGCACCGGCGACTCCTTGCGGCCGGCGTCGATGGTGACCCCGGCGACCACCACGCCGGGTACGCCGGCGACGTCGAGCGGCACCGCGCCGTTCACGGCGGTGAGGGTGGCGTGCCCGATGCCGAGGACCACCGTGTCGGGGCGGCGCACCTCGATGCTGCGCGCCACGTCGTACACGCCGGGGGTGAGCAGTAGGTGCTTGCCGCGGGCGAGTTGGGAGTTGATGACCTGCACCGAGTCGGACGGCCGGGCGACGAAGAAGTCGCCGATCGGGATGGTCCGTCCCGGCGTCACGCCGGTGGCCCAGGTGATCCCTCGGGTGTCGCGGCGGGCGACGGGTACCCGCACCTGGTACTTGCCCTTGGCGTCGACGAAGAGGTACGGCTTCTCCCGGCTGACCGGGGTGGTGTCGAGCGTGGTGTACGGCGGGTCGGGGAACCCGGCGTCGTCGGGGGCGCCGACCACGCCGGAGAAGACCTGGTTCCACACGCCGTTGGACCAGCTTCCGATCTCGCTGTCGCGGGTCAGCCACTGCTGTTGCGAGCCGTTGATGGTGTCGGGCAGCCGGGAGTCGGCGATGAAGCCGCCGCTGGCGTACTGCGGCCCGTTGGTGCAGTAGTCCATCAGCGACAGGCCGCCGCCGCTGATGTCGAGCCGGCGCATCGACACCGCCTGGGACACCGCCCAGAAGTTGGCCGAGGCGCGGCATCCGTCCTGGCCGGCGGCGTTGACGCGGAGCGACAGGTTGGACAGGGTGCGCCAGAAGTTGACCAGCGCGATGCAGTTGCCGGTGCCACCTTCGGTCAGGCAGCGGTTGTACGCCTCGATCTTGCCATTGATGACGACGTCGGTGGGGGAGGCGCCCAGTCCGGAGATCTCGGTGTAGTAGCCGACCTTGATCTGCAAGGGCTGGTCGGTGGTGCCGTAGCTACCCGGTCGGAACAGGTAGGCGTGCCGGGTGGTGCCCATCTCGTTGTCGACCTGCGCGGCGTGGGCCGCGTCCAGGGTCGCCTGGATCTGGCTGACCGGCATGCTCGGGTCGAAGATCGTGACGTTGGGCCCGAAGACGGGCGTGGTGGGGCGTGGCGGGCCGGCCGAGACCGGGGTGTTCGTGGCCACCGCGGTGGTGGTCAGCACGAGGCCGAGGGCGAGTGCCCGGCCGAGTCGCCGGCGGGAGCGTGGTGGGGTCGGCATGCGTTCGTCCTTCCCGTCGGGCCCTGTGCTCTCCGGCCCGACGACGTGGTGGACCCCGGCGTGAGAGCGCTCTCTTGCCGTGGCGGACTTGTATCACGGTGTGAAGGAACTGGGTTGAGATGTTTCTACCCCGTAACGCCGCCGCGCGCCATGGTCCAGACCATCGATTTCTTGCCCGGCCTGGCTCCACAGGGGAGGCCGCCGTCGAGGACGGGGTTCCCCGGAGAGCTTTCGGATCGTGACGGTCGTCCCGGCCGGATCGGGCGATCCGGCCGGGACGGAGCGGGTCAGCTGTCGGCGGGTGCGGCCCGGCCGCCGCCGCGCCGCGCCACGATGCCCAGGACGACGTCGACGACGAGGAAACCGAGCAGGGTCACGCCGAACCACGGCAGGGCCCAGCCGACCGCCACGGTCAGCGGCACGCCGAGCAGCAACGCCCACAGCGGTAGTCCGCGTAGGCCGCCCCGGGCCGGTGGCGCACCGACCAGGGCACGCCGGTCGGCGCGGGTGGGGCGGCGTTGCCACCACATGCGGTAGCCCCAGACGATGACGCAGAGCAGGCCGATGGCGAGTGCGGCGAGCAGGATCTGGTTGACCACGCCGAAGAGCAGGCCCATGTGGGCCTGGACGCCGAGAGCGCTGACCTTGGCCAGGAAGGGCCAGTCGGCGAAGTCGCTGCGGGCGGTCACGATCCCGGCGTCCGGGTCGACGGCCACCCGGTCCCGCCCGACGGGCCAGAGATTGTCGGTCTGGGCGACGCTCCAGGCGGTCCCGGGCTCGCCCGGGCTGATCTCGATCGGTCCGGACAGGCCGGCGTCGCGGGCGACGGCGAGGACCCGGTCGAAGGTCGCCGGGTCGGCCGCCGCCGTCGGCGCACCTCCGTGCTGGTGTTCTCCACCGCCGTCGGCCGGGGTGCCGGTCAGGCTGGTCGACAGGCCGGGCCGGGTGGCGTCGACGGCGGCCAGCCCGGCGGCGAAGTTCTCCCCGGCGAACCGGGACCAGGTCAGCCCGGTCGCCGAGAGGACGAGCAGTCCCAGGGCGAGCCAGACCCCGGTGGTGGCGTGCCAGCCCCGGGTGCGTCGGACGCCCTTGGCGGCCGAGAGGTCCGGCACCAGCAGGTGCTTCACCCGACCACGGCCGTTGCGGCGGCGGCGCCACCACAGGATCACCCCGCCGAGCGCCAGGACCCACAGCCAGCTGGCGGCGATCTCGGAGTAGTGCCGGCCGAGTTCGCCCAGGTGCAGGTTACGGTGCAGGTCGTCCAGCCAGGTGGTGGCGGGCGTGGAGCCGAACCAGGTGGTCAGCTGCCCCGTCACCTCGCCGGTGTGCGGGTCGACGTAGACGGTGTGCTGCTTTTCGCCGAGTTCCGGCAGCGCGAACACCACCTGCGTGGTCCGGTCGTCGACGCCGGGGGACACGGCGGCGAGGTCGCCGTCCGGGTGGGCGGCGCGTGCCGCGGTGATCTGCTCGGTCAGCGGCCTCGGCTGGTCGCCGACGTCGGCGACGGTGAGCTGGTCGCCGTAGAGCGCCTGGTCCAGCTGCGGTGTGACGGTGTACGCCAGGCCGGTCAGCGCGGCCACCACCAGGAACGGAGCGACCAGGATGCCGGCGTAGAAGTGCAGGCGGACCAGCAGCGCCGCCAGCGGTGACGGACGCCGTTGCGGGCGGGTGGCGGGCGTGCCGTCGGCGGCCGGTTCCGGGCCGGGGGAGGACTCCGGTGTCGGCGCACCGGACAGTTCGGTCAGAGACATGCACTTTTCCGATCGGACTAGAGGTGTACGTGTGGAGCTGGCCCGTGCCCCCTCGGGTCAGTGCTGTCGCCGTCGCCCGGATGCCCGCAGCCTGAGCACCTAGTCGCATGCCGGACCCCGCCAGTTCCCGGAGCCCCGGCCCGCGTCGAATCGCCCGGCAATATTCAATCTATTCATGACGGGCGTCCAGAATTTCTTGACATCTGATGGCCGGTGGCTGACCATGGCCAACACGGCAGGGTGACCCCACTCACACCCGAAACGCACTACAGGTCCGAGGCATCCGCCGGTATTGACGCACCCCACCACCTCCGCCCAGGAAGGGCCTCGTCAATGAAGAAGGTCATGACTCTCGGGCTGGTCGCCGCGGTGGCGATCGCCCTCACTGGATGTACAGACTCAGATGCGACCCCGTCCGACCAGTCCGACGGCGAACTGCGACAGGTACGGGTCGCGGCGCTGCCCATCACCGAGACCGCCGCGTTGTGGGGCGGCATCAAGGCAGGCATCTTCGCCAAGCACGGACTCGGGGTCGAGGTGCTGCCCGCGCAGGGCGGCGCCCAGGCCATCCCCGCCCTGATCAACGGCGACATCGAGTTCGCCATCGGTCAGCCGTTCGGTCCGTTCCGGGCCGACCTGCAGGATCTCGGCGTCGTGGTGATCGGCAACTACGCCTCCTCCTACGCGGAGGGCGACGACATCAACGCCGTCGTCGCGTCGGCGAAGTCCGGCATCACCCGCCCCGCCGAGCTCGCCGGGCGCCGGGTGGCGGTGAACAGCCTGGGCGCGGCCGGCGATGTGACGATCATGGCGGCGGTGGAGAAGGACGGTGGTGACCCGTCCACGATCAAGTTCGTCGAGGTCGCCTTCCCCGACGCCCCGGCCCAGCTCGAGGCCGGCAACATCGACGCCGCCTGGGTGCCGGAGCCCTTCGTCACGCAACTGCGTGGCCGTGGCGACACCTTCGTCGTCGCGCCCTACCAGGCAGTGGTCCCCGGGCTGACGACCCTGACCGCGATCACCACCAAGCAGCGTACGGAGTCCGACAAGGAGCTGGTCGCCGCCTTCTCGTCGGCCATGAAGGAAACGCTCCAGTGGGCGCAGGACCCCGACAACGAGGCCGACGTCCGTCAGGCCATCAAGGAAAACCTGCAACTGCCCGAGGCGGTGGCGGATTCGGTGAAGCTTCCGGCCTTCGGCTGGGAACTCGACCGGGCGAGCCTGGAGACCCTCGCGACGCTCGCCGGCAAGTACGGCGTGCTCGACCGGCAGCCCAACTTCGACCGCCTCATCCAGCAGCAGTAGCCAGCGCGGTCCCGCCCTCCCCGGTGACCGGCCGGGGAGGGCGGGACCGCCGACCACGGGAGCGACATGCACGTATTATCCGTCCGACGCCCCCGCTCGCTGCGCAAGCCGCTGCTGGGCGCCGTCGGTCTGGTGGGATTCCTCGTCGTCTGGCAACTGGTTCCGACCCTGGGCCTGGTCAACTCGCAGTACCTGCCGTACGTCACGGACGTGCTCGTACGGCTCTCCGAGGAGTTCGGTGACCTAGCCTTCTGGCGCAGGCTCGGCTTCACCATGACCTCGTGGGCCATCGGCCTGTCCGTGGCGACGTTCGCGGCGGTCGTCCTCGGTACGGTCGTCGGTCTGGTGCCCTTCCTGCGCCGGGCGACCCACACGATGGTCGAGTTCCTGCGCCCCATCCCGTCGGTCGCCCTCATCCCCCTCGCGGTGCTGCTGTTCGGCATCCAGATGCAGGCCGCGCTCGTCATCATCATCTACGCGTCGTTCTGGCAGGTGTTCGTGCAGGTGATCTACGGCGTCGCCGACGTCGACGCGGTCGCCCGGGACACCGCCCGCAGCTTCGGCCTCACCCGTCGGGAACGCCTGGCGTATCTGGTGCTGCCGACCGCCCTGCCGTACCTCATGACGGGAGTCCGGCTCGCCGCGGCGGTCGCGCTCATCCTCGCCGTCACCTCGGAGATGGTGATCGGCAATCCCGGCCTCGGCCGGATGATCGAACTCTCCCGCTCCGCCGGCGACGCCGTCGGTCTGTACGCCCTCGTCGTGGTCACCGGGCTGCTCGGGCTCCTGGTGAATCTCGTCTTCCGGTTCGTCGAGCGGCGCTCGCTGTCGTGGCACCAGTCCGTACGAGGGGAGGAGGTCCGTTGACCGCGCAGACCGGCCGGATCGCGGTGCGGCCACGCGGGCGGGGTGTCGGGCGCCGGGTGGCCGAAGGCTTCCTCTACCCGCTCGGACTGCCCTTCCTGCTCCTGGTGGTCTGGGGCATGGCGTCGACCGCGTCGGAGAACCGGTTCTTCCCCGGACCGCTCACGATCTTCGAAGCCTTCGGGGACACCTGGGTCGGTCCGGCGTTCGTCGACGACGTGCTGCCGAGCCTGTACCGGCTCGCCCTCGGCATCACCGCCTCGATCGTGATCGGCATCGCCGCCGGCACGCTCATCGGGCTGTTCCAGTGGCTGCGGGAACTGCTCGAACCGCTGCTGGAGTTCTTCCGGGCCATTCCGCCACCCGTGCTGATCCCGGTCGTGATGCTGCTGCTCGGCATCACCGACACGATGAAGGTGGTCGTCATCGTCTCCGGCGCGGTCTGGCCGATCCTGTTGAACACGATCGACGGTGTCCGGGCCACCGACAGCGTCATGTCCGAGACCGCTGACTCGTTCCGGATCACCTGGTGGGAGCGGCTCTGGTTCCTTGTGCTCCCGGCGGCGAGCCCACGCATCATGGCCGGCGTCCGGCAGGGCCTGTCGGTCGCGCTCATCCTGATGGTCATCTCGGAGATGTTCGCCTCGTCCGCCGGACTGGGTTATCGGATCGCGTACTTCCAGCGGAACTACCTCATCGCCGAAATGTGGAGCGGCATCCTTCTGCTCGGCCTTGTCGGCGTCCTGCTCGCCGCGACGTTCGGTGTCGTCGAACGGCGCGTGCTGCGTTGGTACCACGGAATCAGGGAGGTCAATCGTGCCTGACCGGAGCATGCTGCTGCGGGTGGAGCACCTGCGCAAGGTCTACGGGTCCGCGACCGGTGACGTCGAGGCGATCGGCGATGTCAGCTTCACGATGGATGCCGGTGAGCTCGTCTGCATCGTGGGGCCGTCGGGTTGCGGCAAGACGACGCTGCTGAAGTGTCTCGCCGGCCTGCTGCGGCCCACCAGTGGCATCGTCGAGATGGACGGGGTGCCGGTGACCGGCCCGAGCCCCGCGATGGCCGTCGTCTTCCAGGAGTACGGCCGCAGCCTCTACCCGTGGTTGACGGTCCGGGGGAATGTCGAGCTGCCGTTGCGCCACAAGCGGCTCTCCCGGGAGGCGCGGGAGAAGCTCGTCACCGACGCCCTCGATGCGGTGGGGCTGGGGCACGCGGCGCGCAGCCACCCGTGGCAGCTGTCGGGTGGGATGCAGCAGCGCGTGGCGATCGCGCGGGCCGTCGCGTACCAGCCCGAGGTGCTGATCATGGACGAGCCGTTCGCCGCGGTCGACGCCCAGACCCGCGCCGACCTGGAGGACCTCGTACGGGAGCTGCACACGGCGCGCGGGATATCGATCGTCTTCGTTACCCATGACATCGACGAGTCGGTCTATCTGGGCGAACGCGTTCTAGTATTGTCCAAGTCGCCGACCTGGGTGCAGGAGGATCTGGCGATCGACCTCCCGCCGGAGCGCGACCAGATCACCACTCGGGCGCTACTCCGCTTCACGGAACTGCGCACCCACGTGTACGACCAGATCCAGCGTGCCAAGCGCGGGGAAACGGCTGCCGCCCGGTGAACGTAGCGCCGACGGATTCGCTTGAAGGGGAGGGCTGTGCGTAGTCGTCAGCCGAAGCAACTGCTGCTCGCGTTCTTCGGCGAGCATGTCGTCGACGACGATCCGGGCCCGATTCGCGCCAGTGTCCTGATCGGGGTGCTCGAAGGAGCCGGCATCGCCGCCCCGGCGACGCGGGCCACCCTCGACCGGCTCGTGCAGACCGGCATTCTCGCGCGAAGCAAAAGCGGGCGGGAGATTCTCTTCTCGCTGACCGAGCATGGGGTGGCGGTGCTGCGTGAGGCGACGGCCCGGGTCCGCGGCCCGCGCCCCTTCGATCCGCAGGGCACGGGATGGACGCTTGTCACGTTCACGATTCCGGAGGGCCAGCGAACCCTTCGGCACCGGTTGCGCTCGACCCTCACCTGGGAGGGCTTCGCGCCGCTGCGTGACGGGCTGTGGCTCGCGCCCGGTGAGGTCGACCTCGCCGGGTCGCTGGAGCCGTTGTGCCAGGATCTTCCCCCCAACACGGTCATCGCCTTCCACGCGCGCGAACTCGCGGGGTTCCCGATCGCCGAGAGCGTCCGAGCGGCGTGGGACATCGAGGCGATCCGGCGCGAGCACCTCGCGTTCATCGAGGTGTGGGGCGATCCGGACGCGGCGGCGCAGGCACCGAGCGCGCTGACCGTGCGGACGATGCTCGTGGCGGACTGGCTCGCGTTGCTGCGTACCGACCCGAGACTGCCGCGCGAGTTCATGGACGAGCAGTGGCCCGCCGCGCGATCGACGCAGGTCTACCGGCGGATGCACGAGAGGCTGGCCGAGGCGTCCGCCGAGGAGTTCGCCGCGCTGGTCACCACCCGTGCCGTGGCTAGCCGCCGAACCGGGTCCGCAGGTCGGCCTTCCGTACCTTCCCCGACGCGGTCCGCGGCAGCTCGCTCACGATGACCACGTTCTTGGGCAGCTTGTAGCGGGCGACCTTGCCGTCGAGGAAGTCCCGCACCGTGTCGGTGTCGACGGCGGCGCCCTCCCGTACCGTCACGATCGCCCAGGGCACCTCCCCCCACCGCGCGTCGGGTACGCCGATGACCGCGACTCCGGTCACCCCGTCGATCTCGGAGAGCAGGAGTTCGAGTTCCGGCGGGTAGATGTTCTCGCCGCCCGAGATGATCATGTCTTTGAGTCGGCCCGCGATGTGGAGGTAACCGTCGGTGTCCAGATAGCCGAGGTCGCCGGAGCGGAACCAGCCGTCCGCCGTGAATGCCTCGGCCGTCTCCTCGGGTAGCTGATGGTAGCCGAGGAAGACGTTAGGGCCGGCGATCTCGATCTCGCCGGTGGTGCCGGGGGGAGCCGGCGCGCCGTTCTCGTCGGCGATCCGTACGTCGGTGAAGAAGTGGGGCAGACCCACGCTGCCCTGCTTCGCGCGGGTCATCGCCGGCGGCAGCGAGGTGGCCCCCGGCGAAGCCTCGGTCATGCCGTAGCCCTGCGAGAACGACAAGCCTCGTTCCTCGTACGCGTTGAGGATCCGGGTGGGTACGGCCGATCCGCCGCAGGTGAGCTTGCCCAGCGTCGACAGGTCGGTCGAGGCCCAGTTCGGGTGGTCGGCCATCAGCTGGTAGGTGGTCGGTACCCCGCTGAGCATCGTCACGCCGTGCCGCTCGATCTGGGCGAGCGCGCGCCCCGGCTCGAATCCCTTCTCCAGGACGAGTGTGGCGCCTTTGAGGATCACCGGCAGCGCCCCCATGCCGAGGGAGGCGACGTGGAACAGGGGCGAGATCATCAGCGCGACGTCGGTCGAGACGACGTCGTAGTCGACGACGCAGTTGAGTGCGACCCAGGTCAGGTTGCCGTGGGTCAGCACCGCGCCCTTGGCCCGGCCGGTCGTACCCGAGGTGTAGATGATCGCCGCGGGATCATCCATGGTCACCTTCGTGGGTTCGACGTCAGCGGCGGTCGTGCCGAGCAGCTGGGTGAGCCCCGGGCGGTCCGCGGTGCCCTCGCCGGTGACGAGTACGTGCCGGATCTGCGCGTCGGTCACGACGGCGGCCACGCGTGGCGCGAAGTCGGGGTCGTGGATCAGCAGCCGCGCACCGCAGTCGACGAGGACGTGAGCGATCTCGGGCGGCGCGAGCCGCGTGTTGACCGGGACGAAGACGGCGCCCAGCCGGGCGGCGCCGAACATCACCTGGAGGAACTCGGGACTGTTCTCGCCCAGGTAGGCGACGGCGTCGCCCTTGCCGACGCCGCGCCGCCGCAACAGCGCGGCGACCTGGTCCGCACCGTCGGCGAACCGCCGGTACGTCATGGTCGACTGGTCGCCGTGGACGAGGGCGATCCGGTCGGGCGACTTGAGTCGGCGCTTGGCCAGCCAGGCGCCGATCCCGTGCTGGTGCATCAGCAATCTCCTGGTGGTGGAGGTGGTGGTGCTCGGTACACCGCGCCCGGTGGCGGTCAGGCGTAGAAGCGGTACAGGCCCCGTGCGACGACTGCGGGCTTCGTCCCGCCCTCGATCTCGATCGTCTGGTCGACGGTGAGCTGGTAGCCGCCGCGGACCTCGGCGACCTCGGCGACGGTGGCCCGCATCCGCACTCGCGATCCCACGGCGACGGGAGCCGGGAAGCGTACCTTGTCGAGGCCGTAGTTCACCTTCGTGGAGACGCCCTTCACGTCGAGCAGTTCGGTCCAGAAGGGAACGGCGAGGGAGAGGGTGAGGAAGCCGTGGGCGATCGGCGCGCCGAACGGTCCCTCCTTCGCCCGCACCGGGTCGACGTGGATCCACTGGTGGTCGTCCGTGGCGTCCGCGAACAGGTTCACCTGGTCCTGGGTGACCGTCCGGTACGGGGTGTGACCGAGGTCGGTGCCGCCGAGATCGGCGAGTTGGTCGTAGGCGATGGTCGTCGTCATGAGTTTCCTCTCGTCCTCGTCACCCGGCCAGGCGCAGCAGCCGGGCGGCGTTGTCCTTCAAGATGCCCGGGAGCACGTCGGGCTTCAGATCGGTGCTCGCCACGTCCCGCAGCCACCGGTCGGGGGTGAGTAGCGGGTAGTCGGTGCCGAAGAGCACCCGGCGCTTCAGGATCGAGTTGGCGTAGCGCACCAGCTCGGCCGGGAAATACTTCGGACTCCAGCCGGACAGGTCGATCCAGGTGTTGGGCTTGTGCGTCGCCACCGACAGCGCCTCGTCCTGCCAGGGCACCGACGGGTGGGCCATGATGATCTGAAGGTTCGGGAAGTCGGCGGCGACGGGGTCGAGTAGCATCGGGTTGGACAGCCCGAGCCGGAACCCGTAGCCCCCGGGCAGTCCCGCGCCGATGCCGGTCTGTCCGGTGTGGAACAGCGCCGGCACGCCCGCCTTCTCGATGAGGCCCCACAGCGGTGCGTACTCCTCGTGGCTCGGGTCGAAGCCCTGCACGGTGGGGTGGAACTTGAGGCCGCGTACGCCCTCGTCCTCGATGAGCCGGGTGGCGAGTTCGAGTGCCGCCTCACCGGTGCGCGGGTCGACCGAGCCGAAGGGGATGAGCACGTCGGCGTGCTCGGCCGCGGCGCGGGCGATGTCGGTGCTGGACAACGGCGGGTGCGCCAGCTGCGTACGCGCGTCCACGCTGAAGACCACGGCGGCCATCCGCCGTTCGCGGTAGTACTGCGCCACCGCGTCGACGGCCGGACGCGGGCCGTCGGCCCGGAAGTACTTCGACACCGCGGCCACGAGTGGCTCGGGCAGCGAGGCGTGGCCGTGGTCGTCGACCTCGATGTGCACGTGCATGTCGATCGCGGTGACGGCGGCAAGGTCGATCGCCGGTTGGTACATGCTCAGAAACCTTCGGTCAGGCGGGTCAGGGGGCGGCCGGCCGGAACTCGTCGGGGAGTTCCGGGAAATGCTCGCCGACGCTCTGCAGCGCACCCGCGAACTCCTTCGGCCACGCCGCGACCAGCGCGTCGTAGGACCAGCCGCCTTCCTGGTAGGCGGTCAGGGCCGCGTCCGGGTGGGTCCAGATCTGGATGCGGTCGCCGCCCACCCCGATCACCTGGCCGGTCACGGCCTCGGCGGAGTCGGAGCCGAGGAAGGCGATTAGCCCGGCCACGTCGTCCGCGGTGCCGAACCCGAGATCGTGCCGGAAGAAGGCGGGCACCGATTCACCCTGTTCCTCCGCCTGCACCGCCGCGGCGAAGTAGGGGACGGTGGCGGTCATCGCGGTCACCGCGACGGGGACGACGGCGTTGACGGTGATGCCGGCCCGCTTGAGCTCCAGCGCCCAGGTCCGCACCATGCCGACGATGCCCGCCTTGGCGGCGGCGTAGTTGGTCTGGCCGAAGTTGCCGCGCTGGCCGGTGGGGGAGCCGATGCAGATGATCCGCCCGCCCTCGCCGGCCTGCCGCATGTGCCGGACTGCCTCCCGTACGGTGGTGAAGGTGCCGCGCAGGTGCACGTTGACGACGGTGTCGAAGTCGTCGTCGCTCATCTTCCAGAGCACGGTGTCGCGCAGGACGCCGGCGTTGGTGACCAGGATGTCGAGTCGCCCGAAGCTCTCGACCGCCGTGGCGACGAGTGCCTGCGCCGTCTCGGTGGGACCGACGGGTGCGACCACCGCGACGGCGCGCCCGCCGAGTGCCTGGATCGCCGCGACGGCGTCGGCAGCGGCCCGTTCGTCGACGTCGTTCACCACGACGGCGGCGCCCTGTCGGGCCAGCTGCCGAGCGTAGGCGAGACCGAGGCCGCGTCCGGATCCGGTGACGATTGCGACTTTGCCGTCCAGGGACATGGAAACTCCTTCGCGTCGAAGTCGATCGCAACACGGACCGTTGAAAATGTCAACTATTCATGAAACTTGCTACCATCTTCGGCATGCCCCGTCCCGAGAAACTCCGATCGGCCGGAACCGACGGCCTGCGGGACAGCGTTCTCGGCCGGGACCTCAGCTTCCTGCTGGTCCGCGCCAACGCGCTCACCCTCGCGGCGGCGAACGCCGCCCTCGCCGAGCACGGGTTGAAGGCCCGGTCCTACTCCGTGCTCGCACTGGCCGCCGACGACGCCCGCCCCACCCAGCGGGAACTGGCCGAGTTCCTCCGCCTCGACCCGAGCCAGGTGGTCGCCCTCATCGACGACCTGGAGAAGCGTCGCCTGGTCGAGCGCCGGATTGACCCCGCCGACCGGCGCGCCAACGTCCTCATCGCGACCGACGAGGGCCGGGCCCTGTTCGCCCGCGCGCAGGACTCCGCGCGGGCCGTGGAACTCGGCCTGCTGGCCGCCGTGACCCCCGAGGAGCACGAGCGGCTGGCCCACCTGCTGCGGCTGCTGGCCTTCCCCGGCTGACGTCTCTCCGCCGGGTGGGCCGGACGAACGCGATGCCACCTCCAGCCGGTGCCGTGACCGGGCGGCGCCGTGGTGGCGTCGCCCGGTCACGGGCCCTGGTGGTGGGTGCGACGATCAGAAGCGGATCCAGGTGTCGGCCAGCGACACCTGGCCGACGCCCGGCTTGGACCAGTCACAGACGCCGCCGGGGAAGACCGCCTGGAGGCGCTGCCACTGCTCGTCGGTGAAGGTCACTCCGTACGCCGCGCGGTTCAGCGGCTGGAGCTGGCACTTGATCACGGCGGAGCTGGTCGGTCCGCCCGCGATCACGCGCGGGTTGCGGTGGTACGGGAAGAGCTGGTTGCACCGCGCGGCCGGATCCAGGGTCAGCTCCTCCACGATCCGGTTTCCGTTGGACTCGATGCAGCTGTCGGCCAAGCCGTCGGGCCGGGACAGTCGGGTGAGTTCGACGGCGTCCAGGTCCGAACGCGCGGCCGCCAACTCGGCCCGAGCGGTCAGCCAGGCGTCCATGTCCGCCAGTGCCTGCGTCTGGGACGCCGTGGCGACGGCCCCCGACGCGGTGGTGATGCTGATGTGATTGTCGGCGTTGCCATTGGCCGCGACGATGCGCTCCCGCATGTTCCAGGACCGGAAGCGGTCGTGGAAGTCGCCGGAGGGGTCGGTGTAGCCACGGGTCTCGATGATCGGCGTCCACCGCAGACCGCCGTCGAACTGGTTGATGCGGCCGGTCGCGTACGCCACCTCGATTGCGTCGACATTCGCCGAGGTGCGCTGCGGCGTGCGGTTGCCCTGGACGTCGAGGCCGCCGATGCCCTCGTTGAGCCGGACGAACTGCTCGGCGGTGATCACGCCCGCCTCGAGCGTTTGCAGGCCGTACTGCACGCCGACCGTGTCGGGGATGATCGGGCGGCCGAAGCCGGTGGCCGGGTCGACGCCGTACACGTTGGAGATGAAGTCCGCCATGGCGCAGCGGATGCCGGTCGGGTTGTTGACCGGGTGGTAGCGGCGGGCTGCGGGGACGTGGTTCGGGCAGGTGGCAGGCCAGTCGACGCTGTCGAAGTTCTGGTAGCCGCCGCAGGTGTTCGGGCTGGCGAAGCCGGTCACCGCGGTGCGCTGCGCGGTCGACAGCCCGGCGGCCGAGGCCGTCTGGGAGATGAACCGGCACTCGTGGCCGGTGACCGTCACCGACCGCTCGTCGGGGTAGCCGATCTGGCCGATGACGCCGTTGAGGATGCCGGGGTAGGCGTTGGAGATCAGCATCTGCTGCATGGTGCCGGCCGAGCCGCCCCAGCCCATGGTGAAGTCGGGAGCGCCGTACGTCTTGGAGAAGTGCTCCTTGACCATCATGGTGGTCTCGGCCGACGTGACGTCGTTGCAGTTGTTGGCGAAGACGTTGAAGGTCGAGCTGGCGACGGCGTAGCCGCCGCTGAGCAGGCTGTGGTTCATGATCCCGCCGGTGCTGGTGGCCTGGGTGTAGCCGATGCCGCAGGCGCCGCCGAAGGTGTAGACCAGGCGTTCGTTCCAGCCGGGGGTGGCCGTCCACGGGTCGGGGACCGGGGTGCCCGGCTCATGCAGCAGCGCGATCTCGTAGACCGCCCGGTTGATGGTGCCGCGCTCGATCCGCACGATGTACGGGACGGTCTTGCCGTCGGTGGTCGTGGTGGTGGCCAGGTTGCTCGGCAGTGGACCGTCGGGAAGGTTGGCGAAGCTGCCGGTGGTGGTGCGGTACTGGTACGTCACTCGCGGCGCCGCCACGTGGCAGTTCTCGTCGACCGGGCCCAGATTCCACGGGTTGCCCGACGCGGTGCAGAACAGCGGGATGTGCGGGCCGGAGAGGACCGGGCCCTCGGCGGGGTGGTTGACCAGTGTCAGGCTGGCACGGGGCCGGCCGTGGCCGAGCCCGTTGGCGCGGACCTCGAGGAGGTTGTCACCCAACGCCAAGCCGTCCACGAGACCGAGCAGGGTGCGCTTGTCGCCCACCGGTCGGAACCCGGCGGTGACGTCACGGCCGCCGACCTGGACCGTCACCTGGTGCGGGGGAACGTTGCGGGGTACGTCGACGCGCACGAGCGCGTCACCGCCGCTGATCATGTCTGCCCGGCCGGAGACGACGGTCACCTCGAACGTGCGGTCGATGCCCGCGCCGGGTGGGGGTGCGGCCAAGGCCGGCGCGGTGGAGCCGCCAAGCAGCGCCACCGCGACGAACCCGGCCAGCGCCACCTTCAAAGATCGTTGTCTGCTTTGCTCCTCAGATCGATGGATATGCACAACAGGACCCCTTTCAGCCGGGGACGGACGGCTGGACCTACTGGTCACAGGCGTGTGGGCAACATAATGCAAAATCTGGCCGAGCGTCAACGATTCTGCAATGCATCCATTGTCGACCCAGGTCAGGTCGATGTGGCTACCGTCGCGCGGGCCGCGCCTGTAACTGGAGGGAGTGCCGGGAGGCGACGCCCGCTACCGCGTCCTCAGGGCCACTCGGGCGTTTGGACGAGTTCCTCGAAGCGGAGTTGGGCCGGCCCGGCCAGCGCGTCGGAGGTGCTGAGGAACATCACCCGTGCCTCGGCGCGCGGAAAGGACGGCGGTAGGAACTTGGCCGGCAGGTCGGGATCGTCTCCCACCAGCGCGCGCCAGTCGTTGACCAGCTCGGTGCGCGCGACGAGCGCTGCCGCCGGGGACAGACCACCCTCCGCCGCCCGCCGCGCCACGTCGCGGTGACGTGCCAGGAAATCCTGGTAGCCCGCGGCGAGCTCGTCGATGCGCCAGGCGGCCTCGAGCCGTGCCCGGCCGCTGGGCAGCAGTTCCAGGTCGTGGGAGCGCAGCACCACCGCGTCGGTGATGCCGAGTTCACTGAGTTGCTCGCGCACCTCGTCGTACCGGTCGTGCGGAGTCACCCAGGTCGCGTCGTACAGCGGCCAGAACGTCAGCCAGCGCAGGCGGGCCCGCAGCAGTCGGCGTTGGTTCGCGTCGTCCAGCGGCAGCGTGAACGCGATGAGTGTCCAGAGGCCGTTCCAGGCGTTCTCGTCGGTCCTGGCGAAGATGCGCCGGGCTCCCCGGCGGAGGGTCTGCGATGCGGGATCGGTCAGCCGGTAGCTGGTCCGGCGGCCCTCCTTGGTCCGTTCGAGCATGCCCCGTTGCGTCAGCCGGGCGAGGGTGGCGCGTGCGTTGGCGGGTGCGATGTCGAACTCGGACAGCACCGCGACCAGCCCGCCGGAGGGCAGCGGTGCCCGGCCGGCGTGCCAGTAGTCACCGAGCAGGGTCACCAGCAGCCGTTGCGCCCGGGCGCGGCCGACGGCCGCCCGATCCGACCGCGACGTGGTCGCCGGTTGCCGCCCCCGATTCTCGTTCACGATGCTGACCCGTCGGCCAGGCGGGGCGAACCCGGGGTGCCGGCCGGTTGCGACAGATGACGGACAACGAACACCTGGATAAGTTACTGCGTCCACCGACGGCGCGGTTACCGCCCGTGCGGTCCGCTGAGGGCCCGGGATATCACCCGTCCCGCCGCCTGCACCAGTGGTGCCAGGGCCAGCGGATCCGCCCGGTCGTACGCCACCACCAGCGAGATCGCCGCCTGCACCCCGTCCGGCCCGCGGATCGGCGCGGCGACCGAGAGGGCGTCCATGGTGACCTGACGGTCGCTGATCGCGTAACCGACGCGACGCACCTCGGCGAGTTGGCGGCGCAACCGCTTCGGATCGGTGCTGGTCAGCTCGGTGTACCGGTCCAGCGGCCCGGCCAGCACCTGTTCCTGGACCTCGGCCGGGGCATGGGCGAGCAGCACGAGACCGACGCCGGTGGCGTGCAGGGCGAAACGGCCACCGACCCGGGTGAGCACCGGCACCGCGTGCCGTCCGGCGATCCGCTCGATGAAGACGAGTTCGAGGCCCTGCCGGACGGCGAGCTGGACGTTCTCGTGGGTCACCTCGTACAGGTCCTCCATCACCGGCAGGGCCAGCTCGCGCAGCCCCAGCCCGCGCGGCGCCAGCGAGCCCACCTCCCACAGCCGCAGTCCGACCCGGTAACGCGCGTCGTCACCCCGCTCCAGCGCACCCCAGGCGACGAGCTCCGCGACCCGCCGGTGAGCGGTGGGCAGCGGCAGCCCGGCCCGGCGGGCAAGCTCGCTCAGGGTCAGCGCCGGCTCGGTGGGACCGAACGCGTCGAGCAGCGCCAGCACCTTGCTGGTGACCGAGCGTCCGGATCGCGCCTGCATCCCGCCATCATCCCCGCCGGCCAGTCACAGCTCCAGCACGAGCCGGGGCGTACGGGACCGGGAGACGCAGATCAGCATCGTGTCGCCCGCGGCCCGGTCCGCCTCGGTGAGCAGGCTGTCGCGGTGCTCCGGGACGCCGTCGAGCACGGCGGTCTCGCAGGTGCCGCAGGTGCCCTCGCGGCAGGAGGAGAGCACCTGGACGCCGGCCCCCTCCACCGCTGCCAGGATCGAGGTGCCCGGCGGCACGGTCACCGTCCGGCCGGAGAGCACGAGCTCGACCTCGACGGTGCCCTCGACGCCACCGACCTCGGCCGATGGGGTGAACCGCTCGACGTGCAGACTGCCGGCCGGCCACGCCTGGCAGCCCTGCTGCACCGCGTCGATCAGTGCCGCCGGCCCGCAGCAGTAGACCAGGCCGCCGCTCGGTCGGTCCAACAGGCCGGCCAGGTCGAGCAGCCCTGTCTCGTCCTGCGAGTGCAGGCTCACCCGGTCGCCGTACTTCTCCCGCAGCGCGTCGGCGAACGCCATGCTGGCGCGGCTGCGTCCGCCGTACACCAGCCGCCAGTCGGCCCCGGCGGCGTCGGCGGCGGCGACCATCGGCCGGATCGGGGTGATGCCGATCCCGCCCGCGATGAAGAGGTACCGCTGCGCCGTGACCAGCGGAAAGTTGTTCCGGGGCCCGCGCACCCGAACACCCGCGCCGGGTACGAGGTGCTCGTGCACGTGGCGGGAGCCACCCCGCCCGTCGGGCTCGAGCTGCACCGCGAGCTCCAGCGCGGTGCGCTCCGCCGGGTCACCGCAGAGCGAGTACGGGCGTACCAGCCCGGCAGCCAGCTCCAGGTCGACATGCGCGCCCGGGGACCAGTCGGGCAGGTCGCCGCCGCCGGGGCGGCAAAGGGTCAGCACGACGACGCCCGTCGCCACCGGCTCCCGGCGGGCGACGACCAACTCCAGACCGGTCAGCTCACCTACGGTCATGCCGGCACCGCCGGCCGGGCCGGCGACCGTGGCGCCGGCGCGACCGTCTCTGCCGACTGGTGGCCGCGCGGATGGCCGAGCAGCCACTCCCACAGCTCCACCGGTTCCTCGGCGATCCGTTCTGCCCCGCAGTGGCAGGTGCCGCGGAGCGTGTCGGTGCCCGGCAACCAGTGGATCCGGTACACCCGGTCGCCGGTCAGCGTGCCGGCCCGCGCGGTCAAAGCGGTGCCCCCACCGTCCCCGAGCCGACCATCCGGGCCAGCAGGCGTCGGGCGGCGAGCCCGCCGGTGTCGATGTTGATGCTGAGTTCCTGGTACCGCTCCGGCTCGGCGGCGATCACCTGCTCCAGGATGTTCAACGCCTGGACGTCCTGCATGACCACCGTGTGGTTGCTCTGGTGCAGGTACTCGCTGACCGACTCGTCGTCGATGGCGAAGTCCCGCGCGACCGCCCAGAAGTCGTAGGTGGTGTGCTCGGTCGACGGGGTGATGGCGTACACGATCTCGGCGTGGAAGGCGTCGCTGTCCGCACCCTCGGCCGGCGGGTAGACCCCCTGCGGGGCGATCCGGCTGTGCAGCAGGTACAGGCAGGGCGGGCGGTACTCGATGTCCTGCCATCGGGTGATCCGGCCCTGGATGCCGGTCGAGCGGGCGTAGAAGGGCGGGCACTCCGCGTCGTCCATGTGCCGGCTGACGTAGACGATGCCGCGCTCCTCGTCCACCTCCGTGGTGATCGGCGTGTTCGCCACCTCGGGTGTGCCGATGTAGCCGCCGTGCAGGTACGTCTCGTGGGACAGATCCATGAGGTTGTCCACCAGCAGGCCGTACCGCGCGTTCAGCGGCGCCATCCCGCGGACCACGGTGTAGCGCGGGTCGTCCAGCCACGGCGCACGGGGGACGGCCGCCGGGTCGGCCCGGTCCCGGTCGCCGATCCACACCCACACCAACGTGTCCAGCTCCACCACCGGATACGCCGCGACCCGTGCGGTACGCGGAATGCGCTGCTGGCCCGGTACGAAGACGCAGGCGCCGGTCGGGTCGTAGGTGAAGCCGTGGTAGCCGCACACGATGTTGTCGCCGTCGAGGCGGCTCTCCGACAGCGGGTAGCGCCGGTGCACACAGCGGTCGGCGAGCGCCAGCGCCTCCCCGGCCTCGCTGCGGTACAGCACCAACGGTTCACCGAGCACCGTGCGGGCGAGCAGGTCCCGCCCGACCTCGCTGCTGTAGGCGGCCACGTACCACTGGTCACGGGCGAACGGCATCCGATCGAACCTCCCTTGGCGACGAAGGACGGCGCGGTCGTATGGTCCCGCGCCGCCCTCGCGGTCGGGACCCGCGCTTTCACTGGATGAAAGCCGACCTCACCCGGCGATCCTGTGGGCGCCCGCGACGTTCAGAACGGGTAGCGGGTGATGTCGCCCCGCACGGTCAGCCACTGCGTCTCGGTGAACGCCGCCACGTTCGCCGCCGCCCCACCGAACCGGGAACCGGTGCCGGAGGCGCCGACGCCGCCGAACGGGGCCACCGCCTCGTCGGCGACGGTCTGGTCGTTGATGTGCACGATGCCGCTCGGGATGCGGTCGGCCAGCGCCATCGCCTTCGTCACGTCGCGGCTGAGGATGCCCAGCGACAGCCCGTACTCGGTGCCGCCGGCCAGCGCCGCGGCCTCGTCCAGGTCGCCGAAGGTGAGCACCGGAGCGACCGGGCCGAAGACCTCCTGCGCGTACGCCGGGGTGGTCGGGGTGACCTCCGCGAGCACGGTCGGGCGGTAGAACAACCCGTCGTACGTGCCGCCGGCGGCCAGCCGGGCACCCGCGTCCACGCTCGCCGTGACCAGCGAATGGATCTTGTCGCGCTGGACCTCGTCGATGATCGGCCCGAGCGCCACCTGCTCCTTGGCCGGGTCGCCGACCGGCAGGTGGTCGGCCTTCTCGGCGAGCCCGGCGACGTAGCGCTCGGCGAGGCTCTCGTGCACCAGATGCCGGCCGGTGGTCATGCAGATCTGCCCCTGGTGCAGGAACGAACCCCACGCGCCGGCCGACACGGCGAGGTCGAGGTCCGCGTCGTCGAGTACCACCAGGGCGGAGTTGCCGCCGAGTTCCAGGTGCGCCCGCTTGAGGTGCCGGGCGGCGGCCTCGCCGACCTTGCGGCCGGCGGCGGTCGACCCGGTGAAGCTGACCACCCGGACGTGCGGGTCGGCGACCAGCGCCTCCCCGGTGTCCACCCCGCCGGGCAGCACGTGCAGCAGCCCCTCGGGCAGCCCGGCCTCCTCGAAGACCCGGGCGATGGCCAGCCCGCCGGAGACCGCGGTGCGCAGGTCCGGCTTGAGCACCACCGCGTTGCCCAGCGCCAGCGCCGGCGCGACCGAGCGGATGGCCAGGATCAGCGGGAGGTTGAACGGCGCGATGACGCCGACCACGCCGACCGGCAGCCGGCGGGCCAGGCTGAGCCGTGGCTGGGCGCTCGGGATGATCTCGCCGAGCGGGTGCGAGGCCAGCCCGGCCGCCTCGTAGCACTCCTGGGCCGCGGTGGCCGTCTCGACGCCGGCCTTCGGCGGGATCGACCCGGCCTCGCGGACCAGCCAGTCACCCAGCTCGGCGGCGTGCTGCTCCCACAGGCCGCCGGCCCGGCGCAGCACGGCCGCCCGCTCCGGTGGGCGCGCGAGTCAGCCGGCCGCCGGGTCGGCATCCGGCGTCCGCACCGACCGGAACAGGATCTGCCGGCGCAGCGTGAAGCCGAGCGCCTCGTACAGCCGGATCGCCCCGGTGTTGTCCGCCGCCGCGTGCAGCAGCGGTCGGTCGCCGCGGGCCCGGATGCCGGCCACGACCGCCTGGATCAGGCGGCCCGCCAGGCCCTGACCGCGCGCCTCGGGCGCGGTGCAGACGGCGCTGATCTCGATCCACCCGGGCAGCCGCATCCGCTCGCCGGCCATCGCGACGAGCGCCCCGCCCCGCCGGATGCCCAGGTAGTGGCCGAGTTCGACGGTGCGGGTCAGGAACGGCCCCGGCCGGGTGCGGGCGACCAGGTCGAGCATCTCCGGTACGTCGGCGGTGGTCAGCCGCAGCGCCTCCGGGTCGACGGCGGCCTCGGCCGCGTCGTCGACCAGCTGCACCCCGTCGATCTGCTGGTCCACGGTCCACCCGGCGGGCAGCCGGCCCGCGTCGCCGGCCATCCAGACAACGGCCCCCGGGCCGGCCAGCGCCGCGAGGTCGGCCCAGGCGGCCGGGTCGTCGGCGTCGGCCACCGCGTGGAACGGCGAGACGTCCTGCTGGTAGCGCGCCGCGTGGCCGTGCCGCTCGGCGAACCCCTGGTGCGCGCCGCTCAGCGCCGCCCACACCGGGTTGTCCAGGACCTGTTCGGCGATGGTCCCCGTCATCTCGTCCCCCGATCGGCCGGCCGCGGCATTCGTCGTGGTCGTCGAGGCGATCCTAGATCGCGCGGGCGGAACACCCCGGACCGGCGGGTCCCGCCGCCGGCACCTCGCGCACACGCCTGCCGGGTCGGCCCCCCGCACGGCCGTGGTCTGCGGAAACGGCGGTTGCCCGGCCGGTGGGCGTACCACCATGTGAGGGGCGGCGAACGGGGGGTGACGTGAGCGCACTGCTGCTGATCATCACGCTGGGCGTCACCGTGCTCGTCGGCACCACGCTCGGTGGCCGGTACCGGGTCGCGCCGCCGGTACTGCTCATCATCTTCGGCGCGCTGCTGGCGCTGATACCGGCGTTGAGTCACGTGATGCTCGAACCCGAGGTGGTGCTGCTGCTGTTCCTGCCGGCCATCCTCTACCGGGAGAGCCTGACCAGCAGCCTGCGGGAGATCCGGGCGAACGTCGTGTACATCGCCCTGCTGGCGATCGGGCTGGTGGGCGTCACGATGGTGGCGGTGTCGCTGGTCGTGCAGCGGTTCGGCGTCGACCCGGCGGCGGCCTGGGTGCTCGGCGCGGTGCTCGCCCCGACCGACGCCGCGGCCGTGGCCGGCCTGGCCAAGCGGATGCCCCGACGCCTGCTCACCACCCTGCACGCCGAGAGCCTGATCAACGACGGTACCGCCCTGGTGCTGTTCTCCGTCGCGCTCGGGCTGCTCGGCGGGGGCGCGTTCCCGAACGCGTTCGCGCTCGTCGGGCGGGTCAGCCTGTCGTTCCTCGGCGGCATCGCGGCCGGCGTGCTGGTCGGCTTTGTGGTGATCCTGGTCCGTAAGCGTCTGGACGACCCGCTGCGGGAGGGCGCGCTCAGCGTGCTCACCCCGTTCACCGCGTTCTTCCTCGCCGAAGCCATCCACGAGAGCGGTGTGCTGGCGGTGGTGGTGTCCGGGCTGATGCTCGTCATCGCCAGCCCCCGGGTGATCCGGGCCCGGTCGCGGGTGCTCGCACTGTCGTTCTGGGACCTCACCACGTTCCTCATCAACGGCGGACTCTTCGTGCTGGTGGGCATGCAGATCCCGCGGGCGGTCCGGGCGGTCAACAGCACCTCGCTGATGCGCGCGATCGTCATCGCGCTCGTGGTGGCCGTCGTGCTGCTCGCGGTCCGGATGCTCTGGCTGAACCTGACGGCCGCAGTCGCCTGGTTGGTCGATCGGCGCCGGGCCAGGGGTGCCCGGTGGGTGAACTGGCGGGTGCGTACGGTGGCCGGGTGGGCGGGGTTCCGCGGCGCGGTCTCCTTCGCGGCGGCGCTCGCCGTCCCGCTGACCACCTCCAACGGCCAACCGGTACGGGAACGCGACCTGATCATTTTCTGCGTCGCGACGGTGATCCTGCTGACGATGCTCGTGCAGGGCACCACCCTGCCGCTGCTGATGCGCTGGGCCAAACTCTCCGGTGACCCGGAGCACGCCGACGAGACGAGACAGGCGCAGGCGCGGGCCACTCAGGTCACCCTCGCGGCGCTGCCGGACATCGCCGAGCGGGTCGGCGCCGATCAGGACGTCACCCAGCGCCTCCAGACCGAGTACCAGAACCACCTCGGCGACGTGCAGGCCGCGCAGGAGGAGGAGTCGGCGGCCGCCCGCGAGGTCGAGCGCCGGCTGCGGCTGGCCGCGCTCGATCACAAACGGCGCGAGGTCACCCGGATGCGCGACCACCGCGAGATCGACGATGCCGTGCTCCGTGAGTTGCAGGCCAGACTCGACGTCGAGGAGATCCGCCTGCTGGGGCCGACGACCCTCGAATGACCCACCGCGGCTCACCCTGCCGGCGCGACTCCGACCGGTAGCGCCAGCGCGACCGTGAGGTCGAGGAGGCTGCGCGGGTCGGTGAGCCGCTCGCCGAACAGCTGGCGCAGCTGACCCATCCGGTACCGCACGGTCTGCGGGTGGACGAACAGGTCGGCGGCCACGTCGTCGCGCCGACCCTGGTGCAGCAGCCAGGAGCGCAACGTCTCGGTGAGCCGTTCCGCGGTGGCCGCCGGCAGCGCCGCCAGTGGTTGCAGGACCCGGGCGCGCAGGTCGGTGAGGGCCTCGACGTCGGCGCTGAGCAGCAGCTCGGCCAGGTGCCGATCGGTGTCGATCGGTTCACCGTCGTCGGGGTGGGCGATGCCCAGGGCGACCACCCGGGTGACCCGCCGGTACGACGAGCAGGCCCGGGCCCACGGGCGGGCCGGCCCGAGCACCGCGCGGCGCCCGCGCAGCACCCGGGCAAGCTGCCGCCGCCGGTCGCCGTGCACGTCCGGTACGAGCAGCACCGCGGTCTCCTCGTCGGAGTCGCCGGCCGGCAGCTCCTCGCTGCTCTCCAGGGTGTGCTCGTCGAGCAGCGCGAGCGCGCCGCGCAGCTTCGCCTGCGGTAGCAGCGCCACGGTGAGGGTCTGCGGCACCGGCCAGTCCGCCCGCTCCGCGCTGCGCACCAGGATGTCCTCGGGCTCGCCGGCGAGCAGTTGCTGGGTGAGCCGTTCCAGGTTCCGCCGCCGGGCCCGGCCGACGCTGGCCAGCTCGTCGGCGTGCCCGGACACGCTGGCCGCGGAGAGCTCGTCGATGTAGGCGAACATCAGCTCGGCGAACTCGGCTACGGTCGCCGCGGGCAGCCCGATCGCCACGGTGGCGGCGGCCATCTCCCGCCAGGAGGCCCGCGCCCCGACCCGGTACGCGGCCAGCAACGCGTCCACGCTGCGGCCGGAGCGGGCCTCGCCGCTGCCCAGGGCGTACGCGGCCTCCAGCGCCGGGACCAGCGGGGTGCTGGGGTCGCTGGCCTGGGATCGTTCGAGCAACTGGAGGAACGTGCCCAACGCGATCTGCACCGCGTTCTCGATCTTGTCCCGCATCTGGCCGGTCAGGGTGCCGGAATAGCTGGGCACCTCGGCCGTGATCGCAGTGACGGTTCGCTCGGCTACCAGCGGTAGCCGATCACGCAGTTCGGAGGCCACCCGCTGGTCCAGCCCGACGCGGGCCGCCCGATGGGTGGTGCCGGAGGATTCCGCCACGGTTGTTCTCCCCGCACAAAAGGGATGGATCGCTTTACCTTCGCTGGCCAAGATTTTATGCCAGCCCGCCGCGACCATCGTCCTATGACCGCCACCGTCCCGCGACCGGGCACCAAGGGGTCCCTCCGGCGCCGCCTCTGGCGGCTCGCCGAGACGGTGACCACGCCGGTACTGCCCGGGGACTACCTCGACCTGGTCGCCCCACTGCGAGCCGGCGCCGACCTGCGCGGCCGGATCGTCGACGTACGCCCGGAGACCCCGGACGCGGCGACCGTGCTGATCCAACCCGGGCGCAGCTGGCGCGGGCACCTCCCCGGCCAGTACGTCCGGCTCGGTGTCGACGTCGACGGCGTACGCCAGTGGCGGGCCTACTCGGTGACCTCGCCGCCGGGCCGCCGCACCGACCCGATCTCGGTGACGGTCAAGGCGATTCCCGACGGCGTGGTCAGCAACCATCTCGTCCGCCGCGTGCGGCCGGGCACCATCGTGCAGCTCGACCAGGCCTGCGGCGACTTCGTCCTGCCCGAGCCGGTGCCGACGCGGGTGCTGTTTCTCACCGCCGGCAGCGGCATCACCCCGGTCGCCGGGATGCTGCGTTCCGGCGCACTGGCCGGCAGCGACGTGGTGCTGGTCCACTCGGCGCCCACCGCGGCCGACGTGGTCTTCGGCGCGGAACTGCGCCAGCTCGCCGACCGCGGCGTCATCCGGCTGGTGGAGCGGCACACCACCGTCGAGGGCCTGCTGGACGTCGCCGAACTCGACTCCCTGGTGCCCGATCACCTGGAGCGCCAGACCTGGGCGTGCGGCCCGGTGGGGCTGCTCGACGCGGCCGAGGAGCACTGGTCGTCGCGCGGCTGCGCGGAGCGGCTGCACACCGAGCGGTTCCGGCCGACCGTGATCACCACCGGTGAGGGCGGCACCGTCACCTTCACGCGTTCGTCGGTGACCGTCGAGGCCGCCGGCGCCACCCCGCTGCTCGACGCCGGCGAGAACGCCGGGGTGCTGATGCCCTCGGGTTGCCGGATGGGCATCTGCTTCGGCTGCGTACTGCCGCTGCGCCAGGGGGCGGTCCGTGACCTGCGCAACGGGCAGCTCACCACCGCGCTGCCGGGCGACGGCGTACGCGTGCAGACCTGCGTGTCGGCCGCGGCCGGCCGCTGCGAACTCGAGATCTGATCGGAGACCCGCCGACGTGACTGTCATCCAGAAGAAGGCCGACAACCCGATCGCTCACCTGAGCGCCGAGGACATCGAGACCCTCGGCAAGGAACTCGACGCCATCCGGCAGCGGGTGATCGACTCCCGCGGTGAGCGGGACGCCGCGTACATCCGCAAGATCATCTCGACTCAGCGCAAGCTTGAGGTCAGCAGCCGGGTGGTGCTGCTGTTCTCGCTGTTCCCGCCGGCCTGGATCGTCGGCACCGCCGGACTCGCGGTGGCCAAGATCCTGGAGAACATGGAGATGGGGCACAACATCCTGCACGGGCAGTGGGACTGGATGCGTGACCCGAAAATCCACTCGACCAGCTGGGAGTGGGACCATGCCACCCCGGCAGAGCAGTGGAAGCAGTCGCACAACGAGCTGCACCACCGCTACACCAACGTGGTCGGCAAGGACAACGACCTCGGCTACGGCATCATGCGGGTCGACGAGGACCAGCCCTGGCACCCGGCCTACCTGGGTCAGCCGTTCTACAACTTCGTCAACGCCTGCTTCTTCGAGTACGGCGTGGCCGCGTACGACCTCGACCTGGGCAAGAACCTGAAGGACGGACGGCACAAGAACCCGGAGTTCCGGGCCAAGCTCCGGGCGGCCGGCCGGAAGGTCCGTCGCCAGGTCCTCAAGGACTACCTGATCCACCCGCTGCTGTCCGGGCCGTCGTTCTTCCACACCATGGCCGCGACGTTCACCGCGAACCTGATCCGCAACCTGTGGAGCCACTCGGTGATCATGTGCGGGCACTTCCCGGAGGGCGTGGAGACCTTCGCGAAGACCTCGATCGAGGGTGAGACCCGGGGCGAGTGGTACCTGCGGCAGATGCTCGGGTCGGCCAACATCAGCGGCAGCCGGCTGCTGCACATCATGACCGGCAACCTGTCGTACCAGATCGAGCACCACCTCTTCCCCGACCTGCCGAGCAACCGCTACCAGGAGATCGCCCCCGAGGTGCGGGCGCTGTTCGACCGGTACGGGCTGAAGTACACCACCGGGTCGATGCCCCGACAGGTCTTCTCGGCGTGGAAGAAGGTCTTCCGGCTCGCCCTGCCGAACCCGCGCCGCTCCGACACCTCCTCCACCGACGACCGCCCGACCCCCACCCTCGCCACCGTCGGCGCCTGACCCGCAAAGCGATCTTGGTCCGGAAGTGCCCCGCAGAGGGCGGTTTCGTACCAAGATCGCGGGCGCGGGTTTGAGGTCAGGACGCGGTTTGGGCGAGGTAGACCGTGTTGGTCGATTGGCCGCCGGTCAGCGGGTTGGGGAACGCCACCACGTGGCTGCGGTGGGTGGGGAAGACCTCGGCGAGGGCGGCTTCGAAGACGGGGTCCGGCGGGTCGTCGGACCAGAGCGCGAAGACGCCCTCCGGATGCAGGTTCCGGGCCAGCCGGCGCAGCCCGTCGGTGGTGTAGAAGGCGGCGTGGCTCGGGTGCAACGGGTGTCGGGGGGAGTGGTCGACGTCCAGCAGGACGGCGTGGAAACGCCGTCCGGGATCGTCGGGGTCGAGGCCGCTACCGTCGGCCACCCGGGCGAAGAAGTCGGCCCGCACCAGCCGGGTACGCGGGTCGGTGGCCAACCCGGCGGCGAACGGCAGCAGGCCACGCCGGTGCCAGTCGATGACATCCTCGACCGCCTCCACCACCAGCAGTGAGGTGACCCGGTCGTCCGCCAGCGCGGTGCGGGCGGTGTAGCCCAGCCCCAGCCCGCCGACGGCCACGTCCAGGCGCGGCCCGGCCAGCGCCGCCAACCCCAACCGGGCCAGCTCGATCTCGCCGGCGGTGAACAGGCTGGACATCAGGAACTCGTCGTCGAGCTTGACCTCGTACACGTCGAGGTCGAGCCGCGGGTCCCGGCGCCGGCGCAGACTGATCTCGCCGAGCGGGGTCGGCCGCCAGGCCAGTTCCTCGAAACGGATGCTCACCGGCCGGATGCTACCGGTCGGCCGGGGTGTGGGTCCCGGCGACGACGCACGGTCCTCAAGACATCGACGCAACGCATATCCTGTGCCCCGACCGTCTCGCGGAGGGGACCGCATGCCGTCGCGGCAGGACCAGCTGCACTCGTACCAGTTCACCATCCAGCGGGCGGTGGCCGCGCTGGTGATGCGCGAGACCGATCCGGTCCAGTCACCGTTCCGCCGGCTCGCCGGCGCGGCACTGGCCAGCGTGCTGGTGGCGGTCATCGGCCTGGGCGGTTCCGCCCTCTACGGTCTGTTCACCGGTGGCGGCGCCAAGTGGCGGGACACCGGCGCGGTCATCGTCGAGAAGGAGTCCGGCGCCCGGTTCGTCTACCGCGAGGAGAAGCTGCACCCGGTGACCAACTACGCGTCCGCGCTGTTGATCACCGGGGCCGAGCGGCCGAAGACCGTGCTGGTGTCCCGCCGGTCGATCGACGGGGTGCCGCGCGGCCTGCCGCTGGGCATCGCCGACGCACCCGACTCGCTGCCGGCCGCCGACCGGCTGTCCACCGCGCCGTGGACGGTCTGCTCGGTCGGTGCGGCCGAGGCCGGCCGGAGAGAATCACGGTCGGTGCTGCTGATCGGTGCCGACGGCCAGGGCGGCCGGCCGCTCGGCGAGAACGCGCTGCTGCTGCGCGACCCCGACGGCCGGCTGCACCTGGTCCGGCACCAGCGGCGGCACCTGATCCGCGACGCCGACCGGGTGCTGGCCGCGCTGGCGGCCACCCGGGCCCGGGCCGTACCGGTCGCCGCGGCCCTGCTCAACACGGTGCCGGCCGGTACCGACCTGGCCCCGCTGGACCTGCCCGGCCTCGGCGAGCGATCAACCCGGGTCGCCGACGCCAGGATCGGCGACGTGCTGCTGGTGAGCAACTCCGGCGGTGGACGACAGTACGCGGTGGTGCTGCGCGACGGGCTCGCCGGCATCACCGAGTTGCAGGCCGGCCTGCTGCTCGCCCGTACCGGCCAGCGGGAGCCGGAGCAGCTCAGCCTCGGGCGGTTCGCCGCCCTGCCCCAGCTTCCCGATCTCACCCCCACCGGGCCCGGCGCACCACCGACCGCACCGCCCCGACTGGCCACCGTGGACTCGCCGGTGCTCTGTGCGCGGGTCGGTGACGACGCCGGCGCGATCGAGCTGCGGCTCGGCGTGGACCTGCCGGACCTGGCCGCCGCGCCCCGTACCGCGAGCCGGGCGGCCGGCCCGGCGCTCGCCGACCACGTGCTGGTGGAGCCGGGCCGGGCAGCCGTGGTCGAGTCCGTCGCCGCACCCGGCGCCACCGGCGGCGCGGTCTCCGTGGTCACCGACCTCGGCCGGCGGTACGTCCTCGCCGACGCCGGCGTGCCGGCCATGCTCGGCTACGGCGAGGTGACCCCGGTACGCCTGCCGGCGGGGCTGGTCAGCCTGGTTCCCGCCGGAGCGACCCTGGACCCGGAAGCCGCCCGGAAACCAGCCGCACCCGCCTGAATCTCAAAGGGTCAGGGTTCGAGCCCCTGGCGACGCCCTTGGGCGTTGTCGTTCGACTGCCCGTCGCGTCCCGGGACAGCGAGATCACGCTCGATCCTGGATCGAGTGGCCTCACCGCAGCTGTCAGGCCACTCGATCCTGGATCGAGCGTGGCGGCTGACCATCGATCGCGGTCGACAGGGGAGTGCATGGCAGGAGTAGCCACCGAGCCACGGTCAGGCGGGGCGGCGCAGGATGCTGACGGCGAAGTCCGCGTCGTCGTGCCAGGGGCGCAGGTCCCAGGTGGCGAAGCGGTGCTCCAGCCGCAGGCCGGCACCGGCCAAGTCGACGTCGAAGTCGGTTAGCGGGTAGCCCCGGTCGGTGCCGAAGCCGACCGCGACCACCCCGTCCGGCCGCAGGTGGGTGGCGACGCGGCGCAGTACCGCGCCTTCGGTGCCCGCGGCGACGAAGGCCATCACGTTGCCGGCCAGCACCGCCGCGTCGAACGGCTCGGGCTCGCCGGCCGCCGCTAGGTCCAGCTCCGTCAGGTCGGCGACCAGCCAGCGGGGTCCGGGGTGATCGGCGCGGGCGGCCTCGATCAGGACCGGGTCCGCGTCCACCCCGACCACCGTGTGGCCCCGGACGGCCAGCTCGGCACCGACCCGGCCGGTGCCGCAGCCGGCGTCCAGGATCCGCGAGCGCGGCGGCACCAGCGTGTCGAGCAGCCGGGCCTCCCCGGCCAGGTCGACGCCCTCGGCCGCCATCCGGCGGAACCGGTCGACGTACCACTGCGAGTGCTCGGGGCCGGTGTCGGTCACCCAGCGGGTCGGGTTGCTCATCGGCTCACCGTATCCAGCCGCACTCAGGGCCGCCGGGCCACCGTCACGAACTCGTTGTAGGTGAACAGCCGGCCGGCGGCGCGGGGGAAGGGGAACGAGTGCTGGCGCAGCACGGTGAGGCCGAGTTCCCGGCAGTCCTCGGCCGCCTCGGCGAAACCGACGAAACGGACATGTGAGGCGTCGCTGCGGTAGCCGCGCTCCTGCGGGGTGATGAAGACAGCCCGACCGCCGGAGCGGACGAACGGCAGGTATGACGCGACCACCTCGCGCGCCTGCTCGGCCGGCATGTGCTCCAGCAGGTGCGCGGCGAGCAGCGAGTCGAAGGCGTCCGGGCGGGCGTGCTCGGAGCGGAGGAATTCCTCGGTGGTGTACGCCTCGAGGCCGAGTGCGCGGGTGTGTGCCACCGAGGTCGGATTGTGGTCCACCCCGACTGCGCCCTCGCCCAGGTTGATCAGGTTGCGGCCGAGGCCGGAGCCGACGTCGAGGGTACGGCCCAGCCGCAGCCGCCGCAGGTTCCACCGATACGGCGCCTGCACGTCCAGGATCCGCTTCCAGCGCGCCCCGCTGAGCTGCTGCAACCGCCGGGTGTAGTCCTCACCCTCGGTGCCCGTGGGACCTTGCCGTGCCTGCCTCATTCGGGGCTCCTTCGCCTCGTACTGTCGCTCGACCTGCGTCGGTGCCCCCGTGCGCGGTGATCGACTCCTACCTTATCCTGGAGCCGTAGCGCTACCGGGATGTGACGCATGGTGAACTGGACTGCCCGACCGGCCGGGTCGGGCGCGGTGCCGACCGGCGGTGCCCTGGGCGGCAACGCGCCCCGACGCCACGCCGGCCTCTGGCAGCTGGCGGTGGACACGCTCGACGGCAACTGGGAGCACGACCACACCGTCCCGTCCCGCACCCTGTACCCGCACCAGTGGAGCTGGGATTCCGCGTTCATCGCGATCGGCTGGGCCCACGTCCGTCCCGACCGCGCCTGGCGGGAGCTGACCAGCCTGTTCCGGGCCCAGTGGCTCGACGGCCGGGTGCCGCACATCGTGTTCAACCCGGCGGTCTCCGGCGGTGCCTACTTTCCGGGGCCCGAGTTCTGGGCCTCGGCGACGGTCGACGGGACACCTCCGGTTGCCACCTCGGGGCTGGTCCAGCCGCCGGTGCACGCCCTGGCCGCCTGGCACGCGTACCGCATCGCGCCCTCGGCGGACGGGCTCGCCGCGCTGCGCCGGCTCTACCCGCGGCTGGTCGCGCAGCAGCACTACCTCGCCACCCGCCGCGACGTCGGCGGTGCTGGGCTGGCCAGCATCGTGCATCCGTGGGAGTCCGGGTTGGACAACAGCCCCGCCTGGGACGCTCCGCTGGCCGCGGTGCCGACCGAGGCGGCGGTGATGCGCGCGTACCGGCGGCGGGACATCGTGCACGCGGCGGCCGCGCACCGCCCCACCGACCTGGACTACGCGCGTTTCGTCGCGATCGTCACCGCCTACCGGGCGGCGGGCTACCGGGACGACGGCCTGGCCGGCCGGCATCCGTTCCTGGTGGAGTGTCCGCTGTTCAACGCGGCGATGGGGGCCGCCGAGCACGCGCTCGCCGGGATCGCCGGCGAGATCGGTGCCGATCCGGGCCCGCACCGGGAGAGCGCGGCCCGGATCACCGCGGCGGTGGTGGACCGGCTGTACGACCCGACGACCGGCACCTTCCACCCGCGTGACCTGCGCACCGGCCAACTGACCCCGGCCCGGACGGTGCTCGGGCTGGCACCGCTGATCCTGCCCGACCTGCCGACCCGGCAGGTGGAGGCGGTGCTCGTCGAGGCCGCCTCGGCCCGGTTCGGTCTGGCTGCCCGGATGACCCGCCCGTTGCCCAGTCACGACCGCACCGCGGCGGACTTCGAGCCGCTGCGCTACTGGCGCGGCCCCAGCTGGATGAACATCAACTGGTTGGTCCGGCAGGGCCTGCTCGCGCACGGGCACACCCGGTTGGCCGCCGGCCTGCGCGCGTCGATGATCGAGCTGGTCGGGGCCGGTTGCCACGAGTACTTCCATCCGGACACTGGCGCCGGCCTCGGCTCCCCGACGTTCGGCTGGACGGCGGCGCTGCTGCTGGACGTGCTGGCCGACTGACCACCGGCGGGCACCGGCGTCCGGCGGCGAGGTGCGCCCGGCAGGTAGGTTGCTGGCCAGGACCCGGGGCCGCCCGGCGCGGCGGACCGGTGCCGGTGCGCCGGGCGTCACCGGCCCGGATGGACGGAGGGACGATGGGCCGGGACAGCTACGACGAGCAGCTCGACCGGCTCACCGGTGTGCTGGCCACGATGAGTCGGGGTGCCAGCGCGGCGATCCGGGGTGCCAGCGTCGCCCTGCTCGACGTCGACCGGGGTGCGGCCGAGGCGGTGCTGGTCGGCGACGCCGTGCTCGACGGTCAGCGGGCCGACGTGGAGGCGTTGATCCCCCAGGTGCTGGTCCGGCACCAGCCGGTCGCCTCCGACCTGCGCCTGGTGCTCTGTGCCCTGCGCATCGCCAGCGACCTGGAACGGATGGGCGACCTCGCGGTGCACGTGGCGAAGATCGTCCTGATGCGACACCCGGTGGGGGTGGTCCCGGAACCGGCGGTGCCGCTGATGACCGCGATGGCGGACGCGGCGGCCCGGATCGCCGACAAGACCGCCGTCGTGCTGGCCACCCGCGACCGGCTCGACGCGATGCAGCTCGGGCTCGACGACGACGAGGTCGACGCCGCCCAGGAGCGCCTGCTGTCGATGCTCGTCTCCGCCTGGCCGTACGGGGTCGAGTCGGCGATCGACCTGGCCCTGGTCGGCCGGTACTACGAGCGGTACGCCGACCACGCGGTGAACGTCGCGCGTCAGGTGGTCTACCTGGTGACCGGGACAATCCGCCTCTGAGAGGTACGTCTCACCCGCCCATTCCGGGCATCCGGTGCGCTCGCGCCCCGAACGTCACATCCCGTCGCCCGTCGGCCATCAGCCGAGCCGCCAAGTTCACTTTCCGTTCATCTGGCGCCGGGAGTCCGGCTACCTCTGCCTCCTAACTTGACTCGCGTACGGCCCGGACGGGCTGTTGCATCCCGATAGAGAGGCTTACCTGGTGAACCGCAACGTGCTTTCGCGGCGCGTCCTTGTTGGCGTCGCGGTTGCCGCGCTCGCGCTTACCGGCTGTGGTAGCAACAACAACAGCACGGAGTCGGGCGGCAGTGGCGGCGACGGCTACGCGAGCCTGTCCGGCGAGCTGAAGGCGTCGGGCGCGAGCTTCCCGGACGCGTACTACCAAGAGGTCATCGAGGCCTTCAAGGGCGAGGCCGCCAACGTGACGGTCACCTACAACGCGACTGGCTCGGGCACCGGCAAAAAGCAGTTCGGTGAGGGTCTGGTCGACTTCGCCGGCACCGACAGCCTGGTCAAGGACACCGACGGCGTGGCCGCCGACTCCTTCCTCTACGTCCCGACGGTGGCGGCGCCGATCACGGTGTCCTACAACGTGCAGGGCGTGGACAAGCTGCAGCTGAGCCCGGAGACGCTCGCCAAGATCTTCCAGACCGACATCAAGACCTGGGACGACGCCGCCATCAAGGCGGACAACCCGGGCGTCGAGCTGCCGAACACGCCGATCGTCGTCGCGCACCGCTCGGACGGCTCCGGCACCACCAACAACTTCACCAAGTACCTGACCGCCGCCGCCGGCGACGCCTGGAAGCTGGGCAGCGGTGACACCGTGGCCTGGCCCGCCAGCACCCAGGGCGGCGAGAAGAACACCGGTGTCGCGCAGATCATCAAGCAGACCAACGGCGCCGTGGGCTACGTCGACCTGAGCGACGCGAAGGCCACCCAGCTGAGCTTCGCCGCCATCAAGAACAAGGACGGCCAGTTCGTCGAGCCGTCGCTGGAGGGCACCACCGCCGGCCTGGAGGGTGCCGCGGTCGAGGCGGACCTGAGCTACAACCCGCTCAACGCCGCCGGTGCCAGCTCGTACCCGATCACCGCCCCGACCTTCATCATCGTCAAGGCCAAGTACGACGACGCCGCCAAGGCGGAGCTGGTCAAGGGCTTCCTCAAGTACCTGCTCAATGACGGCCAGAACCTGGCCAAGGAGATCGACTTCGCGCCGCTGCCGGCCTCTCTCAAGGAGAAGGCGCTGGCTCAGGTCGACAAGATCCAGGGCTGATCAGGATCAAGATCGCTAGGGCGTTCTCTCTGGGGACGGGATCGAATCGATCCCGTCCCCAGCGGGGTACCTGAGCTGGAGTGAAGATGACCCTAACTACCAAGTCCCCCGACTCCCGGTCGACGCTGGCCCAGCGGGGCGGCAGCGCCCGGGCCGACCGCATCTTCTCCTGGTGGACGCTCGGCACCGGCCTGCTCGTGCTGGCCGTCCTCGGGCTGATCCTGATCACCACCGTCCGGGAAGCCTGGCCCGCGTTCGACGCGATGGGCCCACGGTTCCTCACCGAGCGGATCTGGGACCCGAACCCGGCGACCGGCGACGCCATCTTCGGGGCGTTGTCGTTCGCGTACGGCACGGCCCTGTCGTCGCTGATCGCCCTGCTGTTCGCGGTGCCGGTCTCGATCGGCATCGCGCTGTTCCTCACCGAGCTGGCGCCGCGCCGGCTGCGTGGTCCCGCGGTGACCGTGATCGACCTGCTGGCCGCCGTCCCGTCGGTGGTCTTCGGCCTGTGGGGCATCCTGGTCGTCGCCCCTGCCCTGGTGCCCGTCTACCAGTGGTTCCACGACGTCTTCGGCGGCGTGCCGGTGCTCGGCAGCCTCTTCGGCCAGGTGAGCAGCGGCCGCAACTTCATGACCGCCGGCATCATCCTCGCGATCATGGTGACGCCCATCATCACCTCGATCACCCGCGAGGTGTTCAGCACCGTGCCGCGCGCCGACAAGGACGCCGCCCTCGCGCTCGGTGCCACCCGCTGGGAGATGATCCGCGGCGCGGTCTTCCCGCACAGCTTCGGCGGCATCGTCGGCGCGGTGATGCTCGGCCTCGGCCGGGCGATGGGCGAGACGATCGCGGTGGCTCTCGTCATCGGCGGTTCGACGAACATCACGGCGAACCTGTTCGCGCCCGGCAACACGATGGCCGCGGTCATCGTGCAGCAGTTCGGCGAGTCCACCGGCACCTACACGGCCGCGCTGATCGGCCTCGGCGTGGTGCTGTTCGCGATGACGGTACTGATCAACGTGCTCGCCCAGGTGATCGTCCGCCGGGCCGAGGCGCGGATGAAGGGAAGCAGGTAGATGACCGTCACCGCACCACCCACCACCCGGGCCGGAGCCGGCGGGCCCGACCTGACCCGCGCGGCGCTGTCCGGCCGTCGTCGGTTCAGCAACCACCTCGCCACGACGGCCATCTGGGCGGCCGTGCTCCTCGCTGTGATCCCGCTCGCCCTGGTGACCTACGAGGTCGTCATCAAGGGCTCCGGGGTGATGAGCCTGAGCTTCCTGACCGAGGACATCCCGAACTCGTACCGGCGGGAAGGCGGCGGCATGGCGCCGGCGATCGTCGGCACGCTGCTCATCACCGGGATGGCCGCGCTGATGGCCATCCCGCTGGGCGTCTTCGGCGCCATCTACCTCAACGAGTACGGCAAGCAGTCACCGCTGGCCCGGCTCATCCGGCTGATGGCCGACGTGATGACCGGCGTGCCGTCGATCGTGATGGGCGTGTTCATCTACATCTCCTGGGTGTTGCTGGTCGGGCAGCAGACCGGCTTCGCCGGCGCGCTGGCGCTGGCCTGCCTGATGCTGCCGGTGGTGATCCGCAGCAGCGAGGAGATGCTCCGGTTGGTCCCGGACGAGCTGCGGCAGGCGAGCATGGCGCTCGGCGCCCGCAAGTGGAAGACCACCCTGACCGTGGTGTTGCCAGCGGCGATCTCCGGTATCACCAGTGGTTCGCTGCTGGCCGTCGCCCGGGCCGCGGGCGAGACCGCCCCGATCGTCATCGTGACGGGCATCGTCTTCGCGCCCAACTCGAACCTCTTCGACGGTTTCAACACGGCGCTGCCGGCACAGATCTTCCGCAACGCCAGCCAGCCCTTCGAGGCCGCCCAGGACCGTGCCTGGGGCGCCGCCCTGACGCTCATCGTGATCGTGCTCGGCTTCACGATCATCGCTCGACTCATCGCCAGCCGATTCGCCATCAAGGAGCGCTGACATGGCCCGAAACGACGCAGACCTGACCAGCCGACCGTCCGTGTCGGTCCACGCTCCCGGCACCGCGAGCGCCGGTGTCATGCCCTCCACCGCACCGGTGATGCAGTTGCGCGACGTGAGCGTCTACTACGGCAGCTACGAGGCAGTCCGGGGCACCTCGATGCCGATCCAGCAGAACCAGGTCACGGCCATGATCGGGCCGTCCGGTTGCGGCAAGTCCACGGTGCTGCGTGCGCTGAACCGGATGAACGACCCGATCCCCGGGGCCCGGGTCAGCGGTGAGGTGCTCTACCACGGCCAGGACCTGTACGCCAAGGACGTCGACCCGATCCAGGTCCGGCGGCGGATCGGCATGGTCTTCCAGAAGCCGAACCCGTTCCCGAAGTCCATCTACGACAACGTCGCGTACGGGCTGCGGATCAACGGCATCAAGGGCCGGCTCGACGACCACGTCGAGGAGGCGCTGACCCAGGCTGCGCTCTGGGACGAGGTCAAGGACAAGCTCCGCAAGAGCGCCCTGGCGCTCTCCGGCGGTCAGCAGCAGCGGCTCTGCATCGCCCGGACGATCGCGGTCAAGCCCGAGGTCATCCTCATGGACGAGCCCTGCTCGGCGCTCGACCCGATCGCCACCGCGAAGATCGAGGACCTGATGTTCGAGCTGACGAACGACTACACGATCGTGATCGTCACGCACAACATGCAGCAGGCCGCCCGGGTCAGCCACTACACCGCCTTCTTCACCGCCGAGGTGGACGAGAAGCAGGTGCGGCACGGCCGGCTGGTCGAGTTCAGCCAGACCGGCAAGCTGTTCACCAACCCCGCCGACAAGCGTACGGAGGACTACATCACCGGTCGCTTCGGCTGAGCCGGAAGCGGCGGTCGATGGTGGGTCGCCGGGCCGCGCCCGGCGACCCGCCGGGCGCGGCCCGGCGCCGCAGGCGCTCGCCCGTACCCACCGACCGCGCGGTGTCCTGCAGTGCGGCGGACCGTCCTGCGCGGCGCAAGGGTGTCGCGATGGGCCTGAACCTGAACCGGAGCCGGTGAGCGATGAACAACCTCGTCGAGGCCACCAGGGGTGACCACCGATCCGACGGGCGTTTCGTACTGCTGGTGGTGGACGACGACGAGACCGTGGGCGCCGCGCTGGTCGCCCAGCTGGCCGACCACCGGGTACGGGGACACCACTTCCCGCACGCCGCCGAGGCGCTGCTGGCCGCGGGCGCCCTGCAACCGGACGCCGCGGTGGTCGCCGCCGGGCTGGTCACCATGAGCAGCACGGAACTGGTGCGGCTGCTGGCCCGTCGGGCCGGCATCCCGACCGTGGTCGGGGTGGGTGACGACGACGGCGGGGTCGCCGTGGCGGCGCTCAAGGCCGGCGCGACGGCCTGCGTCCGGCGCCCGTACCGGCCCGAGGAGGTGCTGCCCATTCTGCGGGCCATCCGCCCGGAGACCGCCGGTGCCCTCGACCCGCCGATCGAGCTCGGCGGACTGCGGGTGGACCCGGCCACCTTCGAGGTGCGTCTGCACGGCCAGGCGGTGGCGCTGCCGATGAAGGAGTTCAGGCTCCTCTACTTCTTCATGAGCCACGCCGAGCGGACGGTCACCCGCGAGCAGTTGCTCGCCGCCGTGTGGGGCGGGGTCTCCGACGAGACGTCCAACACCCTGACGGTGCACATCAAACGGCTGCGCCGGCGGCTCGCGCTGGACGGGGAACAGACGCCGATGATCGTGACCGTCCGCGGCCTTGGGTACCGGTTCGTGCCCGCGCCGGCCGCCGCCTCGCCGACGACCTCGTGAACGTGCTGCCGGGAGAGCCGCCGTACCCGCCCCTGGTGGGTGGTGCGTCGGGTGCCGCCCCGGAGGGCATGGTGCTGGTGGCGGTGCCGCTGGCGTACATCCCGCACGTCGCCCGGCTGCTGGCCGACCTCGACGCCCGGCAGCGGGTCGCGCCGGTGCCCCGGCGCCGCTCCGAGCCGGCGCGGAGGCCGCCGACAACGGACTGGACGGTGGACGATCTGCGCCGGCTCAGCCAGGGACGCAGCGCCACCCACCGGACGGTGGCGGCGGTGCTCGACGCGCTCGCGGCGGAGCCGGACCGGCTGTTCACCGTGCCGGATCTGGCCCAGGCCACCGGGCGGCCGCGCAAGAAGATCATCGGCGCGATGGCCGGGCTCACCCGGCTGCTGAAGGCGCACTACGACTACGCCGGTCGGGGGCTACCGTTCGCCCGGGTGGCCGGACGGCCGGAGGGGCCTCGGGAGCTGTGCTACACCGTGGACGCCCGGCGGGCGGCCCACTGGCGGGAGGCCCGACTGTCGCGGGCGGCCGACGACGGGACGCCGACGGCGGCCGACGAGACTCCGCCGGCCGACGGCGGGGCTCCGACGACCGGCGGCGCGCTCAGCTGAGCAGCACGAAGGTCGGGACGGCGACGAGCGCGCCGACCGTCGCGCCCGCGAGCACCTGGCCGAGGGTGTGGTCGGCCAGCCGGACCCGTGACCAGCCCACCAGCGCGACCAGGGCCACCAGCGGGGCTGCCACCGCGCCGAACAGGACGATCAGCACGGACACCGAACCGGCGCTGACCGCCGCGTGGGCGCTCAACTTCCACACCTGGTTGACCACGGTGACGGCGGCCCCGACGGCGAACATCACCACCACCATGGCCACCAGCGGGCCCGGCGCGCCGAGCAGCACCAGCGCCGCCAGACCGACCAGCACGGAGAGCAACCCGTAGAGCAGGGGCCGGCGGCGCTGGCTGCGTTCGCCGATGTGGTGGTCGGTCAGCTGACCACGCCGTACGCCCAGCCAGATGATGCCGTACGGGACGGCGGAGCAGAACAGCACGGCCAGCGCGGCCCAGCCGAGCCCGGCCACGACGGCCGGCGCGGTGCTGTGCACCGAGACGACCAGGGGCATGACGGCGGCGAGCACCGCGGGCGCGAACACCTCGGTGGTGACCCGGGCCAGCCGGTACGAGGCGGCGCGGGTGTTCGGGTCGGCGGCGGTGGGCACAGGTCTACCTCTCGAC
>NZ_POTY01000280.1 GCF_003236315.1 Micromonospora craterilacus
GCCCCGCCCCCGCCGCCGATGGACCCGGACGTCGAGGCACTGCTGCGCCGGCTGGTCGACCCCGACGTCTCGGACGCGGAGAAGTTCCACATCCGGGAAACCATTCGTTACCTCGCATACCGCCCAACCCTGCCGGCTGGCGGCCGAAAGCGAAGTGACGCGGCCAGTTAGTTCCTCAGATGGCGAAAGAACGACAGGTCAGCCTCATTCGTTTCGCTACGGGGCAGGAACGGGCGCGCTAGCGTCCGTATTCGTACTGCTTGGGCTCGTCGTCGGTGGGGGGACGGGACAAGGCCGAACCCAGCCCTGCGGGACAGAAGGGGGTCTGCTCCATGACCCTGAAATGGTTGGCAGTCGTGGTCGCGACGGTCTCGGTGACGTTATGCGTCACCGGCAACGTGGTGACCCTGGCCCTGAACGGCGGGCAGCTTCCGCTGCTCGTGAACCTCTTCGCGCTCGCCACTGCGGGCACCGCGATCGTCCTGGCCGTCGTCGCCGAACTGCACGACCGGCTCAACGACCGGCTCACCGCGCTCACCGAGTTCATGGTGGAGCGGCTCCGGGAGATCGAGGCACACACCGGCGACCGGAACACCGGATTCGTGGAGGGTTACCTGCTCAGCCACGGCCAGGAGGCCGCCGTGGTGCCGTTCGGACGCCGTGGACGGGGAGCCGCCGAACGCTGATCTCACCGACCGCCGAAGCCGGATCCACGCCAGGATTGGCCGGCGAAACCCGGGGTACGCTGTCGCGCGTGCCGCCGTTGAATCTGGGCAACCAGCAGCCGAAGACCCCGCTGAACGCCGACCAGGCCTGGCAGACCACCGCCGGCCGGGCGGCCGAGACCATACTCTTCTTCGACTTCGACGGCACACTCGCGCCGGTCGCCGACGATCCGACGCAGGTCCAACCTGCGCCGAAGGTGCTGGCCGCGATCGAGACCCTCGCCCCGGTGATGCGGCGCGTCGCGATCGTCTCCGCCCGCCCGGTGGAGTTCCTGCGGGAACACTTCGGCGGGCTGACCGGCGTCGACCTCTACGGGCTCTACGGGCTGGAGCACAGCCACTCCGGCGGTGAGACCGTCACCGAGCCGGCCGCGCTGCCCTGGGTGCCCACGATGGCCGAACTCGCCGAACTGGCCCGCGCCGAACTGCCACCGGGCACCCTCGTGGAGTACAAGCGACTCTCCGTGGCGCTGCACTGGCGTACGGCCCCGCAACTCGCCACCACCGTCGAGCAGTGGGGGCGCGCGCAGGCCGAACGACTCGGCCTACGGGTGCAGGTCGGCCGGATGGTGCTGGAGGTCAAGCCGCCGGTCGACCGGGACAAGGGCATGGTGATCAACGAGCTGGTGCAGGGGGCGGGCGGAGCCTGGTACTTCGGCGACGACGTCTCCGACATCAAGGCCTTCGCCGCCCTGCGGGCCCGGGCCGCCGCCGACCCCGACTTCCTGGGCGTCTGCGTCGCCGTCGCCAACCCGGAGACCGGCGACGAGGTCGCCGAGGCCGCCGACCTCACCATCGACTCGCCGGCCGCGCTGGGCGACTTCCTCACCCAGGCCGTCCACCACCTCAGCTGAGGCGGCGCTCGACCTGTTCCCGGCGCGCGACGGCGCTGGCGGGGCGGGTCAGGCGCCGAAGCGGCGCTGGCGGGTGGCGTACGAGCGCAGGGCGCGGAGGAAGTCGACCCGCCGGAAATCCGGCCAGTTGAGTTCGCAGAAGTAGAACTCTGAGTGCGCCGACTGCCACAGCATGAAGCCCGAGAGGCGCTGCTCGCCACTGGTCCGGATGATCAGATCCGGGTCCGGCAGCCCCCGGGTGTACAGGTGCTCCGAGATGTCGTCGACGTCGAGCGAGCCGGCCAGGTCTTCCAGGGTGCCGCCGTTCGCCGCGTGTTCCAGCAGCAGCGAACGGACCGCATCGGCGATCTCCCGCCGGCCGCCGTACCCGACCGCGATGTTGACCTGTGCACCGCCGCTGCGCTCACGGGTCCGCTCCTCGGCGGCCTTGAGCGCCGCCGCGTGCTGCGCCGGCAGCACGTCGAGCGCACCGACCATGCGCAGCCGCCAGGGATTGCCCGCCTCGGCCAGCTCGGTGGTCAGGTCCTCGATGATCTGGAGCAGCGGATCCAGTTCCGCCGCCGGACGCGAGAGGTTGTCGGTGGAGAGCAGCCAGAGTGTGACGTGCCCCACGCCGGCGGCGTCGCACCAGCGCAGCAACTCCTTGATCCGCTCGGCACCCATCCGGTGCCCGTCGTTCGGGTCGACGAAGCCCATCTCCCGGGCCCATCTGCGGTTGCCGTCACACATCACGCCTACATGTCGGGGTACCGGACGGCCCGCGAGCTTGGCGGTCAGCCGCCGCTCGTACACGGAGTAGAGAATTTTCCGCAGAGTCATCAGCTTCAGGGTAGCGAGCCGCCGGGCAGATCAGTGTGCCGGAGGCCGATGTCGCGCCGAGATGCCGAACCGGAACGGGCCAACGGTACCGAGCAGGGTGGGCCCAGGCTGGGCAGACTCTGGCCGGAGCGGGCTCGGACCGGGGGCGGATTCAGGCGGGCGCAGGCCGGGTGGGTGCCGGCCGGTTCGGGGCCGCGGTGCGGGCGGAGCGTCGCACTCCGTACACGGCGAGGCCGGCGGCGGCGACCAGTGGCGCGCCGTCCCGGACCAGGCCGTCGACGCCGAGCAGCCACCAGCACAGCGGCAGGTCGACGGCGAGCACGGCGACGGTGACCACGACGAGCAGAGTGCCCGCCCACCGCCGGCCACGCATCAGGAAGGCGGTGCAGAACAGCACCAGGTAGCTGGTCGCGATGCCGGCGCCCAGCCAGAACAGCACCGCGGGCACGGCGAGCAGCCCCCCGTCCAGGATCGCCGCCGCGGCGACCAGCGCCGGGACCAGCATCAGCGGGCTGTACGTGAACGCGGCGACCCGGCTGGTCAGCAGCCAGGCGTTCGCCTCCGGCCGACGCGGCGGCGTCTCCCGCCAGGAGATGCCGGACCGGTCGATGACCAGGCGGGGCCGGTGCCGCACCAGATGCCCGGCGAGCGCCGGGGACCGGTACAGCAGCCAGACCACGACCGCGCAGAGCGCGGTGAGCAGGGCGAAGCCGAGCAACCCGGGCAGCGGCGGCACACCCTGCCGGGGCACGATCAGCCGGCCGACCGCGAAGACGGTGGTGACGGCGAGGATCAGGCCGAACGGGCGGGCCACCGTCCGGCCGCGACGCACGTGCCCGATCAGCAGCAGGAAGCCGAACGAACGCAGCATCGCCCAGCCGGTCCGTACCGCGAGCCCGAAGCCCTGCTCCGGGGCGTACCACCAGTTGAGCACCTCGACCACGACGGTGGCCGCGGCGGTCACCGCGAGCAGCGCGGTCAGCACCCGGACGGCGGACGGCCGCCGGACCTCGGTCTCGGCGGCCGTCCTCATGGGATCCGATGATGCCCGGATCCGGCGTCGATCACACCCCCCGCTGCGGCTCCGCGTCGAGCCGGGCACGCAGGGCGTCCAGCTCGGCCCAGAGGACACCGGGCAGCTTGTCGCCGAACTTCTCGAACCACTCGGTGACGAGCGGCAGTTCGTCGCGCCACTCGTCCGGGTCGACCTTCAGCGCGATCCGGACGTCCTCCGGCGTCATGTCCAGACCCTCGACGTCGAGGGAGTCCAGCGCCGGGACCATGCCGATCGGGGTCTCCACCGCCTCCGCCCGGCCCTCGAGCCGCTCGACGATCCACTTGAGCACCCGGGAGTTCTCACCGAAGCCGGGCCAGAGGAAGTTGCCCTCCGGGTCCTTGCGGAACCAGTTGACGTAGTAGACGCTCGGCAGCTTCGACTCGTCGCCGTCGGCGCCCTTGGCCATCTCGATCCAGTGCCGGAAGTAGTCGCCACCGTGGTAGCCGATGAACGGCAGCATCGCCATCGGGTCGCGGCGGACCACGCCGACCGCGCCGGAGGCGGCGGCGGTGGTCTCCGAGGAGAGCGTGGCGCCGAGGTAGACGCCGTGCACCCAGTCCCGGGCCTCGGTCACCAGCGGGACGGTGTCCTTACGCCGGCCGCCGAACAGGATCGCGTCGATCGGCACCCCGTTGGGGTCGTAGTAGTCCTCGGCGAGGATCGGGCACTGGGTGATCGGGGTGCAGAACCGGCTGTTCGCGTGCGAGGAGAGATTCTCGCTCTCCGGCGTCCAGTCGTTGCCCTTCCAGTCGATCAGGTGCGCCGGCGGCTCACCCATGCCCTCCCACCAGATGTCGCCGTCGTCGGTGAGGGCGACGTTGGTGAAGATGGAGTTGCCCCGGTCCAGCGTCCGCATGGCGTTGGCGTTGGTCTTCCAGTCCGTGCCGGGCGCGACGCCGAACAGGCCGTACTCCGGGTTGACCGCGTAGAGCCGGCCGTCCGGACCGAAACGCATCCAGGCGATGTCGTCGCCGATCGTCTCGACCTTCCAGCCTGGGATGGTCGGCTCCAGCATGGCCAGGTTGGTCTTGCCGCAGGCCGACGGGAAGGCGCCGGCGATGTGGTAGACCCGCCCCTCCGGAGAGGTGATCTTGAGGATCAGCATGTGCTCGGCGAGCCAGCCCTCGTCGCGCCCCATTACGCTGGCGATCCGCAGCGAGTAGCACTTCTTGCCGAGCAGCGAGTTGCCGCCGTAGCCGGAGCCGAACGACCAGATCTCCCTGGTCTCCGGGAAGTGCGAGATGTACTTGGTGTCGTTGCACGGCCAGGCCACGTCCTGCTGGCCGGGGGCGAGCGGCGCGCCGATCGAGTGCAGGGCGTGCACGAAGTCGGCGTCGTCGCCCATCGCCTCAAGGATCTTGGCACCCATCCGGGTCATGATCCGCATGGAGGCGACCACGTACGGGCTGTCGGTGATCTCCACACCGAACATGGGGCTCTCGGCCTCGACCGGTCCCATCACGAACGGGATGACGTACATGGTCCGTCCGCGCATCGAACCGCGGTACAGATCCGTCATGGTCCGCTTCATCTCGGCGGGCGCCATCCAGTTGTTGGTGGGGCCGGCGTCCGCTTCGTCGACGGAGCAGATGAACGTACGCTCCTCGACCCGGGCGACATCCGTCGGGTCCGTTCGCGCGTAGAACGAGTTGGGCTTCTTCTCGGGGTTGAGCCGGGTGATGGTGCCGGCCTCGACCAGCTCATCGGTGAGGCGACGCCACTCCTGATCGGACCCGTCCACCCAGACGACCTGTTCGGGCGTGGTCAGTTCAGCGACCTCACGGACCCAGGCGAGGAGTTTGGGGTGGGACGTCGGGGCTTGGTCGATACCCCGAACAGTGGCCGGAGCAACCATGACACATCTCCTTGTGGTCGACGCTGACCTGTCTATGGAGTGCACGAGTCTCGGCGCCGCGATGCGGTTCGCCTTCGTGGAAACCTGGGATTGGGCTCAGCGTAAACCGATGGACCTCTCCAGTCAGTGGGACTGGTTGTGAAGAACTGCACAAGGTGCGGCCACGCTGCGGCATCACGAGCCTTTACCCGCTTTCACGCGCAGTTTCACGCAAATCCTGCGGCGAACCTCCCGCCGGTGGCCCCGGGCGCGAGCCGCGCGACCGCTTTCCGACCGGACGACCGGAAGGGCAAAGCGACTCCGGATTCGACAGATCCGGTTACGCTCCGTTCGTGCCCGTCCGCGCCGCCGCACCGGTGGACCCCGGTAGCCGTTGCTACCCGTTCGTGAGCCCGTCAACCGGTACGCTCGCACGGTGGCCGCCACGATGACCGGGGAGCCAGGCTCCCGGCAGACCCGCTCGGGTCTGGTCCACTCCCTGCTCGACCGGTTCGGTCACCTCGTACGGGAGTTGAGCAAGTTCGCGACTGTGGGCGGGATCGCCTTCTTCATCGACTTCGCCCTGTTCAACTACCTGATCAGCCTGCATCAGGTCGAACAGCTCACCGCGAAGACCATCTCCACGGTGATCGCCGCGACCTTCGCCTTCCTGGGCAACCGGTTCTGGACCTGGCGGCACCGCAAGCGCTCCAACCCGGCCCGCGAGTACGCGCTGTTCTTCTTCTTCAACGCGGTGGGCCTGGGCATCGCGGTGGCCTGCCTGGCGGTCAGCCGGTACGGGCTGGGCAGCATCTGGCCGCAGGTCTTCCAGACCCGACTGGCCGACAACGTCGCCAGCTTCGTCGTGGGCACCGGGCTCGGGACGCTGTTCCGATTCTGGTCCTACCGACGGTTCGTCTTCGTGGATGCGGGAACCCCCACCGTTGCGGAAGTGAACCGGGACCGCGGGGCGTGACCTGCCGCCCACCCGTCCGGCCGGAGCCAGCCGGTTCCCGCCCACTGCCCTAAGGTGTTGCGCATGCCTCTTGTCCGTCTGCTGCCTGAGCGCTGGCAGAAGTTCATCCATGAGGCGCTCAAATTCGGCCTGGTCGGCGGCGTCAACACGGTCATCAATTACGCCGTGTTCAACGCGCTCGCACTCACCGTTTTTGTCGACGGCCAACTGAAGGCGACGGTTGTCGCCACGATAGTGGCGACGATCACGTCGTATCTGATGAATCGGCACTGGACGTACCGCGACCGTCCGAAGTCGGCCATGCAGCGGGAATACGCCCTGTTTTTCCTTTTCAACGGGGTTGGTCTACTGATCGAACTCGGCGTACTCGCCGCCGCCAAGTACGGGCTGGGCGTCACCGGCCTGCTGGCACTGAACATCGCCAAGACCGGTGGTGTGGTGCTGGCGACCCTGTTCCGCTTCTGGTCGTACCGCACCTTCGTCTTCCAACCCGCGGCCCCCGTCGAGGCGGAGAAGACCTGGCAGGGCCTGCCGCGCGACGAGTGGGACACGATGGCCGGGATGGACCCGGTGGCCGAACTCGCCGAGTCCATCACCGAGCTGGAGGAAGAGGAGCCACCCGCCAGCCGGCCCGGCGTGACCACCCAGCCGGTCCAACCCCGGCCCGCGCCACTGAGCGCCGAGGCCGAGCTGACTGCGGCGCTGGACAAGGAGCTGGAGGCCGAACTGGCCGCCCAGCTCCAGCCCGCTCCCGCCCAGCGCCGCTTCCGCCGCCGCTGATCCGGCGGGGATCAGCCCTTGTTGTCCCGCTCGGCGAGAATCTCGCGCAGTTCGCCGTCGCCGAGCGAGTGCTTGTCATGGAACGCCTCGACCAGCTCGTAGAGCTTCGTCTGGACCCGATCCACCTTCGGCACGTCGGGCAGCACGGACTGACCGCGCTCACCGGCTGACTCGATGGTGAGCGTGCCGTAACCCAGCAGGCGCCCGATGAACTGCTGGTTCATCGAGTGGTCGTTGACCCGGCTGAGCGGGATGTCCCGCCGTTCCCGGGAGAACACCCCGTGCTGGAGCACCACCCGCTCGTTGGTGAACAGGTAGTGCGTGGTGCGCCAGGAAATGTAGGGCCACGCCGACAGCAGCAGCACGGCCAGCACCGCCAGACCGCCGATCACGGCGAGCGTGATCGAGCCACCCCCACCGGAGGGCAGGAACACGACGCCGGCCGCCACCGCGGCGATGGCGAACACCAGCACCGCCACCGGCCGGACCAGGGCCTTCCAGTGCGGGTGCAGGTGCAGCACGACGTGCTCGTCCTCGGTGAGCACGTCCTCGGGGAACGCCACGGAAACCTCCTCGCAGGAACGGACGCGCAGACCGTAACCCCCCACCGCCACCCGCTCACATCCGCCACGCGGCCGACCCTGCGTCAGCGGAGATGGAGGATGTCGGCGGCGGGGAGGGAACGCTCGCCGGCGGGGGTGCTGAGCAGGAGGTGACCGTCGGGGTCGACGGTGGTGGCGGTGCCGGTGAGTTCGGTGCCGTCCGGCAGCAGCGCCCGCACCTCCCGGCCGATCGTGCCGCAGACCGCCAGGTACGCGTCCCGCAGGCCGCTGGCCACCGCGTCCCCACCGGCGGCGCGCCACCGGTCGTACCAGTCGGCGACCGACCGGAGCAGGGCACGAAGCAGCGGATCCCGGTCGGTGGCCGCCGCGCCGGCCAGTTGCAGTGAGGTGGCGGCCAGGCCGGTCGGGTGCTCCGGCAACTCGTCGGCGCGCAGCGTGACGTTCAGCCCGATACCGAGCACGACCGCGGGCGGATCGCCCGGCCCGGGGCCCGGCACCGCCTCGGCGAGAATCCCGGCGCACTTGGCCCCGTCGATCAGCAGGTCGTTCGGCCACTTCAGGGTGGCGTCCATCTCGGCCAGCCGGGTCACCGCCTCGACCAACGCGACGCCGGCCAGCAGCGGCAGCCAGCCGTACCCCGTGGGGGGTGCGGGTGACCAGCCGCGGTCCAGCACGGCCGCCCCGGGCCGGAGCAGCACGCTGG
>NZ_POTY01000281.1 GCF_003236315.1 Micromonospora craterilacus
ACCCCCACCCACTGACCGGCCCGGCCCGCGCTAAGGGCGGCGCCGGGCGCGCCCTGGTGCGGTCGACCGCGTGTAGCGCAGCACGACCACCCCGCCGCCGACGGGTGTGGCGTCGACCAAAGCCAGGTGCTGCGGGTCGAAGGCACGGGCAACCAGCGGGATGCCGCTGCCGGCGACGATCGGGTTGAGCTTGACGACCAGCTCGTCCACTTCGGACAGCAGTTGGCCGGCGAGTTGGCCGCCGCCGCAGAGCCAGATGTCGCCGCCGGAGCGTTGCTTGAGGTCGCGGACGAAGGCCACCGGGTCAGCGGAGACGATCTCCACCGCCGGGTCGTCCGACGGGGGGAGCGAGCGGGTGAAGACGTACTGCTTCAGGTGGGCGTACGGGCTGGTGACGCCGAGCTTCAGCGCGGGGTCGTAGGTGGCTCGGCCCATCACCACCGCGTCGAATCGGCCCTGCGGGCGGTCGATGCCGAGCTGCGAGTGGGCGAAGGTCGGGAAGGTCTGCGGCCAGTGCGTGGCGAGGTGCCGCGCCACCTCGGGGTCGAGGCCGAAGAACTCGGCCGACCCGTCGGGGGCGGCGATGAAGCCGTCGATGGTGCTGGCCACGTAGTACACGAGCTTGCGCAAGCGGTACTCCAAACACTACGGATGTTGTGGTTCGACAATCTACAACACCTGTCGTGGTTCCTGCTAGGGTTTCTTCGTGGCGCGAAACCCCGAGCGGCGGGCGGCCCTGGCGGACGCCGGGTTGCGGGTGCTGGCGGCGAACGGTGCCCGGGGACTCACCCACCGGGCCGTTGACGCCGAGGCGGGAGTGCCCGTCGGCACCGCCTCCAACTATTTCCGCTCCCGCGATGCCCTGCTCGGCGCGCTCGGAGAGCGGATCTTCGAACGGTTCGCCCCCGACGACGCAGTCCTGGCCGAACTGGCCAAGCGGGAACCGTCGCCGGCCCTGCTCACCGACTACGTCCGGTATGTCGTCGAGCGGACCACCCGACACCCGGAACTCACCCGCGCCCTGATCGAGCTGCGCCTGGAGACGGCCCGCCGCCCCGATCTGGCCCGGATCCTCGGCGACACGCTGCGCCGGGGCTACCGCGAGGACGTCGCGTTCCACGTCGCCGCCGGACTGCCCGGCGGCGCGTTCGAGGTGGCCCTGCTGCACTACGCCGTGGACGGGCTCCTGCTCGACCTGCTCACCACCTCGATCGACGCCGGATTCGACCCCGACGAGGTGGTTGCCGCCCTGGTGTCCCGCCTGACCGCCGGGTGCCCGACCGGCGCCTGAGGCTCCCGGGTCCGCTGCCGAGCGGCGCCGGAGTCATCCCCGGTACGGCGATGACTGTTCAGTGGTGCAACGGGGAAAACGTGGAGGCGGACGCACCTGGGGAGGAGCGACGGATGACGCGTGCCGGACTGACCATCGGCGTGCTCGGCTCGTACGGTGGGCGCAACCTCGGCGACGAGGCGATTCTCACCGGCCTGCTGACCGACCTGCGGCAGCAGGAGCCGAACGCCCGGATCATCGTCTTCTCGCGCGACCCGGAGCACACCCGGCTGGCTCACCCGGACGTGGAGGCGGTGCCCTGGGAGGGGGTCAGCCGTACCGACTCCGCCCTGGTGCTCTCCCAACTGGACCTGCTCATCCTCGGCGGCGGCGGCATCCTCTACGACAAGGAGGCACGCCGTTACCTGCGGGTGGTCCGGGTCGCGCAGGAGCGTGGCCTGCCGCTGCTGACCTACGCCGTCGGCGTCGGGCCACTCAGCGAGATGGTGGACACCGGCATGGTCCGGGAGACGCTGGCCGGCGCCGCCCAGGTGACCGTACGCGACCAGGAGTCGCGGATGGTGCTGGAGGAGGCCGGGCTGCTCAACCCGATCACCGTCACCGCCGACCCGGCGTTCCTGCTGGAACCCCAGGAGTTCCCCGCGGAACTGCTGCGCGAGGAGGGCGTGCCGGCCGGCAAGCGGCTGGTCGGGATGAGCGTGCGGGAGCCGGGCCGGGCTGCGGAGCGGCTCGACGTGGACGGCTACCACCGGCTGCTGGCCCAGATCGGTGACTTCCTGGTGCACCGGATCGACGCGCACGTGCTGTTCGTGCCGATGGAGCGTGACGACATCCGGCACTCACACGGCGTGCTGTCGCACATGATCGCCGCGGAGCGGGGTCGCATCCTGCACGGCACCTACACGCCGCAGCAGGTGCTCGGGTTGATGCGCCACTTCGACCTGGCGGTCGGCATGCGGCTGCACTTCCTGATCTTCGCCGCGATGATGGGTACGCCGTTCCTGCCCCTGCCGTACGCCGGCAAGGTCTTCGACCTGGCCCAGCGGTTGGGGGTGCCGGCGCTGCGCGGGGTGGAGCGGGAGGTGGAGGGTCCGCTGCTGGCCGAGGTGGACCAGTTGTGGGACGAACGCGACCAGCGTGCCGAGACCACTGCTCAGCGGGTGGCGCAGGTCTGCGAGGAGGCGCGGGGCACCTCACAGGTGACCCGGGCGGTGCTGGAGAGCCTGCGCAGCCGTTCCCTCGTCGAGGTCGGCGCCTGACCCGCCGGGTCAGCATCCGGCTGCCGCGTGTCGTGGCGATCCGCCCGGGAGTTTGGCTGGGCGCGCCCGGCGGCCGTGGCGTTCGCCGTTCCGGCGCCGCGGCCGGTCAGACTGCCGTCCCTCGCCGTCCTGGCGCGGCCGTTGGTCAGACCGCCGGCCCTCGCCAGCAGTAGCGCCACTGCTGGCCGTCCGTGCCGATCGACTCCAGCTCGTAGATGTCCGCCTCGGCCAGGCCCTCCGGACCGAGGTGGTGGTGGGTCAGCGGAGGCCGGCCGTGCGGGTCCAGCTCGACGGTGACGTGCTCGCCGTCGGCCGAGCCGCCCACCAGCGGGATCTCAACCGTTGATGCCATGCGCCCATCCTGCCCCGACCGCCGTCGCCGCGCAGCGGATAGCCCGGCACGCCTGCGGTGCCGCTTGGCCTGCCACAACGCATGATCCGCGCTGGATCCCGGATCGAGTGGCCTCGGCGTCGGGCGGATACCACTCGATCCCGCATCGAGCGTGATCATGGCCGGCCCGGGGTGTGTGCGGGCCGCCGACTCGGGCCGGAGGCGACTAGCCTGCCGACATGGCGGAAATCGCGATCGATCCGACGCTCGGTCCCGTCATCAACCGGGCGGCCGACGAACGGGCAGTCCTCGAATCCTTCCTCGACTTCCACCGGGCAGTGCTACTGCGCAAGCTGCGCGGACTTTCCGACGCCGACGCGGCTCGTCGGTTGGTGCCGTCGGCGACCACCATCGCCGGGCTGGTCAAGCACCTCACCGTGGTCGAGCGCAACTGGTTCCACATCCTGCTCGACCCGGCCCCGGGCGAGGCGTTCCCCACCACGGAGGAAGCGGCGCTGGCCAGCTTCACCCTTACCGGGGAAGACACCGTCGACAGCCTCGCAGTCGGCTACGAGCGGGTCTGCGCCCGGTCCCGGGAGGTGTCCGCGCGTTTCGACCTCGACCACGTGGTACCGCACCCGCAACTCGGCGAGGTGTCGCTGCGCTGGATCCTGGTGCACCTGGTCGAGGAGACCGCCCGGCACGTCGGGCACGCCGACATCCTGCGGGAACTAACCGACGGCACCACCGGCGCCCTCTGATCCCTGTCCCGACCGAACAGGCCCGGCAAAGGCGCGGGTCCCGGTGGCGGGAAGGCCCGCACCCACTACCCGAGCAGTCGGGGTAGGAGCGCGCTCGGGAGGACCGGCAGGCCAGCCCCGGGGCGGCCGGGGCAGGGTGCGGAGCAGGCCCGGCGGCCGGAGCAGGCCCGGCGGCCGGGGCAGGATCCGGGAGCAGGCCGGGCGGGTACTCCATGCCGTCGTGGGTGCAGGCCGCCGCGGCCACCTGGGCCGCGTACCCGGCCGCCTCCGCCCAGGTCGCGCCGCGCAGCCGGGCCGCGATCAGGCCGGCCGCGAAGGCGTCCCCCGCGCCGTTGGTGTCCACCACCGGGCCGGGTGGCGCGGCGGCCGGCACCCGGCTGACCTCGCCGCCGAGGTGCAGGTCCGCGCCGTCGGCGCCCCGGGTCACCAGTACCGGGCGCGGTGCCAGGGTGGCGGCCACCGCCGCCGCCCGGTCGTCCAGCGCGGTACCGCTGACCAGGACCAGCTCCGCGACCTCGGCGAACGGTCGATGGTACGGGTTGCGCCCGTCCCAGTCGTGCAGGTCGGTGGAGCTTCCCACCCCCTCGGCGAGCACGTCGCCGAGGGCGGGCAGCAGGTCCCGGGCCCAACCCATGATCGACAGGTGGACGTGGGTGGCGTCCCGGATCAGCTCCGCCAACCGCGCCGCCGAAAACGGCGGCGGCCCGCCCGACGGGCGGGGGTCGTAGAGCGACATCCGCCGCCCGGCAGGATCGACCAGGTTCACCGAGCGGCGGGTGCCCGCCGGGTCCTCGGCCAGTACGACGTGCACCCCGGTGCGGCCCAGCGCGGCCCGCACCACGTCACCGGCCGGGTCCGCGCCCACCGCGTCGACCACCGCGACCCGCAACCCGAGCGCGTGGGCGGCGAGCACCACACCGGCGCCGGTGTTGCCGATCCGCAGGTCGATCGGGTCGACGGTGACGGAGTCGACCACCGGCAGCGGTAACCCGGGCACCCGTACCCGTACGTCGACCCCGAGACCGCCGATCACCAACAGGTCGTACATGGCGCCGACGGTAGCCGCCCGGCGCCGCCTATCCTGACCCGGGTGTTGACCGGGCCCCGGGTGTTCAGGGGCCGCTCGGCGGAGGGGGAGTGCGTGCTGGTCGTCCACGGGATGTGGCTGCCCGGCCGGGGCGTCGCGATCTGGGCCGAGGACAGCACCCGGCCGCCGCACGCCCCGCGTCGTCCCGGCCGGGCGCCCCGGGAACGCCCGCACCCGTTCGCCGCCGAGCACGCCACGCTGGTCGCCGTGCTGGCCGAGGCCGCCGAACCGGCCGACCTGGGCACCGCGCTGGTCAGCCTGCCGACCCGGGCCGGCTCACCGCTGGACTCGCCCGAGCTGGTCCGGACCACCGTCGTGGAGCCGGCCCGCGGCCCGGTCATCCTGGCCGGCTGGCGGGTCCCCGTCCTGGCGTACGCCCCGGACGCCGCGCTGCCGCTGCTGCGTACCCTCGACGGGCTGGCCGCCGCACCCGGCGCGACCCTGCGGCACCTGGCCGAGCTGGCCTCCTTCGCCGTCGACCTGGCCACCCGCGGCCGGGTCCTGCCCGGCCTCGCCGACCCGTCCCTCCCGTCCGGCCCGGCGCACACGTCCGCCCCAGCGCAGGCGTCCGGCCTGGCGCAAGCGTCCGCCACAGCGCAGGGGTCCGGCCGAGCCCAGGCGTCCGCCCAGGCGCATGGGTCTGGCCGAGCCCAAATGTCCGGCCGAGCCCAGGTATCCGGCTGGGCGCAGGCGTCCGGCTCCGCGCATGCCGCCGCCTCGGCACGCGCTCCTGTCCAGGCCGGCGGCCGGTCCGCCCCGGACCTGTCGGGCCGCCCGACCGGTGACGGCACGGGGGTCGCCCGGGCCGTCTGGCGCCCGCTGCTCACCGGCACCGACGCCGGGTGGGCCCGGGCGCTGGCGCTGGCCCTGCCGCCGGTCGCCCGCGCAGTGATCGAGGCCGACCTGCCGGGGATGCCGGCCGGTGACGCCCACCCGTCTCGACGGCCGGTCCGATCCGGTCGGCCGCACCGCGAGCCGGTCACGGGCGGCCCGGCGGGAACCGTGGTCGAGGCTCCGGGAGCGCTGGTCGCCGACGCGCTCGACGCGCTCACCGACGCGGCCGTGCGCGCGGCGCTGCCGGAAACCATGCTGGCCCGGGGGGTGCGGCGCAACGGAGCGGTGACCCCGTGGCTGGGCGCGCTCACCGGGCCGCGCCGCGAGTTCACCGCCGAGCCGGCGGCGCTGCACACCCTCCGGTCCGAACTGGACGCCTGGCAGCGCGACGCCGCCGGCGGTGCGGTGCGGGCCAGCTTCCGGCTGGTCGAGCCGCCGGACGAGGAGATCACCGGCCTGGAAACGGTGGTACCGGCCGACTCCGGGGCGGTCGACGCCGACCGGTGGCGGCTGGAGTTCGGGCTCCGCGCGGCCGACGAGCCGGGCCTGCACGTCGACGCCGGTGAGGTGTGGCGCGGCGTCCGCCTCCCGGTCGCCGGCGACAACCCACAGGAGACGATGCTGGCCGAGCTGGGCCGGGCCAGCCGCCTCTGGCCCGAACTGGACACGGCGCTGCGTACCGCCATGCCGGAGGCGCTGGAGCTGGACGCCGACGGCGCCCACCGGTTCCTGCGCGAGGGCGCGCCGATGCTGCATGCGGCGGGCTTCACCGTGCTGCTGCCGTCCTGGTGGCGGCGGCCCTCGTCGCGGCTCGGCGCGCGGCTGCGGGCCACCTCTCGGACCGCCCCCGGCACCGTCACCGGCCCCGGTGACGGGGTCGGACTGGACGCGCTGGTCGACTACCGGTGGGAACTGGCCCTGGGCGACCAGCCGCTGACCGAGGACGAGCTGGCCCGGCTGGCGGAGCTGAAGACCCCGCTGGTACGGCTGCGGGGCCGCTGGGTCGAGCTGGACCCGAAGCGGCTCGCCGCCGGTCTGCGGCTGCTGCGGTCCACCGGCGAGCTGACCGTCGCCGACCTGCTGCGGCTGGGGCTCGCCGACGCCGAGCAGCCGGACGCGTTGCCGGTGCTGGAGGTGACCGCCGACGGGGCGCTGGGCGACCTGCTCGCCGGGGCCGTGGAACGCCGGCTCGCCCCGATCGAGGAGCCGCCGTCCTTCCACGGCACGCTGCGGCCGTACCAGCGGCGGGGGCTGGCCTGGCTGACGTTCCTCCAGTCGATCGGGCTGGGCGGGGTGCTCGCCGACGACATGGGGCTCGGCAAGACGGTGCAGCTGCTGGCGTTGCTCGCGGCCGACCCGCCGGACGCCGGGCCGACCCTGCTGATCTGTCCGATGTCACTGGTCGGCAACTGGCAGCGGGAGGCGGCGCGGTTCGCCCCGGGGCTGCGCGTACACGTGCACCATGGTGCGCAGCGGGCCCGGGGCGAGGGGTTCGTGACCGCCGTGCACGCGGCGGACCTGGTCCTCAGCACGTACTCGGTGGCCGCCCGCGACGCGGTCGACCTGGCCGGGATCGACTGGCACCGGGTGGTGGTGGACGAGGCCCAGGCCATCAAGAACGCCGCCACCCGGCAGGCGGAGGCGGTCCGCGCGCTGCCGGCCCGGCACCGGATCGCGGTGACCGGTACGCCGGTGGAGAACCGGCTGGCCGACCTGTGGTCCATCATGCAGTTCGCCAACCCGGGGCTGCTCGGCCCGGCAGCGACCTTCCGCAAGCGGTTCGCCGAGCCGATCGAACGGCACGGCGACGCCGAGACCGCCGAACGGCTACGCCGGATCACCGGCCCGTTCGTGCTGCGCCGGCTCAAGACGGACTCGTCGATCATCTCCGATCTGCCGGAGAAGCTGGAGATGGAGGTGTTCTGCAACCTCACCACCGAGCAGGCGGCGCTCTACCGCGTGGTCGTCGACGACATGCTGGCGCGTATCGAATCCAGCGACGGCATCGAGCGACGTGGCCTCGTGCTGGCCACCATGACCCGGCTCAAGCAGGTCTGCAACCACCCCGCGCAGCTGCTGCGTGACGGCTCCTCGCTGGACGGCCGATCCGGCAAACTGGCCCGGCTGGAGGAGATCCTCGACGAGGTCCTCGCGGCGGGGGAGAAGGCCCTGCTTTTCACGCAGTACGCGGAGTTCGGCGGGATGCTGCGCGGGCACCTGTCGGCCCGGTTCGGCCGGGAGGTGCTGTTCCTGCACGGTGGGGTCAACAAGGCCGACCGGGACGAGATGGTCACCCGGTTCCAGTCCGACGGGGGTCCCGCCCTGTTCGTCCTCTCCCTCAAGGCCGGCGGGACCGGACTGACCCTCACCGCCGCCAACCACGTGGTGCACGTCGACCGGTGGTGGAACCCGGCGGTGGAGGACCAGGCCACCGACCGGGCATTCCGGATCGGGCAGCGCCGCCGGGTGCAGGTCCGCAAGTTCGTCTGCGCCGGCACGGTGGAGGAGAAGGTGGCCGCGCTGATCGCCGACAAGCGCGGCCTGGCCGCGTCGGTCGTCGGCACCGGCGAGCAGTGGGTCACCGAGCTGTCCACCGCCCAGCTGCGTGAGTTGTTCACCCTGGAGGCCGGGGCGGTGGCCGAGTGAGCGCCCAGGACGCGGCCGGTGGTGCCGGGCGGGCCGGGCGTTCGGCCACCGGGGG
>NZ_POTY01000282.1 GCF_003236315.1 Micromonospora craterilacus
GAACCGGGCCAGCTCGGTGAGGTTCTCCGGCCCGCCCTCGACCAGGTAGGACAGCGTCTGGGCGGCCACCGCGGACGGCACCGTGGAGGCGGCCATCAGCTCCGCGTCGGGCACCGCCTCGCCGCCGAGCACGACCGTGGGTACGCCGGAGGCGAGCACCGCGGCCAGGCCGTCCGGCCACGCCTGCCGGCCACCGAGCAGGCGTACCACGGCGAGGTCGGCGCCGTAGAGCAGCCCGGGCAGCTCGGCGGGGCCGATCCGGGCCGGGTTGGCGAGCCGGTAGTCGGCGTCGCTGGCGCGGGCGGCCAGCAGATCGGTGTCGGCGGTGGACAACAGCAGGATGCGCACAGGCAACTCCGGAGGGTGACGCCCGCCGCGCGGGGTGGGCGCGCGGGCGGCGGAATGGTCGCGGAGGTGAGCGGGGGCGACGGGCCGGCGGCCGATGGGCGGCGTGCGCCGTCGACGCCGGGTCAGGTCACCGCGACAGCGGTACGGCCTGCAACGGATTCGCGGGTGCCGGAACGGATCGCATACGGCGATCGGCATCGATGCGGAAGAGGCCAAGCCTCATCGGGTCCTCCTCGGGTGTCCACGCCCTGGGGTGCAACTCCCGACGGCCGAAGTATCCTGGCTTCCGGATCGACGCTCACCCCCGGCCTTCCAACCACCCACGGTGGTCGTGACTCGCGAGGGGGGATCGCTCCCCGGTGACAGTGGCGGGACCGCGCCGGATTCACACCGGCTTCCTTCACTGCCGTCAGGCCGCGAATGCTGCCACAACCTCCGGCAGCCGGTCAACGCGACAGGGGACACACGACGCAGCCCGCCGCCGCTACGGTGAGCGGGACGACGCGGCAGGTCGACAATGGATTGAGGTGCGGGATGGTCGAGTTCCACCACCTCGCCGGGCGGGTCTGGCTCTGCCCCGGCGACGACGACCCGGAGCTGGTCCAGGCCGGCGTCGCGCTGATCGCCGACGAGCGCGGCAGCATCCTGGTCGACGCCGGGCAGAGCCCGTCGCACGCCCGCGAGATCCAGGCGGCGTTGCACGCCATCGACCTGCCGGCCCCCCGGTGGCTGGTCTACACCCACCACCACTGGGACCACGTCTGGGGCGCCTGCGCCTGGCCGGGCGTGGAGATCGTGGGCCACGTCACCGGCGCGGAGCTGCTGCGCGCCGAGGCGGCGCGGCCGTGGAGCATCCCCTACCTGCGCGCGGAGGTGCTGCGTAACCGGCGGCTCGGGCCGAGCTTCCGGGCCCGCGCCCTCGCCGTGGACTCGTGGGACGAGCTGACGGTGCTGCCGCCCACCTGGATCTTCACCGACGAGCTGGAGCTGCCCACCGGCGTGCGGGTACGCCACGTCGGCGGCCGGCACGCCCCGGACTCGACCGTGGTGGTGGTGCCCGACTCGGGCGTCATGCTGCTCGGTGACAGCTGGTACCCCCCGCCGCTGCACCTGCGTACGCCCACCGACGAGCCGGACCTGGCGCTGGTCGGGCGGCTGCTGGACGACGAGATCGGCTGGTACGTCTCCAGCCACAGCCCGCCGCTGACTCTCGCCGAGGCCCGCGCGGCGCTCGACGGCTGAGCCGGCCCATCGAGTCGGCTCAGCGGGCGCGACGTTCCGGGTGGGCCCGGTTCCAGGCTCGCATCCGCTCCGGATATCCGACCTTGGCCGCCTCGTACAGCGGGATGGCGTGCTTGCGGGCGATGGTGCCGGCAGCCCGGGGCGTGCCGGTGCGGCGGCGGATCCACTCGCCGTCGTACGCGATGGCCACCACCGTGGTGTCGGTGGCGGTGGTCTCCGGTTCGAGGTAGAACTCCACGCCCTGCCGGCTGGTGGCGAACTGCACCAGCGAGGCGAGGTCCTCGGGGGTCGCCTCGCGGTCGAGTTTCGTCGGGGTGCCCTGCGCGGCTCGTGGCCGCCGGCTGAACCAGCCCATGCCCGGCTCCTCTCCTCGGCGTAGCTCCCAGTGCAGCACCGTCACCTGGCAGGTCCCTGTGAACCCGGTGGCAGCGCCCTGGGCGGTAGCCTGCCCCGATGATCGACTCTGCGGTGCGGGACAACGCCGCCTGGTGCGACCTGGTCTGCCGCAGCCACGGCCAGCCTGGGTCGGTCGACGCCGACGCCTGGTCGGTGCCGCGCCGGTCCCCGCCGTGGTACCCGGACGCGGTGACCCTGCGGCCCGGTGTCGGAGCCGAGCTGCTCGGGCGGATCGACGCCGGCCCCGGGGCCTCGGTGAAGGACAGCTACGCCGACCTGGATCTCGCCGAGGACGGCTTCCGGGTGCTGTTCGACGCCGAGTGGATCCACCGGCCGCCGGGCGGCGCGGACACCGGGCCCGGGCTCGTCGCGATCACCACCGCCGAGGAACTGACCGCCTGGGCCGAGGCCCACGGCGGCGGGCCGGTGTTCCGCCCGGCCCTGCTGGCCGAGCCCCGGGTGCGGATCCTCGGCCTGCCCGACGGCAACGGCTGGTGGGTGGGCGGGGCGGTACTGCACGACGGCGGCGAGGTGGTGGGTGTCAGCAACGTCTTCGCCCGCGGGGGGTCACCCGAGCGGGTCTGGGCCGGGGTGTGTGCGGCGGGTGCCGGTCGGCACCTTGTCGGCTACGAGCAGGGCACCGACCTCACCATCGCCCGCCGCTGCGGCTTCCGGGCCGTCGGTCCGCTACGCGTGTGGGGGCGTTGAGCCCACCCGCTCCGGCTCCCCCGTGCGGCCGGAGGCGGGCGGGCGAGCCGCCGGCACCAGCAGCAGCGTCGGCAGCAGGAGCAGCGGCACGACCAGCAGCGCCCGCAGCGTGCCGACGTGGTCGCCGAGCAGGCCGAGCAGCGGCGGCCCGGCGAGGAACGCGGTGTAGCCGATCACCGCGACCACGCTGACCCGGACGTGGGCGTGCTCCTCCTCGTCGGCGGCGGCGCTCATGCCCACCGGGAAGCCGAGCGAGGCACCGACACCCCACAGCACGACGCCGACCACCGCGACCGGGCCGGAGCCGGCGAGCACCGCCAGGCCGGCGCCGACGACGGCGAGCAGGATGGTCGTGGTCAGCACCGGCCCCCGCCCCCACCGGTCGAGGGCCACCGTGCCGAGGGTGCGGCCCAGCGTCATGCCGACCACGAAGACACCGAAGACCGCGGCGCCGGCCGCCTCGCTGAAGCCGTACCCGTCGATGAAGGCCACCGCGAGCCAGTCGTTGGCGCTGCCCTCGGCGAACGCCGCCGCCAGCACCAGCAGGCCGATGAGCAGGGTGCGCGGCTCCCGCCAGGCGGCGAGCAGCCGCCTGCGGCGGCCGGCCGGGGTGCCGGCCGCGGCGTCGGGCTCGGCCGGCAGGAACGCCCGCGCCCCGAGCAGGGTGCCGCCGAGCACCAGCGCGGCCAGCACGCTGAGGTGCACGGCGACCGGCAGGCCCAGCCGGGCGGCGACCGCGCCGAGGCCCGCGCCGGCCACCGAGCCGAGACTCCACGCGGCGTGGAACCGGGGCATCACGGTCCAGCCCAGTCGGCGCTCGACGGCCGCGCCCTCGATGTTCATCGCGACGTCACAGCTGCCCGAGCCGTAGCCGAGGGCGAACAGACCCAACGCCACGCCGGGCAGCGAACCGGCCACGCCGGCCGACACCCCGGCGACGGTCAACCCGAGGGCGACGAGCAGGGTGGCCAGCACCACCGCGCGGGCCGCGCCGAGGCGCTGGGTGACCAGGCCGGCGGTGGGCATGGCGACGATCGCGCCGATGGACATGGCGAGCAGGAGCAGGCCGAGGCGGCCGGGGCTGAGGTCGAGCCCGTCGCGGATCGCCGGCACCCGGGAGAACCAGGTGGCCACGGCCAGCCCGTTGAGTGCGAATACTACCGCCACGCCGTTGCGGGCGGCCAGCACCGCACGGGACGGCCCGGGGCTGGGCGACGGTGTGACAGGGGTGGTGGCGGCGGGGTCCACGTACGGTCCGGTCCTCTCCTCGGGCGTTACTCGACACGATCACACACCTGGGAGCGCTGCCACCACAATCCGCCGCCGGTCCTTACCGAAGGGGCTCGCGGCGGGCATGATGAATGGGCGCCCGCAGGTCCGAGGCGGGCGACAGGCAACGGGAGAGCAACATGACGACGGCACGCCGGCCGGCCACCCTGGACGATGTCGCCCGCACCGCCGGGGTGTCCCGGTCGACGGCGTCGCGGGTCATCGCGGGCACCGGGTTCGCCTCCCCGATCGCGCGGGAGCGCGTGCGTACCGCCGTTGACCTGCTCGGTTACCGGCCCAACGCGGCGGCTCGGGCGCTGGTGCGCGGCGGCGGCGTACGGCTGCTGGTGGCGGTGGCGGGCACCAGCTCGGCCGTCCTCGACGACAACTACGTCGACCAGGTGGTGAGCGGCGCGGCGCGGGTCTGCGCCCCGCACGGCCTGGGGGTCGCGGTCCAGTGGGTGCCGCTGGACACGCCGCGACGGCTGACCGAGTTGACCGACGACCGGGGAGTGGCCGGTCTGATCCTGGTGAACACCATCACGCCGCTGCTCGACCTGGTGCCGCCACGGCTACGCGGCCGGACCGTGTCGATCGGGATCGGCTCGGCCGCGGTGCCGTCGGTGGACATCGACAACGGCGGCGGCACCGACGCGATCGTCCGCCACCTGTACGCCTCCGGGCGCCGGCGGATCGCGATGGTGACCGGTCCGCCGTGGCTGACCTGCTCGCACCGCTCCGTGGAGGCGTACCGCGGGCTGCTGCGCGACGCCGGCCTCCCGACCCGCGAAGTGGTGGGCGACTTCAGCGCGGCCCGGGGTCGCGCCGCCGCCCGCGAGGTGCTGCGGCGCTGGCCGGACACCGACGCAATCGTCGGGATCAGCGACGCCACCGCGCTGGGGGTGATCGGCCGGCTCCGCGCCGACGGCGTCCAGGTGCCCGGCGACATCGCGGTGACCGGTTTCGACGACATCCCGCTGGCATCGGTGACCGCCCCGGCGCTGACCACGGCGAGCCATCCGGTGCGGGCGATCGCCACCGCGGCGGCGACCGTGGTGCTGGAGAAGCGTCCGGTACCGACGCGGACCCTCTTCCCGTCGGCCCTGGTCCGCCGCGACAGCGCCTGACCACCGCCGCCACCCGGTCGACACCGCCGGGCACCGGCTCGGCGCAGCGCGGTCGGGCCGCCCAGGCGGCGGTCAGGTGGTGAGTGCGCGCAGCAGGTCGCGGACGGCGGCGGTCAGGTCGGCGCGGCTGGCCGGGGTGCCGGGCGGCGGTGCGCTGAGCGCGCCGGCGCCGACCAGTCGGTCGAACAGCAGCCCGTCGACGTACGCGACGAACTGCTGCCCCTGCCGACGGGGGTCCGGGGCGCCGGCCCGGGCGAGCAGATCCTCGGCCTGTGCTCGCAGTACCGCACCGTGCTGGAGGATCGTCCGCAGCTGCGGCCGGTGGACCGCCTCCAGCAGGCACGCGTACCGGGCCAGGGTGCGGTCCCGGCCGGCCGAGAGCCAGTGGTCCAGTACCCCGGCGATGCCGGCGGCGAGCTGGTCCAGGTCGGCCGGGGACAGCGGCGGGCCGGGTGTCGTGGGCGGCGGCCCGGCAGGCAACTCGTGGCCGCCGAGATCGGCCCGGTCCAGGTCGGCCAGCCGCTGCACGACCGCCTCGATGAGCGCCTGCCGGGTACGCAGGTAGGCCGAGGTGGTGCCGGGCGGCATCCCGGCCCGGGCCTCCACCGCCCGGTGGGTCAGCCCCCGCATCCCGCTCTCGGCCAGCAGCGCGATGGCCGCGTCGGCCAACACCGCCACCCGATTCGCACGTCCGGTCAACGCACCCTCCCCGCGACGCTTCTACCGATGTAGTATGCGTTTCTACAGACGTAGAAGGTGGGTGGTCGTGGTGGAGCGACACGCGGTGGTGGCCGGGGCGGGCATCGGCGGCCTGGCTGCCGCCCTCGCGCTGCACCGCCGCGGCTGGCGGGTCACCGTGCTGGAGCGCGCCCCCGAGCCACGCGAGGTCGGCGCCGGGATCACCCTGATGGCGAACGCCGTGCGCGGCCTGGACGCGCTCGGGCTCGGCACTGCTGCGCGTCGGCTGGGGCACGACGGGGCCGCCGGCGGGTTGCGCACCTGGGACGGGCGTTGGCTGTCCCAGGTGGACGCCGAGGAGATGCACCGCCTGCTGGGCACCAGCGCACTCGGCGTGCACCGAACCGCCCTGCACCGGATGCTGCGTGAGGCGCTGCCGGCGGAGGCGCTCCGGACCGGCTGCGCCGTGCAGGACGCGGACCCGGACACCGGCGTGGTCCACTACCTGCGCGACGGCGCACCGGCCGAACTGCGCGCGGACCTCGTGGTCGGCGCCGACGGGCTGCGCAGCACGCTGCGTACCCGGCTCTGGCCGCACATCCCACCACCGGCGTACGGCGGCTCGACCGCCTGGCGGGCGGCGATCCCGTACGGCGGACCGATGCTGGCGGCGGTCAGCTGGGGGCCGGGCGCCGAGTTCGGCATGGTCCCGCTCGGCGGCGGCCAGGTCTACTGGTACGCGGCGGTCAGCGCGCCGCCCGGCGAACGCGCACCCGACGAACTGGCCGCGGCGCGCGAACGCTTCGGCGACTGGCACGAACCCGTCCCAGCCCTGCTCGCCGCCACTCCCCCCGACGCCGTGCTCCGCAACGACCTCTACCACCTGGCCACGCCCCTGCCCAGCTACGCGCGGGGCCGGGTGGCGCTGCTCGGCGACGCGGCGCACGCCATGATGCCCAACCTCGGGCAGGGCGGCTGCCAGGCGATCGAGGACGCGGTCACGCTGGGCGCGGTCGCCGGTCCGGACGCCGACATCCCGGCGGCGCTACGCGCGTACGACCGGGCCCGGCGATCCCGCAGCCAGGCCGTCGCCCGCGCGGCGGCCCGCATGGCCCGCTTCGGGCAGCAGCTGCGCAACCCGGCGGCGATCGCAGTACGCGACACGATGGTGCGGCTGACGCCGGGCCGGATGGCGCTGCGCAGCATGGCCCGCTACGCCGACTGGCACCCGCCGCGGGCGACCTGACCGCCCCCTGCCGGCCACCAGCGGCACGCCGGAAATCGGCAGCATGCCGGGCAGCCTTTCCGCGGGTCGGCGCGGCGTGAAGGCGGCTGCCTTCGGCCAATGGTGGTCAACCTTTCAGGATAACTATTCCGACGGTTCGTGACCTCGGCCGAATGTGACTGGTGACCGGTAAGATCGGCGACTTGCTTGTGACTGATCGCTGACTGATGGCTCCGACGACGAGCGCACACACTGGGCCCATGAATACGGGACCCGGGCGATCCAAGATGCTCCGCGGCGCGGCGTGTCTCGTCCTGCTGGCGGTCCTTTCCGGCTGCATGCAACTCAACGCCGGCCTGACCGTCAACGCCGACGACACGGTCAGCGGCCAGCTCCTGCTGACCGCCGAGCGCAAGGTGCTGACCTTGAACAACAGGCCGGTCGAGGCCGGCTTCGCGGAGCTTCGGCAGAACATTCCGGCGCTCCCGGCCGGCCCGGAGACCCGGTACGAGGACGCGACGCACTTCGGTTCCCAGATCAACTACCGAAATGTGCCCCTCGACCAATTCGACAGCGAAAGCCTGAGTATCGTTCGCGAGGGCGACCGCTACGTGTTCACCCTTCCGCTGGATCCGAAGAAGTACGGCGGAAAAGTGGCCGAGCAGGATCCACAGAATCAAGCCCGATTCATGTTGTTGATGTCGTTCGAGATCACCGTCACCTTCCCCGGCCGTGTGCTGGACGTCAGCGCGGGCGGTCAGGTCAATGACCGGACGGTGACCTGGCGGGTCAACCCCAACGAACAGAAGCCCGCCGAACTGCGCGCCGTCGCCGAGGCACCGCCCCGGCCGTCCACCGCGACCGACGAGCAGGACGCCGGCGGCGGCATCCCCTGGTTGCTCATCGCCGCCGGCGCGGTGGTGCTGCTGCTCGTCGCGGTGCTCGTCGTACTCCTGCTGCGCCGCCCCCGCGCCGGCGGGGACACCGACCCGGCACCCGGCGCCCCGACATCTGGCGGCCCGACAACGAGCGGCGTCCCGGCCCCTCGTGGCCCGGCCACGCCCGGCCCGACACCGACCACCGGGAACGGCGGCCTGCCGGGCGCCGGCTGACCAGTCGGTCAGCCGGCATCGTCGCCCGCCCGGCGGGCGACACCCACCCAC
>NZ_POTY01000283.1 GCF_003236315.1 Micromonospora craterilacus
CGGGCTGGGCGTCCATCGAACGGGCAGTCTAGTGGGCGGCTCCCGGCCCGCCGTCCTCGGTGAACGTCACCTCGGCCGGGCCGTCGGGCGCGGTGGCCGTGCTGTCGCGGACGGTCAGCCGGGGTTCCAGCAGCGTGACCTCCGGCGCCGGCTCGTCGGCCAGCTTACGCATCAGCAACGTCACCGCCTGCCGGCCGATCTCCTCGGCCGGTACCGGCACCGAGGTGAGCCGGGGGCTGGCGTGCTCGGCGAACTGGTCCGGGCAGACGGCCACCATCGACACGTCCTGCGGCACCCGCCGGCCCAGCGCGGCCAGCGCTGCCTGCACCGGCCCGACCGCCGCCTCGTTCTGCACGACCAGCCCGGAGACGTCGGGGTGCCGCGCGAACAGTTCGTCCACCCGGCGGCGGACGTCGGCGGCGTTCTCCTCGCAGGGCAGGGTCACCGCGTCGACGCCGTGCCGGGCCGCTGCCTCGGCCACGCCGGCCCGGGTGCGGTGCGCGAACCCGGTGCCCCGGTCGTAGACGGCGGCCGGGGCACCGAGCAGGGCGACCCGCCGGTGCCCGAGCCCCGCCAGGTGCTCCACGCAGACCTGACCCGCCCGGTGGAAGTCCAGGTCCACACAGGTCAACCCGCAGCTGTCGGCGGGCAGACCGATCAGCACGCTGGGCCGGCCCAGCTCCCGCAGCAGCGGAACCCGTACGTCGTGCAGCTCCACATCCATCACCAGGACCCCGTCGACCAGCGCGCCGGCGGCGATGCGGCGCAGCCCTTCCGGGCCCTCGTCAGAGGTGAGCAGCAGCACGTCGTGGTCGTGGCGGCGGGCGGCGGTCACCACGGCGGTGGCGAACTGCATCACCACCGGCACCTGGATGCCCGAACGCAGCGGCAGCACCAGCGCGATCACGTTGGCTCGCCGGCTGGCCAGGGCACGCGCCCCGGCGTTCGGGTGGTAGCCGAGCATCCGGATGCTGGCCAGCACCCGGATGCGGGTCACCTCGGAGATGGCCCGTTTACCGCTGAGCGCGTACGACACGGTGCTCACCGCGACACCGGCGTGCCGGGCCACGTCGGCGATGGTGGGCTGACCCGACGCGACCCGGCCGCGCCCGGTCACCGGGCCCCGCTCGCGCTGTGCAGCCGGGCACGCCGCCCGACCGGCTCACCGCGTACGGCCACGGCACCGACCAGCCGCACGTCGGTCGCGGACCGCCCGACCAGCACGGTGTGGGTGGCGTCCTCCACGACCCGGGCGCCCCGGTCGGCGTCCCACCAGGCCAGCTCGGCGGTACGCAGCCGCAGCGTGACGGTCCGGCACTCGCCGGGAGCGAGGGTGACCCGGGCGAAGTCGCGTAGCTGCCGCAGCGGCTGCTTGACCCGGGAGCGTCGCTGCCGGGTGTACAGCTGCACCACCTCCTCGCCGGGGCGGGGGCCGGTGTTGGTGACGTCCACGCTCACCTCGACCACCTCGCCGGCGGTCACCGCCGCCGCGCTCAGCCGCAGCCGAGCGTGGTCGAAGCGGGTGTAGGACAGACCGTGCCCGAACGGGTACAGCGGGTCGCCCCGGTAGTACAGGTAGGTGGAGTCGGCACCGATCACGTCGTAGTCGAGCAGGTCGGGCAGTTCGGCGGCGTCGGCGTACCAGGTCTGGGTGAGCCGGCCGCCTGGATCGGCGTCGCCGAGCAGCACGTCGGCCAGGGCGGTGCCGTGCTCCTGCCCACCGTGGGACGACCAGAGCACCGCCGGCAGGTGCGCCTGCGCCCAGCCGACCGCGTACGGGTAGCTGCTGGTCAGCACCAGCACGGTGCCGGGGTTGGCGGCGTGCACGGCCCGCAGCAGCGCCTCCTGCCGGGCCGGCAGGGCCAGGTCGACCCGGTCCTCGGTCTCCCGCCCGTTGACCATCGGATGGTTGCCCAGCACCACCACCGCCACGTCGGCGGCGGCGGCCAGCGCGGCGGCCTCGGCCGCGCCGTCGGCGACGAGGTCGATGGCGAAGGCGGTGGCGGCCTGCGGCCCGTCGGCGCCGACCCGCAGCCGCCCGTCGGTGTCGACGGTGACGTACCGGTCGGTGGCCAGGTGACGCAGCAGCACCGTGCCGCCAGGCAGCGGGTCGAACTGGAAGGTCTCCCGGACCACCCAGCCGCCCGGCCCGGGACGGTCGTTGACCAGGGCGCCGTCGTCGTCGGCGCCGACGTGCCGGCCGTTGCCGACGGCGCGCAGCGCCACCGTGTCGCGTCCCCAGTCGACGACGTCGAACCAGGTGGCGTCCGCGCCGACGGTCAACGGGCCACCCTCGGCGGTGTCCGGGCAGCCCACGTACCGGTCGCCCACCCGCAGCGCGACGCGGTCACTGCCGGGATGGGTGGTGACCTCCGGCAGCCGGCCGGCCAGGCCCTGGTACGCGCTCACCGCGTACGGCAGGGTGCCGCTGTACCAGTCCTCGTACACCGCGTCGGCGAGCGGGCCGAGCACGGCGACCCGCAGCCCGGGCGCGAGCGGGAGCAGTCCGGAGTTGCGCAGCAGCACGACGGACTGGCGGGCGGCCTCCCGGGCCAGCTCGCGGTGCGCCGGGCAGTCGACCACGTCCGGCGAGGTCGCCGCGTACGGGTCGGTGTGCGGCGGGTCCAGGTCGCCCAGCCGCAGCCGGACGGTGAGGATGCGGCGTACCGCCCGGTCCACGTCGGACGCGGTGATCAGTCCCCGTTCGAGTGCCTCGGTCAGGCGTTCCCGGGTCGGCGTGCTGTCGGCGTCGTCCTCGGTGAAGCTGTCGATTCCGGCGCGCAGCGCGGCGGCGAACCCGCTGACGTGGTCGGGCAGGTGGTGCTGCACGCCGGCGATGTTGGTCACCGCGCCCGCGTCACCGACCACCAGCACCTCGCCGGGCGCCCAGCGGCGCAGCTCGCCGTCGATCAGCGGGCTCAGGTGCGCCGGCACCCCGTCGACCAGGTTGTACGAGGCCATCGCGGCGACCGCCGCACCGGCGGCGAGCGGGGCCCGGAACGCGGGCAGCTCGTACTCGTGCAGCACCCGGGGCGGCAGGTCACTGGAGGTGGTGGCCCGGTCGGTCTCGTTGTTGTAGCCGAGGAAGTGTTTGACCGTGGGGGCGGTACGCAGCCGTTCGGGGTGGTCGCCGCGCAGACCCTCGGCGTACGCGGTGGCCAGCCGGCCGGTCAGCCACGGGTCCTCGGACCAGCCTTCCTCGTTGCGACCCCAGCGCGGGTCGCGCAGCGGGTTGACCACCGGCGCCCACACGTTGAGGCCGACCCGGTCGGGGTCGGCGTGGTGCTTGGCGCGTACCTCGTCGCCGACGGCGGCACCGACGGCCCGGATCAGGTCGGGATTCCAGCTGCTGGCCAGCCCGATCGCCTGGGGGAACACGGTGGCCGGGCCGAGCCAGGCGACACCGTGCAGCGCCTCGGTGCCGGTGCGGAACGGGGGCAGGTCGAGCCGGGGCACCGGTGCCTGCCACTGGTGCAGCAGGCCGATCTTCTCCGGGAGGGTGAGCCGGGCCAGCAGGTCTTCGACACGATCACGCGGGCGGGGCGTGGTGGGGTCGGTCATGGGGATCGCCTTCCAGTGCCCGGCGCGCCGGCGGTCGAAGCGCTTCGACGGCGGAGGGCCGAGCGGCGTCGCAGGTGACGGTGGGGTGACGGTCGTCGGCCCGGACGCTGGCGAAGCGCTTCGACAAACCGTGAGAAGCAAGCCGCCCCGGGTGCCCGAACGGAGCGGCTTGCTTCGAGGTTGGCACCCGCGACGGATCCGGTCAAGACTCGGGCGGGCGCGGCCCGATGTCGGGTGTTCCGCGGTGCCGACGCCGCCCGGCGGCCGACATCCGATGCCGGCCGGTGTCCCGACGGCCCGGGCAGGTCAGCGGGTCGGCAGCCGGCCGGCCTCCACGGTGGCCAGCGCGGCGGTCGCGCCGCCCAGCGCCGCCGCGGTGTCCAGTGTCGACGCGTCGAGCCGGCAACCTCCGGCACCGGGCGCGAGGGCCCGCGCGGCCAGCTCCGACCGGGCCGCCGGCAGCAGCCAGGGTGCCAGGGTCGCGAAGTGGTCGCCCAGCACCACCGCCTCCGGATTGAGCAGGTCGGCCAGGACCGCCACACCGCGCCCGAGGTGCCGGCCGGTGTCGGCCAGCCCACTCAGCACGGTGGGGTCGTCCTGCCGGGCCAGCGCCACGATCCGATCGAGTTCCGGCAGGTAGTCGGTGATCGGGCCGTCCGCCTCGGCGTCCGGCAGCAGCCGACGGACCACCGCGGGCAGCCCGACCAGCGCGGTCAGGCAGCCCCGGCCGCCGCAGGAGCAGACCGGCCCGGCCGGGTCGAGGGACACGTGGCCGATCTCGCCGGCGAAGCCGCGGCCGCCGCGCAGCAGCCGGCCGGCGGCGATGATGCCCGCGCCGACCGTGATCCCGCCGGTCAGGTGCACCAGGTCGGCGGTGCCCGCGTACGCGCCGTGCCGCAGCTCGGCCAGGGCCGCGAGGTTGGCGACGGTGTCGACGCCGACGGCGAAGGCGGGCTCCCGCAGGGCGGCGCGCAGCTCGGCCGCGACGGGCACGTCCCGCCAGCCCAGGGCGGTGGCCAGCGGCACCGCCCCGGCCGAGTCGACCAGCCCCGGGACGCCGAGGGTGAGACCCAGGACCGTGCGGCCCTGGGCGGTGACCCGCCCGACGGCCCGGCGGGCCAGCGCCGCCAGCGCCCGCAACGTCTCGGCCGGGGGGACGGCACCGGCGGCGAAGGCCCGCCGCCAGGTGAGCAGCCGGTTGCCGCCCAGGTCGATCGCCACCGCGACCAGTTCGTCGGCACCGATCTGCAGACCCAGGGCGGCGTACGGCTCGCCGTCGAGCACGAGCATCGTCGCCGGGCGGCCGACCCGGTTCTCGGTCAGCCCGGTCTCGCGTACCAGCCGCTGCTCGATCAGCTCGGCCACCAGGCTGGAGACGGTCGCCTTGTTGAGCCCGGTCCGCGCGGCGATGTCGGCGCGGGAGCAGGGGGCGTGCAGGCGTACGTGCCGCAGGACCACCGCGCGGTTGGCGACCCGTACGTCGCCGAGGTCGGTCGGCTGCGGTTCGTTGTGGATGCTGATCACGATCTGCCCGCTCCCTGCGCCGGTGTCGTGGCGCGCGTCCATCATCGCGTGCCGAGGTCCCGGCGGCGATCATGCCGTCCGGGCCACCGGCACACTGTCCCGTGGGACGGATCACCGTCGATTAATTTGTTCAAGCCCCCAACTAATCCTAGCCCGAGGCTGCTGCTCCGCAAACCCGCGGACAACGGCCGACCCCGTCCCGTGCGGCGCCCGGCGGGCGCCGCACGGGACGGTCAGCCCTGCGCGGAGAACAGCCCCGCGAAGGGCACGACGGTCACCACCGCGCCGTTCAGCAGTGACCGGGCCGGCAGGCCGGCATCGCCGACCCCGGCAAGGACCAGCTGCCCCACCTGCAGCGGCCCCCGCGTCCGAATCCGCAACTCCGCACCGTCACGGACCGCCTCGATGAACGTGTCGCCGTCCACGTCGTGCACCACCGTCGCGCCGTCGACCGCACCCCAGCTGACCAGGGTGACGTCCCGGAACGGACCGTCACCGACGGTGGCATCCGGGGCGACCAGCGGCAGCAGCGCGCCACGGCGGACGAACAGCGGCATCCGGGACAGCGGCACCGCCACCGACAAGTACCGCCCGCCGGCGTGCCGTTCCCCGGTCGCGGCGTCGATCCAGTCGTCCCCGACCGGCAGGTAGACGTCACGGCGGCCGGACGGATCGGTCACCGGCGCGACCAGCAGATCCGTGCCGAGGCGGTACTGCAGGTCGGTGGTCCAGGCCGTCGGGTCGTCCGGGGTGTCGACCAGCAGGGCGCGCATCATCGGCGCGCCCGTACGCGCGGCCCGCACCGCCGCCGACCAGAGGTACGGCATCAGCCGGTAACGCAACCGCAGCGCGGCCACCGCGTGGCGTTCCGCCTCGGCCGGGAAGTCCCAGGGCAGCCGGCTGGTGGTGCCGTGCAGCCGCACCAGCGGGGACAGCGCGCCGAACTGCGACCAGCGGACGTAGAGGTCGGGTTCCGGGGTGCCGTGGAACCCGCCGGTGTCGTGACTCCAGAACGGCACCCCGGACAGGCCGTGGGACAGCCCGCCGCGCAGCGTGCTGGCCAGGGCCGGCCAGGTCGCGTTGACGTCGCCGCTCCACTGCGCGCTGTGCCGCTGCCCGCCCAGGTACGACGAGCGGGCCCACACCGTCCGATGCCCGGCCACCTCCTCGGTGACGCGCGCGACCACGTCGTTGAACAGCAGGGTGTACACGTTGTGCAGCTCGACGCCGGTCATCCCGTTGTGGGCCACCGCGTCGGCCGGCACCCCCTCGGCGAAGTCGGTCTTGAACACGGCCACGCCCTGCTCCAGCAGCGGGCGCAGCAGCCCGCTGAACCAGTCGACCGCGGCCGGGTTGGTCAGGTCCACGATGGCGCTGGCCGGGTAGCTGCCATGCCACACGTCGGCGACGTACGTGCTGCCGTCGGGTCGGCGCAGGAAGAACCCGGCCCGCTCGGCGTCGGCGTACCGCGGACTGTCCGTCATCAGGTACGGGTTCATCCAGAGGCAGACCCGGAAGCCCTGCTCGGCCAGGGCTTCCAGCATCCCGGCCGGGTCGGGGAACGCCTCGGCGTCCCAGCGCAGGTCCGACCAGCGTCCGGCCACCTGCCAGTAGCAGTCCAGGTGCAGCACGTCGCACGGGATGTCCCGCTCCCGGATGCGGCGCGCCCGTTCCAGCACCTTCTGCTGGCTGTCGGGGTAGAAGCCGGAGGAGATCCAGGCCCCGAAGGCCCACCTGGGCGGCAGGTACGGGCGGCCGGTGAGGGCATCGAGGCGGTCCAGCACCTCGGCGGGGCTCGGCCCGGCCAGCAGGTAGTAGTCGAGCAGGTCGTCGGGGACCAGGATCTGCACCGCGCTGTGGGTGGACTGGCAGACGTCGAACTGCACCGGCAACCCGCTGTCGACCAGCACCCCGTAGCCCCGGTTGGACAGGTAGAACGGCACGTTCTTGTGCGAGCGGTCGGACTCGCTGCCGAAGGCGTCGAAGTTCCACATCAGGGCCCGCTGGCCGCGCTTGTCCAGCGGGGTGAACTTCTCGCCGAAGCCGACGAACCGCTCGTCGCCCGGCGCGACGAAGCTCTCGTGCCAGGCCAGGCGCACCCCGTCGGCGGTGGAGCGCCCGAACGGCAGGGTGCGCCGCCGGCCGCTGATGTCGACGGTGCCCGGGTCCTGCTCGACGAGCAGGGAGCCGTCGGGGCGCAGGAACCGGATCCGCCACGGGTCGAGCTGGATCTCGGCGACCACCGCGCCGGCGGCCACCCGTACGTACCGGTCGTTGACGGTGACCGTGGCCGGGTGGGTCCGCGGGTGGACCAGCGGCACGGCGCGCGCGGAGCGGCTGCGGGCCTGCGGGTCCTCGGCGAGGCGTACCCGGATCACCCCGTCGCCGGCCGCGTCGACCCGGACCACCGTCGTCACGCCGTCAGCCAGCGCGGCCTTGAAGGTGACGCCGTGCGGGTCGGTGCCGGCCACCTCGGCCCGGCTCACCACGGCCGTGCCGCCCTCGCCGGGGGCCCGCACGGGCAGCTCGGGCGGGTCGGCAACGAAGGTCTCGTAGGGCACCAACGGCGGTCGGTACGGCATCAGCGTCTCCTCGACGACGGCACGGGCGGTGCCGTCAGTTTCTTTAAATACCCAACGAACTGTCAACGAGGTTCATCGATTCCGGAAGTATCGGCGGCGTTGACATGGGCAAAGCCGCTCCATAGTTTGGACGCCTCCTCAACTAAATTGGCGGTGGTGGCATGTGGAGCGACGCCCGGCTCTGCTACGGCGGCGACTACAACCCGGAGCAGTGGCCGGCGCGGGTGTGGGCCGAGGACGTCACGCTGATGCGCCGGGCCCGGGTCAACCTGGTCACCGTCGGCGTGTTCGCCTGGTCCCGGCTGGAACCGGCCCCCGGCCGGTACACCTTCGACTGGCTCGACCAGGTGCTGGACCTGCTGCACACCGGCGGCATCCGGGTCGCCCTGGCCACCCCCACGGCGTCCCCGCCGCCGTGGTTCTCCCTCGCCCACCCGGGCGCGCTGCCGGTCACCGCCGACG
>NZ_POTY01000284.1 GCF_003236315.1 Micromonospora craterilacus
GGAGTGGGGTGTGTGGGGGCTGTCGAGCTGATAGCGCAGCCGGGTCACGGTCCGGGGTTACCGGCCGTGGCGTCACGACGGTGTCCCTGACTGATAGCACGAACGGTTCAGCTCGACAGGGCTCAAGCACCGAGCAGTAGGCCACTTCCGGCCATGCACGGATCTGCCGCTGATCGCGTGTCGCAGAGCGTGACCGCCGGCGTCCCGAGGGACGTCCGGACGTGCCGATGAGGAATGCTTCCACTGACTGAATGCCGCCGGTCGTGCGCGCTCTCCGCTGCGGTGTCCGGCAGCCGCGAAGCGCTGGTGCCCCGCACCTGCTCGTCATGCAAGGCCAGAAGTTCACTCCGAGTCAGCATCACGACGGACGATCCCATCGGCGCTCCTTGCCGGCGCCATCCCCATCGGCCGCGAACCGCGCGTCACCGTGGATATGGACGGTGCTGGTCGCCGTCTTCTGGGCCTGCGGATGATCGCGCAGCTGATCCAGGCTGTAAGTCAGTGAGCGGGTACCGACACACAGACCATTGTGGTGTCCTCGATGGCCTCGACGACCCCGGGCGTCTGCTCGGGAACGTGAACAAAGTCCCCTGCGTGCACCGTTACGGCGTCGCTTCCAGCGCCCACTCGTAGAGCTCCGCTGAGCACCACCCAGATCTCCGCGTAGGAGGCCGGCAGGTCGGCCCACGCCCCGGCGTAGAGGAACGACGTGTAGGCGCTCATCGACCTGCTGGCCTCTTTGCCGAGGCCGGGCGCGATGAGGATCCGGTCGCCGAAGCGGATGGCGTCGTCGCCGATTGTCGAGCTAAACCTGCGGGCCTGCGGGGGCGTGACATCCATACCGAAGTCTCTCTCCCCGCGCGGTGATTAGGCGTCGAGCTCGGTCGCGGCGACGGCGTGCACGGGCGGTGCCTGGATCCCGAGTTCTCGTGCGATGGCCGGGTTCCTGAGCATCTTGTATGACTTCCTGCCAGTGGAACAGGATCGTAAAACCTCGACTCTGGTTGAGGTCAACTGCTGCGGCGGTGAACCGAAACGGCTCCTTTACTGCCTATAGCCACAACCATGCGGCGCGGGCCTGCCCTGTGATAGCGGCCGAGCGGCAAGGGCAGCAGCCGACACTTCCCGAACTTGCCGTCTGCGGTGTGCAGGAATCGCGCGTCCGGATCTGCGGCTGGTCGAGCAGCAGCAGGGCGGTAACGCGATCAGGGGAAGCTTTCAGGTCGCGGCGGGGCAGGACGGCGCGGGGTTGGAGCGCCTTGGCCGCCAGGTGCTCACGACCGGCCTGCTCGCGGTCGATGGCGCAGAAGGACCGTCTCGACGTGGGCGCTGTCGCCCGCGCGTGCACACCTTCGAGGCACCGGGGGTATCGCGTGGAAGCCAGGAAGCGCGGTGCTGATGGTGGCCGCTGGATCAGCGGCCACCATCAGCCCAGGGGTGGTTCGCGCCGGTCTACGGGGTGGGGTTGCGCAGGCTGGTGGTGAAGGCGCTCCAGGACGCGGGCGGGAAGGTCAGCACGGGTCCGCTGGGGTCCTTGCTGTCGCGGACGCCGACGCCACCACCGGGGAGCGTGTCGGCGACCTCGACGCAGTCTCCCTGGTTGCCGCTGCGGCTGCTCTTGCGCCAGTTGACAGTCGTCGTGTCAGCCACGGGTGAATGCCTCCATCGTTGCGGTGATAAACGTCCTCGACGACGTCTCGTCGAGTGCTCGTGAGGTCACGTCGTCCCAGGCCAGGTTGTAGGCGGCGACCTCGGTTGGCTTGTCGAGGTAGAGCGCGCCGGTGAGGCTGTCGACGTAGACCAGTGGTGGTTCAAGGGGTTCCGAGGTTCCCGGTATGGCGGGGAACTCCAGGATGGTGAAGGCGGAAGTCATCCCGCCGTGCACGCCGGCCTCGAACGGGAGGACCCGAAGCCGCACGCTGGGCGACCGGGTCACGTCGAGTAGGTGCTGGAGCTGGGCAGCCATGATCTTCGGGCCGCCCACGGCTCGGCGTATGACGGCTTCGCTCAGCACGACCGACAGGTGCGGCGGGCGTGGGCTGGCGAGCAGACGTTGACGCTCCATCCGGAAGTCGACCTGCCGCTCGACCTCCTGCGAATTGATGAGGCCATGCGGTACGCCCGTAACCTCCCTGGCGTATTCGCGAGTCTGGAGGAGCCCTGGCACCGACTCCGGTTCGTACTTTCGGATGCGCTCCGCACCGCTTTCCAGCCTCACGAACAGGCCAAACCAGCTCGGTAGGCGGGTGTTGGTGTAATCGTGCCACCAGGCGCTCGCCCCGCTGGTACGGGTTTCGGCAGCGAGGGCGAGCAGCTCGGCACGGTCTTCGGGGCTGGCCTCGTACAGCTCGCACATCGCCTTGACCTCGATGTCGCGGAACTTGACCCGATGGTCGCCGGCTTCGATCCGGTGAATCGTCGCGGGGCTGCGCTGGAGGAGCGCCGCCGACTTCTCCTGGCTCATCCCGATCTCTTTGCGGAGGGCTGCCAGCTTGCGGCCGATCCTCCGCCTCAACAGGGCCGATCCGTCCGTGTCGGACACGGAGCCTCCTATCACCATTTTGCCAAACAGCAGCATACAAACGATGGGTCGCTTGATCACAGTCCGCACTTTGCCGCTCTGACCAGGGCTAACACCCGACGGGCGGCTCTAATATGGAACCTCCCTCATGATTTCCCGCGCGGTGATGCCTTGCATTCTGCCCGACAGCGACCAGACGATGACAGTCAGCAGGTTGTCGCCGATTCCGGTACACCAGCGGCATTTCAGGCAGGACGGTCGATCACGGTCCCCTGAGGACAGACGTAACCGGGCTCCGAATTCCACAAGTTGCCGGAGCCGGGTGCAGGGACCGCGCCCACTTCCCCCGTCGGGGGCGGTCCCTGCACCCCATTTGGTCGGGGTGCGCGGTCGGTGCCGGGGAGGGCCCGGCCGCGCATCTCTCAGCGAAGGGTGATGGCAGTGCGCGTCAAGTGGTTCGTCCCCGGTGGCGAGCAGGCGTTCAAGCCGTTCGGCATCGACTGCGAGGGCGCGGCCACGCGCTATGCCGGCCGTGGCGGATCGACGCTCGATGGCCAGGGTGGCGATGACGCCGCATCGCCGACCGAGGTTGCCCGGCGCAATCAAGCCTTTTGGGCGGGCCTCGGCCCGCCGGCTCCGGCCGGTGGGCGTCGCTGGTGGTGGGGGTCGCGGGGGCGTGGCCGTGTATAGGACACCTCAGCCGCTTCCCGAGGTCGCGCCCGGCACGCTGTTGCGGCTGGAGCCGGGTGACTGGTCGTACGGCCGTGATCTGACCCCTGGCACGCCGGTGGCCGTCACCGTGGCAAGCGTCCGGGATCTGCCGAACCGCAGCGACGAGTGGGTGTGGGTGCTGGGTCATCGGCCCGAGTGCGAGTACCCGCATGTCGACCGGCATCCGCCGTGCATGGAGGTGCGGGTCAGCGTGGCCGCGCTGCGCCGCCAGAAATCCGCGCTGCGCCGCCAGAAATCCGCACCATGACCGGCACCGAGGAGAGCGATCGCCCCGGCGATCGCTTCGAGTCGGCGCGCAACACGGTGCTCCAGCACCGCGACGACGGGACCTGTTTCCACTGCGGGGGCGGCGGGTGCGGGCAGCACACCTGGGCGGTCGAGGAGCTGGGCCGCCATCCGGGTGGTCGGGCGCTCCTGCGCCAGCTCGGGTTTCCCATCGACGATTCGACCGAGGAAGGCCAGCCCAGGTGACCAGCACACCCGGCGGCGAGTACGCCCCACACCTACGAGAGCACCCGGTGCCGAGCCGGCCGGTACGGGCCGTCGGCAGTGCCGCCGCGCACGCCATGCGGCTTGCCGATGAGTTCTTCTACCTGGCGCATGACGACCAGACCGGCCGCCCCCGGCTGTTCGAGTCGGCGCTGGCACACGGTCTGGCCGCCGCGCTGCTGGCCGAGTTGCACTGGGAAGGCCGGATCACCTTCGAACGCGGGTACGTCCGCGTCGTCCGTAACGCGCCGCCGAAGGACTGGCTGCAACATCTCGTGCTGGACCGGTTGATCGCCGAGCCGCAGCACACGGCTACCCGGACGTGGCTGGCGTTCGTGGCGACCACCGCCTACGAGCAGGTGGCTACCCGGATGTGGCAGCTCGGGCTCCTCCGCCAGCACCAGGTGGGCCGGTGGTGGCGGCAACGCACGGCCTACGTGCCGGCGGACATGAACACGGCCGCCTGGTCCTGGGCCCGGCTGTCGTACCAGTTGCGTAACTACCAGCGGCTCAACGCCTTCGACGTGGCCCTCGCAGGGCTGGCCATGCACACCCAGCTCGATCCGATCCTGCTCGACGGTGCTCCGCTGGCGGCCCGCACGTTCCTGCGCCAGCAGGTCGAGCAGGCGCACCCGCCGCTGCGGGACCTGCTCGCCGACCTCGGTGCCGTCGTCGGCGGTGCCGTGCTGAGCCACCGCACCGCCTGAACACCACCAATCCCCATCCACTCCTGTTCGGAAAGAGAATCGATGTCCCACTCGAAACCCGACACCGTGTCCGCCGTGCTGGCCCGTGGGCGGCTCGGCATCCCGTCGGTGGTGTTCTTCGTGATCGCCGCCGCCGCGCCGCTCACCGTGGTCGCCGGTGGTGCGACCACCGGGTACGCGGTCACCGGGGTCACCGGCATCCCGGTCGCCTATCTGGTGGTCGCGGCCGTGCTTGCCCTGTTCGCGGTCGGCTACGTGGCCATGTCCCGGCGGATCGTCAACGCGGGCGCGTTCTACACCTACGTCACCCGGGGCCTGGGCCGCCCGGCCGGGGTCGGTGCGGCGCTGGTCGCGCTGCTGGCGTACAACGCGATGCAGATCGGCCTGTACGGCGGGGCCGGCGCGGTCACCGCCCAGTTCCTCGCCGACCGGTACGGCCTCGACCCTGCCTGGTGGGTGTGTGCGCTGATGGTGTGGGCGGTGGTCGCGGTGTTGGGGGTCGCGCGGATCGACCTCAACGGGCGGGTGCTCGCCGTGGTGCTCGTCGCCGAATGCGTCGTCGCGTTGGTCTTCGACGCCGTCATGGTGAGCCACCCGGCCGGCGGGACGGTCGCCTTCGACACGCTCGCCCCGTCACACGTGTTCGCCGCCGGCATCGGCGCGGCGCTGGTCACCGCGATCACCGGGTTCGTCGGCTTCGAAGGCACCGTCGTGTTCTCCGAAGAGACGAAGGATCCGCGCCGCACCATCGCCCGCGCCACCTACATCGCGGTGGCCGTCACCGGCCTGCTCTACGGGCTGTCCGCGTGGGCGATGTCCGTGGCCACCGGCCCGGACCGCATCGTCGACGCGGCCCGCGCCGACGGCACCGATCTGATCTTCAACCTGGTGTCGCCCTACCTGAGCCAGAGTGTCGTCACCGTCGCCCGGGTCCTGTTCATCACCAGCCTGTTCGCCGCGCTGCTCAGCTTTCACCACACGGTGGCCCGGTACCTGTTCGCGCTCGGCCGGGAACGGGTGCTGCCCGCCGTGTTCGGCCGTACCAGCCGCCGCACCGGGGCACCCAAGGTCGGCTCCCTCGTGCAGAGCGGCCTCGCCTTCGCGGTGCTCGTCGGCTACGCCCTCGCCGGGGCGGACCCGATCGTGCACCTGTTCTTCTGGATCACCGTCACCGGCGGTCTCGGGGTGCTGATCCTGATGACCGTCACGTCCGCCGCCGTCGTCGGCTTCTACCGCCGCATCAGCCACACCGAAGGACCCTGGCGCTCCCTCATCGCGCCGCTGACCGCCACGCTCGCGCTCGGCGGGATCCTCACCGTGACGCTGCGCGAGTTCGACACCCTGCTCGGCGTCGCACCGGACTCGCCGCTGCGCTGGGCGTTCCCCGCCGCCTACGCCGCCGTCGCGCTGCTCGGCATCGGGTGGGCGCTGCTGCTGCGTACCGCGAACCCGGAGATCTACCACGCCATCGGGCTCGGCGCGGACAGCGACACCGGCCCGCTGCGCGCCCCCGACACCGTCCGCCAACCAGCCTGACCATCCAGGAGATGCCGTGAACAACAGTGTCACCATCCGACCCGCGACGCGCACCGACGCCGGCCCGCTGATCGCCGTACTCGCCGAAGCGTTCCACGAAGGACCCCTCGCCGACTGGCTCATCCCCGACCCCGACGACCGCCGCACCGTCTACTACCGCTACTTTCGCGACGCCCTCCAGCACGGTCTGCAACACGGCGAGGTCCACACCACCGGCGACCAGTCCGCCGTCACCATCTGGTACCCCCGCCGCGAACCCGCCGACACCGGTCAGCGGCGGGAGACGCTGGAGCGCATCGCCGGCCGCTACGCACCGAAGTTCGTGCTGCTGGAGGAGATGTTCGACGCCGTCCACCCCGACCAGCCACACCACTACCTCGCCTACGCCGCCGTCGACCCGACCCGGCAGAACCGGGGCGTCGGTGCCGCGATGCTCACCCACCACCACCGTCGCCTTGACCAGCTCGGCCTGCCCGCATACCTGGAAGCCAGCAACATGCGCAACCGGCGGCTCTACCTCCGCCACGGCTACACCGCCGGACCGACCATCGCCCTCCCCACGGATGGGCCGATCATCTGGCGGATGTGGCGCGGCGCCCCCACCGACACCGGGCGGACCCCGTTCCCACCGACGACGGCCGGCGACGCCGCCCAACGACGCGGCTGGCCACCCCCGCCGAGGGAGGTAGACCCCGGGCCTAGCTGGTCGGCGACGGGCTGAGCACCCGGCACGCCTCCAGCGCGGCCGTGGCCGCCGCATCGGACGGGTCGATCTGGTCCAGGGCGACACCGCGGTCGTTGAGACAGTTGCGGTAGGCGGCGGTGTTGCCGTCGCCGGCCGGGCCCGCGTCGCCGGGCCGGCCTGCGCCCGGCATGCCGGGGCCACCGGTGGGCCGCAACGACGAGCAGGCGTCCTGCGCCTTCTGCCACGTCTCGTCGTCCACCCCGGCCGGCCGACCCTGACCGCCGAAGGCGCCACGGCCGGGGCCACCGGAGCCGTCCGGTGCACCCGAGGGCCAGCCGTCCGGTGCACCCGAGGGCCGGGCGGTCGGGAAGCCCGACGGCCGTGCGGTGGGTGCGCCCGAGGGGCGGTCCCCGCCGGCTCGCCGCGACGGGTCCGCGCTGGGCAGCGTGACGCCGTTCTCCGCCAGACAGCTCTGGAAGGCGGCGAGGGCGCCGTCCGGCCCCGGCGCGTCCCCGCCCGCGGGCGAATCGGTGTCGGCTCCGCCTCCGCAGGCGCTCATCAACACCACGCACGCGGCGGCGGTCAGTACGGCCACCAGCGGGCGGTGGCGTCGGGTGGTCGGCACGGGGGCTCCTCACTTCTGCTGGATCCGCCCAGGGAAGCGAGCGCACCTCCCGGCCGCCTCAGGGCCGGCTCGGAGTTCCCTCAGAAGCTGCGCCCGGCGCGGAAACGGGCGGCGGGGATCGGCGTTCCGAGGAAACTGTGAGGTGGGGTCGAGCCGGTGGCGAGGCGGCGTACGGAGACTGCTCAGCCATGGGAAGACCCCCGAGACGGTGGTGGCGTACCCGGTGGGCCCGTCGGGGGGCCGTCGGCGCGGCCGTGTTGCTCGTGATCGCGGTGGCGGCCGTCTCGATGACGGCCGCCGGCGGCAGCGAACCCGCGGCCCGGCCCGTGACGGTCGCCGTCGACCGTGGACCGGTCACGGTCGAGGTGGCCACCTCCGGGACCGTGCAACCAGCGACCGTCCGCACCTTGAGCTTCACGGTGGCCGGCACCGTGGCGAGCATCTCCGTGCGGGCCGGCAGCCTGGTCGAGTCCGGCCAGCAGCTCGCCGAGCTGGACGACGACGACACGGCCGTCGCCTCAGACGCGGTCGCCACGGCGACGGAGGCGCTGGCCGAGGCGCGCAAGGCGCTGACGGCGGCGCAGCAGGACAATGCCACGGACGCCACCGGGTGCGCGGCCGGCGTGGACACCGGCAGTGTCCGGCCGGTGTCGTGGACCAGCCCCACACCGACCGCCCCGGGTACGCCGACGGCGTCCACCGCGCCGAGCGAGCCGACCGTCACCCCGACACCCACCGGTACGCCCACCGCCAGCACCGTCCCGTCGAGCCCGACGCCGACCACGGCGGCACCGGAGCGGCCCACCGCACCGGCCACCCCTCGGACC
>NZ_POTY01000285.1 GCF_003236315.1 Micromonospora craterilacus
GCACGGCGCTGCGGACGTTCGGCCGGCGCCCCCGGCCGCGGCCGCGACCACCCCGACCGTGGCCGTGCGGTCCGTGGCCGTGCGGCCCGGGCGGGAAGGGCGGGAAGCCGAACCCGCGCATCCGGGCCTCGTGCAGGGGATGCCCCCGTCGATGGAACCTCATCAGGCTGTCTCCTTGATAGAACTGTCGCTGATGCATCAACGATATATCGGCAATGCAACGGCGACAACTCGCTTGCCTCCGGGCGGCCCGCGACATTCGCCCCGGCCCGTCCGGGCCGTCCGGCCCGGGCGTGTCAGGTGGTCGGACCGTGGTCACCGTCCGCCACCACGCCCCGCACGCATCTGGCAGGCTGGTAACCGTGCTGACGGCGCCGGTGCGGCAACTGGGGGAATCGGAACGTCGCGCGGTCGAGCGGTTGCTCGACCTCGACCCGTACGCGAGCGCGCAGGTCGCCGAGCGGGTCGCCGCGCGCGGGCTGGCATGGTGGCGCGCGGAGGGACGGGTGCTCGGGTACGGCTCCCGTCGGCACCTCGAATCGGTCTGCTGGCTCGGCGGTAACCTCACCCCGGTGCTGGCCAGCCCGCAGGCCGTCGCCGCCTTCGCCGACCTGCTCGCCGGCGAGGAACGGCTCTGCTCCTCGATCGTCGGGCGGGCCGACGCGGTGCTGGAGCTGTGGGACCGCCTCTCCGCGACCTGGGGACCGGCCCGAGACGTACGCCCGAACCAGCCGTTGCTGGCCACCGACGCGCTGCCCGAGGTCGAACCCGACCCGCAGGTGCGCCGGGTCCGTGGCGGCGAACTCGACCTGCTCTTCCCGGCGGCGGTGGCGATGTACACCGAGGAGGTGGGGGTCTCGCCGCTGGCCGAGGACGGTGGGCGCGGGTACCGGCGCCGGGTCACTGACATGATCCGCTCCGACCGGGCGTACGCCCGGTTCGTCGACGGCCGGGTGGTCTTCAAGGCCGAACTGGCGGTCGTCACCCGACGCACCGCCCAGGTCCAGGGGGTCTGGGTGGCCCCCGAGTGGCGGGGTCGGGGGATCGCCACGGCGGCGATGGCGGCGGTGGTACGCGACGCGCTGACCCGGGTCGCCCCGACGGTCAGCCTGTACGTCAACGACTTCAACCTGCCCGCCCGGCGGGTCTACGAACGCTGCGGCTTCCGCCCGGTCGGCACCTTGGCCACCGTGCTCTTCTGAACGTCTGCTCGCGGCGAAAATGCGTTGAGCTGCCCGGGCGCGCGCAGCAGGCTGGAACCTCCGCCACCATTCCGGGAGGAACCGACCCATGCGCCTGCTCCGTGATCTGTGGGTCACCTCTCCCCGCCGGATGACCTTGGTGGTCGTCCTGATCGTGCTCGGCGGCATCGGTCAGGCGGCCACCGCCGCGCTGGCCGGGCCGGTGCTGGTGCACCGTTCCGTCGGGTTCTTCGCGCTGCTGGCGGCGGCCCTGGTCGCCGCCGTCATCAGCGACCTGGTGGTCAGCCTGGTGATGGCCGGGGTGACCGCCGACTGGGCCGCCGACCTGCGCCGCCGGCTGTGCCGGGTGGCGATGGGCCAACCGGTGCCCGCCCTGGAGACCACGCCCGTCGGTGAGATGCTCGACCGGATCGACGGCGACGTGTACGACGTCGCCTCCGGGGTGCGCGGACCGGGCGTGCGGCTGGCCCAGGCGCTCGCCGTCGGCCTGCTGTCCACGCTGGTCGCGCTCACCGTCTGGTGGCCGGCCGGGGTCGGCATGCTGCTGCTCACCGTGCTGCTCGTGTTCACCCTGCGTCGGCCGGCCGCGCGGATCGCCCCGGCCCGGATGAAGGAGGAGGCGGCCTGGTCCGACCTGGCGGCGGTGATGGAGGAGTCGATCCACGGCCAGGACGACGTACGCACCAGCCTGGCCCGGCCGTACGTGGTGCGGCTGTACGCCGTTCGGGCGGCCGAGGTGCTCCGTCGCGGTCTGCGGGTCTGGCGGATGTCGGCGCAGGTGAACACCGTTGCGGCCGCCGTGACCCGGGTCGGCATCGCGCTGGTCGTGCTCGGTGGGGCGTGGGCGCTGGCCACCGGCCGGGTGGACGCCGCCCGGCTGACCGCGATCTGGCTGCTCGCGCTCTCGATGGGCATGACCGTCGAGCACGTCAGCCGGATGGTGCCCGAGGTGCAGTACGCCCTCGGCGCGTGGGGCCGGGTCCAGCTGCTCCAGGGCTCCCCGCAGGAACCCACGGGCGGTGCCGCCCCGATCGACGGGGACCTGGTCATCCGCGACCTGACGTACCGCTATCCGGCCAGCGGGCCGGACTCCGACCGGGGCCCCGCGCTTCGCGACATCAACCTGACCTTCGCCCGTGGTCGCTCGTACGCCCTGGTCGGGCGGACCGGATCGGGCAAGTCGACGCTGGCCAAGATGCTCACCCGGGCCGTCGACGTGCCGCCGGGCACGGTGCTGCTCGGTGGGCGTGACGTGCTCGACCTGGACGTGGAGCAGCTGCGCCGGTGGGTCGCCGTGGTGCCGCAGCGGACCGAGATCCTCGCCGGCACGCTCGCCGAGAACGTCGCGCTGTTCGACCCCGAGCTGCTCGACGCCGCCGTGCAGGCCCTGCACGAGCTGGGGCTGGCCGGCTGGATCGCCGAGCTGCCCGCCGGCCTGGACACCCGCCTCGGCGAGGGCGGTCACGTCCTCTCGGCCGGGCAGGAGCAGCTCGTCGCGTTCGCCCGCATCCTGGTCCGCGACCCGCACGTGGTGATCCTGGACGAGGCCACCGCCCGGCTCGACCCGGTCACCGAGACGCGGGTGCAGCAGGCCACCGAGCGGCTGCTGCGCGACCGGATCGGCATCGTCATCGCCCACCGGCTGTCGTCGGTGAGCCGGTGCGACGAGGTGGTGGTGCTGGCCGACGGCGCGGTGGTCGAGGCGGCGCCGCTGGCCCGGTCGCGCCGCTTCGCCGAACTCCTCGCGGCCAGCCACGCGGGCGCGTACGGCGGCGACGCCCCGGTGGATCTGCTCGCCGGCTCGGGCGCCGACTGGGTCGGGGGCGAACCGGCACTCGTCGGTGCCAACCCGGCCAGCGCGACCATCGCGGCCTCCCCGGCTGGCGCGACCATCGCGGCCTCCCCGGCCGGCGCGACCATCGCGGCCTCCCCGGGCAGCGTGGCCGGCGCGGTTGTCGACGGCAGTCCGGCGTTCGGCCCGGTGGCCGGCGGTGACCGGACCGGCCCGCCGGCCGGCGCGGATCGGCCAGCCCCGGCCGAGCCGGCGGGCCGGCCGGATGCCGCGCAGGGGTCAGCCGCCGAGGGGGATCCCGCGCCGGTGGTGGGGCCGGAACCGATCGAGCCGGCCGACGGACGGGAGGTCGGCGCGCGGGAGGTCGGCGTACGCGAGCCGGCCGGCCGTACCGCCACCGGACCGCCCGGCGGCGATCGGCGGCCCGCGTCCCGGGCGCGGACGCTGCGGGAGATCTTCCGGCTCTGCTCCAACGACCCCCGCTACGGCATGGCGGCGGTCGGGGTCTTCGCCGTACTGGCCGTGTTCGGCCTGGACGGGCCGGTGCTTGCCTGGCTCTGGACCGACCTGATCGACGGTACCGGCGACCCGTGGCTGCCCGCGCTGGGCATCGCGGTCGGTCTGGTGCTCGCCATTCCCGCCCACTACTGGACCTACCTGTGGTTCCCGGCCTGGTGGGTGCGGCAGATGCTGCGGATCAGCCTGCGCCTGGTGCACGGCCAGACCGGTCCGCGCCGGGTCAGCCGGCACACCCCGGCCGAGGTGGTGGCCCAGGGCGGCGACACCGAGCGGGTGGTGCAGCTCGCCGACAACCTGTTCGACCAGATGGTCGGCCTGATCCTGCTGGTGGCGATGAACCTGATCACCGGCAGCGTGGTGCCGGGGCTGTTCTTCCTCGGCACCATGGTGCTGTCCGGGCTGGCCGCGACAGCGTTCGGCCCCCGGCTGGAGCGCGCGGCCCGGGACACCGTCGCCGCGCGGGCGGCGTTCGCCACCGCACTGGTCTCCACGCTGTCGGCCGCCCGGACGGTGAAGCTCGCCGGGGCGACCCGGCCGGTGCTGACCCACCTCGCCGATCTCGACGCGGTGCGCAGCGACCGGCAGCGCCGGGAGATCACCGTGCAGGTGTGGGCCCGCTCCACCCCGGCGGTGGCCAGCGGCCTGCTCCCGATCGGCGTCTGGGCGCTGTTCCTGGCCGGTGGGCTTTCGGCCGGGGCGGCGCTGGTGGCGGTCGCCACGCTGGGCGCGGCACGTTGGTTCGCCTGGACCACCGCGTCGCTGATCTCGCAGGTCCCGTCGGCACGGGTGTGGACCCGCCGGACGGCGCAGATGGCCGGGATGGAGGTCTACTCCGCCCGGGTGCCGGGAGTGGACCTGACCGCCGGGACGGCACCCGCCCCGCCGGTGGCGCCGCGTACCCCGCTGCGACGGCTGGAACTGGCCGGCTTCGGCGTCCGGCACACCGACGGCATCACCGCTGTACGCGACGTCGACCTGACCGTGGAACGTGGCCAGCTGGTGCTGCTCGTCGGCCCGGTCGGCTCGGGCAAGTCCTCGCTGCTGCGGGCACTGGCCGGCATCGCCCCGCACACCGGGGAGCTGACCTGGAACGGTGAGCCGGTCAACGAGCCGGAGCTGTTCCTCCGCCCCAACCAGGTCGGCTACGTGGGTCAGCTGCCCCGGGTGCTCTCCGGCACGGTCGCCGACAACATCACCCTCGGCCACCAGGTGGACGCCGGGCACGCGGTGACCACCGCCCAGCTCGAACACGACCTGGTCGGCACCGGCAGCGGGCTCGGACTGCTCATCGGGCACAAGGGCACCCGGCTGTCCGGCGGGCAGTTGCAGCGCCTGGCACTGGCCCGGGCGCTGGCACCGCGTACCGAGTTGCTGGTCGCCGACGACATCTCCTCCGCGCTGGACGTCACCACCGAGCTGGCGCTGTGGCAGGCACTGCGCGAGCGCGGGGTGACCGTGGTCGGCTCCACCTCCAAACGGGCCGCGCTGGTGCGGGCCGACCACGTGGTGGTGCTCACCGGCGGCACGGTGATGGCCCAGGGACCGTGGCGCGACCTGGAGCAGCGCTGGGGTCACCTGGCCGGCTGAACCGGGGCCGGACGTGCGGGCCCGCGCGCCGATCGGGCGCGGGCTCGCCGGCTCACACCGCCCGCAGGTACTGGTCGGGCCAGTTGGCGTCGGCGCCCAGCTTCGCGGCGGCCTGGTGCGGCCAGTACGGGTTGCGGAGCAGTTCCCGGCCGAGCAGCACCAGGTCCGCCTCGCCGTCGGCGATGATCGCCTCGGCCTGCTCCGGCTCGACGATCAGGCCGACCGCGCCGGTCGGGACCTTCGCCTCGCGGCGGACCTGGGCGGCCAGCGGCACCTGGTAGCCGCGGCCCAGCGGGATGGCGGCGGTCGGCGACGCCCCACCCGAGGAGCAGTCGACCAGGTCCACCCCGGCGGCGGCCAGCGCGGCGGCCAGCACCACGCTGTCGGCGACCGTCCAGCCGCCCTCGACCCAGTCGGTGGCCGAGATCCGGGTCAGCACCGGCACGTCCTCGCCGACGGCGGCGCGGACCGCGTGGGCGACCTCCAGCGTCAGCCGCATCCGCCCGGCCCGGTCCCCACCCCACCCGTCGCCGCGCTGGTTGGTCAGCGGAGACAGGAACTCGTGCAGCAGGTAGCCGTGCGCGGCGTGGATCTCCACGACGGCGAACCCGGCGTCCACCGCCCGCGCGGCGGCCGTGGCGAAGGCCTCGACGACACCGGCGATCCCGGCCGGGTCCAGGGCGGTCGGCACCCGGCACTCCGGCAGGAACGGCTCGCCGGTGGGCCCGACCGGCGTCCAGCCGCCCGCACCATCGGGCACCCCGCCCCGGCACGGATCCCACGGCCGGTACGTCGACGCCTTGAAGCCGGCGTGCGCCAGCTGCACGGCCGGCACCGCGCCGTGCCCGGCCAGGAACCGGGTCACCGGGCGCCAGGCGTCGACGTGCCGGCCGGACCACAGCCCGGTGTCCTGCGGGCTGATCCGACCCTCCGGCAGCACGGCGGTCGCCTCGGTCATCACCAGTGCGGCACCGCCGACGGCGCGGGCGCCGAGGTGCACCAGGTGCCAGTCGGTGGGCAGGCCGTCGGGGCCGGCGGTGTACTGGCACATCGGCGCCAGCGCGATCCGGTTGGGCAGGGTCACCGCGCGCAGCGTCAGCGGCGTGAACAACGAACTCATCCCGGCATCCTCTCCCGGGTGCCGAAGCGACGGCCATGACGCTCGCTACTTCGATCGAGCTCGCCTGGTGGCGACGGGCCCGACTGCCAGGGTGACGGCGGTGACCAGGCCCCAGAGGACGGCCACCGCCAGCAGCAGCCGTTCCAGCGTCCCCACCAGCGAACTCCGGCCGACGGCCAGCATGGCCAGGCCGACCGCGCCGGCGAGGGGGAGCGCCACCGCCGCGGCGACGGTGGCCACCCGGCGCAACGGGCGGTCCGCCGCCGGGGCGAGGGCGATCGCGATCATGGCGAAGACCACCGCCGCGGTGGCCGCGACGCTCGCCCCGCCGTGCACCAGGTCCGCCACGGTGGCCCGCTCGAACGGCGGCAGCGGGCAGCCGGCGCTGCATGTCACCGCGCCGGACAGGAGGGTGGCGAGGCTGCCGAAGGTGAGCAGCGCCGCCGCGGCCCGCAGCACCGCCGGCAGCGCGGCGGCGACCAGCATCAACGCCGCGGCCAGGGCGAAGACCCCGATCCGGTACGTCCAGGCGTACCCGCTGTCGGCGACACCGGCCTCGCTGACGTACCCGGTCAGGCCCGGACCGGGACCGGCGACCACGGCGACCGTCACCGCGGCCGTCCCGGCGATCACGCATGCCGCCGCGCCCGCCGCCGCGACCCGCGAAGCCGCACCGCCGCGCAGAGCCGCACCCGCCCGCGAAGCTGCACCGGCCCGCGAAGCTGCACCGGCCCGCGAAGCTGCGCCGCCGGGCGAAGCTGCGCCGCCGCGCGAAGTCGGCCCGCCGCGTCGTCCGGGTGCGGGCGTCGGCCGACCGGGGGCAGGTGGCTCAGCCACGCCCGTGCGGCGTCGTCCAGCCGTGCAGGTCCGGGCCGAGCGGCACGATCGCGGTCGGGTTGATCTCGCGATGGGTGGCGTAGTAGTGCCGCTTGATGTGGTCGAAGTCGACCGTCTCGCCGAAACCGGGGGTCTGGAACAGATCCCGGGCGTACGCCCACAGCACCGGCATCTCGGTGAGCTTCTGCCGGTTGCACTTGAAGTGCCCGTGGTACGCCACGTCGAAGCGGACCAGCGTGGTGAACAGCCGCACGTCCGCCTCGGTGATCGCGTCGCCCATCAGGTAGCGCCGGCCGGACAGCCGCTCCGACAGCGCGTCCAGCCGGCCGAACAGCGCCCGGAACGCCTCGTCGTACGCCTGTTGCGAGGTCGCGAAGCCGCACCGGTAGACGCCGTTGTTGACGTCCCGGTGGATCTCGGCCATCAGCGCGTCCATCTCGGGGCGCAGCTCGATCGGGTAGAGATCCGGTGCGTCCGGGGCGTGCAGGCGCCGCCACTCGGTGGACAAATCCAGGGTGAGCTGCGGGTAGTCGTTGGTGACCACCCGGCCGGTGCGGGTGTCCACCAGCGCCGGCACGGTGACCCGGCCGGAGTAGTCGCTGTCGGTGGCCAGGTACGCCTCGGACAGGAAGCCGATGCCCAGCACCGGGTCGAAGCCGTCCGGGTCGAGGGTGAACCGCCAGCCACGTTCGTCCCGGATCGGGTCGACGGTGCCCAGCGAGATGGCGTCACGCAGCCCGAGCAGGTTGCGCACGATCAGCGCCCGGTGCGCCCACGGGCAGGCCCGGCACCAGATCAACCGGTAGCGGCCCGCCTCCAGCGGCCAGCGGTCCTGCTCGTCCGGGCCGCCGCCGGGCGGCGAGGTGGAGTGCGGGGTGACCCGCCCGGCGAACCGGTTGGGCTGGCGGACGAACGCGCCGCCGTCGCTGGTCTCCGCGCTGAACTGGGCTCGCACCATGCCGACAACCTATCCAAGCGGGCCGGCGATATCCTGGCCGCCGGACGTTCCCGTGACCCGGGGACGCTCCCGCCCCCGCCC
>NZ_POTY01000286.1 GCF_003236315.1 Micromonospora craterilacus
GGGTTAGGGGGTGCAGGTTGGGCAGGTGCCGAAGATTTCCAGGGTGTGGCTGACGTCGGTGTAGCCGTGTTGGGCTGCTACGCGGTCGGCCCAGGTTTCTACTGCGGGGCCGGCGACCTCGACCGTTCGTCCGCAGGCCCGGCAGACCAGGTGGTGGTGGTGTCCCTCGCTGCACCGGCGGTAGAGGTGTTCGCCGCCGGGCGGGCGCATCACGTCGATCTCGCCCGCGTCGGCCAGGCCCTGCAACGTCCGGTAGACCGTGGTCAGGCCGACCCGCTCGCCGCGCTCGCGCAGCATCGCGTGCAGGTCCTGGGCGCTGTGGAAGCCTTCCATCTCGGCCAGCAGGGCGCTCACCGCCGAGCGCTGGCGGGTGTTGCGGACGGCCGTACCCTCACTCATGTCGGCACCCCGCTTCGCCGCGTGCCGCTGTGGTTGATGATCTGCTCGCTCATGAGCCCTCCCCGGCGTGGCTGACCGCGTCGGCCACGATGTGCGCCACGTGCTCGTCGACCAGGGTGTACGCGATCTCCCGGCCCCGGCGGGAACCGCGCACCACGCCGGCCCCGCGGAGCACCCGCAGGTGCTGGGAGACCAACGGCTGCGCCACGCCGAGCTTGTCCACCAGCTCGTGTACGCAGCGCTCACCGCCGGCCAGCTCGCTGACGATCGCCAACCGGATCGGCGCGGAGAGCGCGCGCAGAAGTTCGCTGGCACCCTCGTATGCGTCGTAGCCGGATCCGCTGGTCACCCTGCAACGGTAACCAATCCCGGGGCGACCGCCGGGATCAGGATCCGCGGAGCACCACCTCGTGCGGTTCGGGCGCGGGCGCCGGCACCGGTCGCTCCCGGCGCAGCCGGCGCCAGCCGGCGGCGAGCAGGGTGACCACGATGAACGAGGCGATCGCGAGCACCACCACCGAGGCGCCGGGTGCGGTGTCGGCGACCGCCGCCATCCAGATGCCCGCCCCGGCCGCGAACAGGCCGAGCGCCATCGCCATCGCCATGGTGCCGCGGAAGCCCCGGGTGACCTGTTGGGCGGTGGCCACCGGGACGACCATCAACGCGCTGATCAGCAGGACGCCGACCGCCCGCATCGCGATGGTCACCGTGATCGCGGTGGTCACCGCGAGCAGCAGGTTGAGCGTGCGTACCGGCAGGCCCGAGACCCGGGCGTACTCCTCGTCGTGGCAGACCGCGAACAGCGCGGGTCGCAGCGCGATCATCGCGGCCAGCACGGCCACGCCGAGCACCGCGATGGTGACGAGGTCGTCCCGGGACGTCGTGGTCAGCGCCCCGAACAGGTACGCGTTGAGGTTGGCACTGGTGCTGTCGGAGAGCCCGACCAGGACCACGCCGCCGGCGATGCCGCCGTAGAAGAGCAGCGCGAGGGCCAGGTCACCGGAGGTACGGCCGCGTTCGCGGATCAGCTCGATGACGATCGCGCCGAGGGTGGCCGCGATCACCGCCATGATCACGGGGGACTTCTGGAAGAGCAGGCCGGCGCCGACACCGGTCAGCGCGACGTGCCCGATGCCGTCCCCGATCAACGCGAGCCGCCGCTGCACCAGGTAGATGCCGAGCGCCGGCGCGGCCAGGCCGATGATCAGCGCGCCGACCAGGGCGCGCAGCATGAAGTCGTACTGGAAGAGACTCACCTTGTGCTCCACAGCCCGGCGGGCTCCTCGGGACCGTGCGGGTGCACATGGTCGTGGTCCGGCGCCGCGTGGTGCCCGGCCGGGTCCGGGACCGCACCGTCGTGCGCGATGAACCCCTGGTGTACGACCACCGCGCGGCTGATCAGCGGCCGCAGCGGGCCCAACTCGTGGGCGACCAGCAGCACGGTGCCCCCGTCGTCGACGAAGCCGCGCAGCGCCCCGGCGAACGCCTCCTGGCTGGCCGCGTCCACCCCGGCCGTCGGCTCGTCGAGCACCAGCAGCTCCGGCCGGCCGGCCAGGGCGCGGGCGATCAGGGTGCGCTGCTGTTGCCCACCGGAGAGGGTGCCCACCGGGTCCTTCGCCCGGTCGGCCAGGCCGACGGCGCGCAACGCCTCGGCGACGGCCTCCCGGTCGGCGCGCCCCGGCGGGCGCAGCACACCCCGTCGGGCCAGCCGGCCGGAGGCGACCACCTCGGCCACCGTGGCCGGTACGCCGCTGCCCGCGCCGAGGCGCTGCGGGACGTACCCGATGCGGTGCCACTGCCGGAACCGGCGTGCCGGCCGGCCGAACAGGGCCACCGAGCCGGCGCTGAGCGGAACCAGCCCGAGCACGGCGCGGATCAGCGTGGACTTGCCGGAGCCGTTGGCGCCGAGGATCGCGACCACCTCGCCGGTGGTCACGGTCAGCGAGACGTCACGGAGCACGGGGCGGCCGTCGTAGCCGACCACCCCGTGCGCGACGGTGATGACTTCAGATGTCACGAGCAGCTCAACGCCGTCCGCAGGGTCTGCAGGTTGGTGCGCATCACCGAAAGGTAGTCCGCGCCGTTCTCCGTGGACAGGCCCTCGATCGGATCGAGTACGGCGGTCTGGGCGCCGACCTCCCGGGCGATCGTCTCGGCGACCTTCGGGCTGACCAGGGTCTCGAAGAAGATCGTGGTGGCGCCGTGCTCGCGGGCCTCCCGGATGACCTCGGCCAGTCGCTGCGGCGACGGGTCGTCCTCCGGGCTCAGCCCGGTGACGCTGATCTGCTCCAGCTGGTACTTCTGCGTCAGGTAGCCGAACGCGGTGTGGCTGACCACGATCTCCCGGCGCTGGCAGGTCTTCAGCCCCTCGGTGAACTCGGCGTCGAGCTTCTCCAGCTCGGTGCGCAGGGCACCGGCCCGTGCGGTGTACTCGCCGGCCCGCTCCGGGTCGACGCTGCCGAGCCGCTCGGCGAGCTGGTCACCGATGGTGGCCAGCCGGGTCGGGTCGAGCCAGACGTGCGGGTCCTTCGCGCCGTCCGAGCCGCCCCCGGCGGCGTGCTCCTCGGCGTGATCCTCGCCCTCGTGGTCGTGGTCGTGGCCGCCGGCGGTGGCGTCCAGCAGCGGCTGCACGGTGGCCACGTCGAAGGCGCGGTCACCGGCGTTCTGCTCGACCGCCTCGTCCACGGCGGGCTGGAAGCCGTGCAGGAAGACGACCAGTTTCGCCTCGCTGATCTGCCCGACCTGACGCGGGTTCAGCTCCAGGTCGTGTGGCTCGGCGCCGGGCCGGGCCAGGTTGGTCACCGCCACCGCGTCGCCGCCGATCCGCTCGGCGAGGAACTGCAGCGGGTAGAAGCCGGCCACCACGTCGACCCGATCAGGGTCGGCGCCGGCCGGGTTGCCGTCGGTCGAGCAGGCGGTGACGCCGGCCAGGGCGAACAGGGTGGCCGTGGTGACGGCCAGGGCGCGCGAGGTCGAGCGGAAGGTCATGACACCGACTGTCCGCGACAACGACAATGATTGTCAAAAACGCATGCTTGCATGTCAGAGCAGCTTCACCAGACCGGCGGTGACCAGCAGGGTCAGCGCCAGCAGCCGGATCGCCCGGGTCGGTGGCGTCTGCACCCGCCAGGTGGTCACCAGCAGGGCCGCCACCGCGCCGGCGAGCAGCAGGGTGAACAGCCCGCCGAGCACCCCCGGGGTGAAGAACGCGACCAGTACCAGGAGCAGGGTGACCAGGAACACCGTCGTCGGGTTGGCCCGGGCCAGCCGGCGGGCGATCCCACTCTGCGTACGCTGCATTCCACAAACTCTACGAGGAGGAGAGCCCGGTGCTCGTGACCAACCGGTTCGTGGTCGACGACGACGCCGCGGAGGCGTTCACCGCCCGGGCCCACGCGGCCCTGACGGCGCTTGCCGCCCGGCCCGGATACCTGCGCGGACAGCTGGTCCGGGCGCTCGACGACCCCCGACACTGGTGCCTGGTCACCGAGTGGGAGTCGGTCGGCACCTACCGTCGGGCCCTCGGCGGCTTCGACGTCAAGGTGACGGCGGTGCCGCTGCTCGCCGAGAGCGTCGACGAGCCGTCCGCGTACGAGGCGTTGGCCAGCGCCGCGCCGGGCGGGGACGTGGTGGTGGTCGCCAGCGATCGGGCTGCGGGTCCTTACCGCTGAGCTGTCGGGCACTACTGTGGCTCCTATGACCGACCCCGGACCGGCAGCCCCACCGCCACACCCCTCGCTGTCCGGCCAGCCGGGACCTCAGGTCCCGGGCGAAACCGGCGTTCTGCCGGCCGGGTCCGGCGGGCCGCCCACCGGTGGCCCTGGCACCGGGCTGCCCGACGGTTTCGCTGCGCCGCCGCTGGATGGTTCCGTCCCGCCCCCGCCTCCCGGCGGGTCCGCGCCGGGCGTACCGACACCGCCGCCCGGGCCCGGAGTGGCCCCGCCGTTCGCGGCGCCGCCGACCGAGGGCGGCCGGTCCCGGCTCTGGCTCGGCCTCGGCGCCGGGGCGCTGGCCCTGCTGCTCTGTTGCGGTGGCGGCGGCGCGGCGGTGGTCGGCCTGCTGGTCAGCGGCGTGCAGGCGATCGAGGAGCAGGGCCGCACGGTTTCCGGCGACTACTACCGCGCCCTGGTCGACGGCGAGTTCGGCCGGGCATACGACCAGCTCTGCGAGGACGCCAGGCGGCGCGAGTCCCGGCAGGAATTCGAGCGCCGGGCGGCCACCGAGCCGCAGATCGCCTCCTACCGGGTCGGCGAGGTGGACACCACCACGCTCACCGTGCCGGTGGACGTGACCTTCGCCGGCGGCACCCAGGAGCGCCAACAGGTGGTGCTCAAGCAGGACCAGCAGACGGGCGGCATGGAGGTCTGCGGAGTCAACTGACCGGCCGCAGGTAATGTGCTGGGTCCGGGAGCGCACCGGTCGTACCGTTGTCCCCGAACTGTTCCAGCCATCCCACCACGTCCCCGCCGACCGCCAGTCGGCGTAGGAGGAAAAATGCCAGCCGACCGTATCGACGCCGTCGTCAGCCTCGCCAAGCGCCGGGGCTTCGTCTTCCCCTCCAGCGAGATCTACGGAGGCACCCGCTCGGCGTGGGACTACGGTCCGCTCGGCGTGGAACTCAAGGAGAACGTCCGCCGCCAGTGGTGGAAGACCATGGTCCAGCAGCGCGACGACGTGGTGGGCCTGGACTCCGCGGTGATCCTGGCCCGTGACGTCTGGGCCGCCTCGGGCCACCTGGACGCCTTCGTCGACCCGCTGACCGAGTGCCAGTCCTGCCACAAGCGGTTCCGCGCCGACCACCTGGAGGAGGCGTACGAGGCCAAGCACGGCCGCCCGCCGGCTTCGCTGGCCGAGCTGAACTGCCCCAACTGCGGCAACAAGGGCACCTTCACCGAGCCGCGGATGTTCAACGGCCTGATGAAGACCTACCTGGGCCCGGTGGAGAGCGACGAGGGCCTGCACTACCTGCGCCCGGAGACCGCCCAGGGCATCTTCGTCAACTACAAGAACGTGGAGACGGTCGCCCGCAAGAAGCCGCCGTTCGGCATCGCGCAGACCGGCAAGTCGTTCCGCAACGAGATCACCCCGGGCAACTTCATCTTCCGTACCCGCGAGTTCGAGCAGATGGAGATGGAGTTCTTCGTCGAGCCGGGCACCGACGAGCAGTGGCACGAGTACTGGCTCCAGCAGCGCTGGAACTGGTACATCGACCTCGGGCTGTCCGAGGAGAACCTGCGCTTCTTCGAGCACCCGCAGGAGAAGCTCTCCCACTACTCGAAGCGCACCGTCGACATCGAGTACCGCTTCCAGTTCGGCGGCACCGAGTTCGCCGAGCTGGAGGGCATCGCCAACCGCACCGACTTCGACCTGTCCACGCACAGCAAGCACTCCGGCGTCGACCTGTCGTACTTCGACCAGACCAAGGGCGAGCGGTGGGTCCCGTACGTGATCGAGCCGGCCGCCGGCCTGACCCGGGCGGTGCTGGCGTTCCTGCTGGAGGCGTACGACGAGGACGAGGCGCCGAACACCAAGGGCGGCGTGGACAAGCGCACGGTGATGCGCTTCGACCCGCGGCTGGCCCCGGTCAAGGTCGCGGTGCTGCCGCTGTCCCGCAACGAGGCGCTCTCGCCGAAGGCCAAGCAGCTCGCCGCCGACCTGCGCAAGCGCTGGGTGGTCGAGTTCGACGACTCGCAGGCGATCGGCCGCCGCTACCGCCGCCAGGACGAGATCGGCACCCCGTTCTGCGTCACGGTCGACTTCGACACCCTGGACGACAACGCGGTGACCATCCGCAACCGGGACACCATGACCCAGGAGCGGATCCCGCTCGACCAGGTCGAGCGCTACCTCATCGACCACCTCCCCGGCTGCTGACGGTGTAAGGAGGGGCCCGCCGGCGTACCAGCTCAACGCCGGCGGGCCCTCCGTACACTTGTCCGGTGACCGTGCCGACGACTGCTCCCGTGCTGCGCCCGCTGACCATCGGGCGGCATCAGGTGTGGCCGCCGGTGGTGCTCGCGCCGATGGCCGGCATCACCAATGTCGGGTTCCGGCAGCTCTGCCGGGAACAGGGCGGTGGCATCTACGTCTGCGAGATGATCACCACGGTCGCGCTGGTCGAGCGGAACCCGAAGACCCTGCGGATGATCGCGTTCGGGGCGGACGAGAGCCCCCGCAGCCTCCAGCTCTACGGCACCGACCCGGAGACCACCGCCGCCGCCGTGCGGATCGTGGTCGAGAAGGACCTGGCCGACCACATCGACCTCAACTTCGGCTGCCCGGTGCCGAAGGTCACCCGCCGTGGCGGCGGCGCGGCGCTGCCCTGGCGGCGCCGGCTCTTCGCCCGCCTGGTGCGGGCCGCGGTGGACGCCGCGTCACCCGCCGGGGTGCCGGTCACGGTCAAAATGCGCAAGGGCATCGACGACGACCACCTGACGTACGTCGAGGCGGGGCTGGCCGCGCAGGAGGCCGGCGTGGCCGCGGTCGCCCTGCACGGGCGTACGGCCGCGCAGCGCTACTCGGGCACCGCGGACTGGGACGCCATCGCCACCCTCAAGCAGGCGCTCGACGTGCCGGTGCTCGGCAACGGCGACATCTGGGAGGCCGACGACGCGCTGCGGATGGTGGCGCACACCGGTGTCGACGGGGTGGTGATCGGGCGCGGTTGCCTCGGCCGGCCCTGGCTCTTCGCCGACCTGGAGGCCGCCTTCGCCGGTCGCACCGAGCGGCGGCTGCCCAACCTCGGCGAGGTGGCGGTGACCATGCGCCGGCACGCCGAACTGCTGGTCGACCAGTTCACCGCCGGGGCCCGCAACCCGGCCCGGGGCGAGCGGGACGGCTGCACCGACTTCCGTAAGCACGTCGCCTGGTACCTCAAGGGCTTCCCGATCGGCAGCGAGCTGCGCCGCGCCCTGGCGATGATCGACACCCTGGCTCAGCTCGACGACCTACTCGGCAAGCTGGACCCGGCCGTGCCGTTCCCGGTGGAGACGCTGGGCCAGCCGCGCGGCCGGACCAACTCCCCGGGCAAGGTCTTCCTGCCCGACGGCTGGCTGGCCAGCCGCGACGACGACACCGTCCCCGAGGGCGCCGAGCTGGACGACTCCGGCGGCTGAGACACCAACTCCCGAACCGCTGCCACCCTGCCCCAGCGCCGACCCGAACCTGCGGACGCCGAAGGGCCGACCCCGCTCGGGGTCGGCCCTTCGGCTGCTGGCTGAATGAAAGGAAGGGGTCCTTGTTGACGCTTGGTGTGGAGGAGGGGTCCCTTCCTGACACTTGGTTGGGTTGTCAGCTGGCGGTGTAGCCGCGGGTGGCGATCCAGTTGGCCAGGTTGTCCACGCTCATCCGGTACGACGCGGTGTTCGGGTTCGCCGAGTCGGCGATCGTCACGGTCTTGCCGCCGTCGCGGTAGCCGACGACGCTGATGTAGTGGCCGCCTTCGAAGGAGTGGGTGGTGCCGTCGGTGTCGGTGGCGGTGCCGGCGATGTTGGCGACTACGGCGCGGCCGTCGTCGACGGTACGGACGACGTCGTCTCGGAGCTTGTCGGCCTGCTTGGTGTCGGCCTTGGCGCTGTTGATCTCGACGGACTTGTAGACGTTCTTACCGGTTTCCTTGTTCAGGACGGGGGTGATGTCGTTGATGGAGT
>NZ_POTY01000287.1 GCF_003236315.1 Micromonospora craterilacus
GCAGTACGGAACCCCGGACGGTCCCCCGGCCCGCTGATAGCGTCGATCGCGGGTGCGGAACGGGGGCCACCACGCGTGTTCGACGGTTTCGAGGAATTCGACATCCGCGCCTCGGGCGCGACGATTCACGGACGCCTCGGCGGCAGCGGACCGCCGGTGCTCCTCCTGCACGGCATTCCGGAAACCCACCTCATGTGGCATCGGGTGGCGCCCCACCTCGCCGAGCACTACACGGTGGTCGCCACCGATCTGCGCGGCTACGGTGACAGCGGCAAGCCGCCCAGCACCGCCGACCATGAGCCGTACAGCATGCGGGCGACGGCTCGGGACCAGATCGAAGTCATGCGGACGCTCGGCCACGACCGGTTCCGGGTCGTCGGTCACGACCGCGGGGCACGCTGCGCCTACCGGCTCGCGCTCGACGAGCCCGACGCCGTCAGCCGCCTGGCGGTGATGGACGTCATCCCGACCGGCGACGCCTGGAGGCGCGCCGACCACCGGTTCAGCCTCGCGTACTGGGTCTGGTCCTTCCTGGCCGCGCCGGAGCCGGTGCCGGAGCAGTTCATCGGCGCCGCGCCGGAGGTCCTGGTCGACTTCATGCTCGACCGGTGGCCGCAGGTGAAGGACGCCTTCCCGGCCGAGATGCGCGCCGCCTACCTCGAGAAGTTCCGCGACCCGGCCACCGTCCACGCGATCTGCGAGGAATTCCGGGCCGCCGCGACCGTGGACTTCCAGCAGGACGAGGCGGACCGCGGCAAGCGGAAGATCGGCTGCCCGGTGCTCTTCCTCTGGAGCCAGCGCGGTTCCGTCGCGCAACTCTACGAAGATCCCCTCGCCATCTGGCGCGAGTGGGCCGACGACGTTCGTGGCGGGCCGGTACCGGTGGGCCACTTCATCCCCGAAGAGGCCCCCGAGGAGACCGTCCGACAACTGCTGGACTTCCTGCGGTAGCGGGAAGCACCCTCGCCGGGCCGCCGACCTCCCCGGTGTAGCAGCATGGCGGCCATGACCGACCAACCGACTTTCCTGCTGCGTCCCGGTGGGCCGGCGGACGCCCCGGCGGTGCTGCGGCTGCTCGACGACGCCACCGCCTGGCTGGTGGCGCGGGGCCGCCCCGGCCAGTGGGGCACCGAGCCGGCCTCGACGGATCCACGCCGCATCGCCCAGGCCGACGCGTGGGCCGGCGGCGGTGGACTCTGGCTGGCGCAGGCAACGGACCGGCCGGTCGGTGCGCTGGTGGTGGGCGCGGCGACCGAGTACGTGCCGCCGGCCACCGAACCGGAGCTGTACGTGAACCTGCTGGTCACCGACCGGGCGCACGCCGGGGCGGGGATCGGCGGCCGGCTGCTGGCGCACGCCGCCGAACTGGCCCGGGAGCGCGGCGTGCCGCTGCTCCGGGTGGACTGCTACGCCGGCGACGACGGCGCGCTGGTGCGCTGGTACGAGCGGCAGGGCTTCACCGCCACCGACCCGTTCACCGTGGAGCGTCCGGGCCGCCCACCCTGGCCGGGGCAGGTCCTCGTCCGACGCCTGGGCTGAGCGCGGCTACTCGGCGTGGGCGCCGGCCCCGGCCGAGGCCACCCCCTCGCCGACCCAGACCGACTTGACGTTGCAGAACTCGTGCATGCCCTGGGCCGACAGTTCCCGGCCGTAGCCGGAGTTCTTCACCCCGCCGAACGGCAGCTCCGGGTAGGACGTGGTCATGCCGTTGATGAAGACGGCCCCCGCCGCCAGGTCGGTGGCGAAGCGCTCCTGCTCCTGCGGGTCGCGCGTCCAGGCGTTCGACCCGAGGCCGTACGCGCTGCCGTTGGCCAGCTCGATCGCCTCGTCGTACGACGAGACCCGGTACAGCCCGGCGACCGGCCCGAACACCTCCTCGGCCCACATCCGCATCCCCGGGGCCAGGTCGGTCACCACCGTCGGCGGGTAGAACCAGCCCTCGCCGGCCGGCTTGTCCCCGCCGCACAGCACCGTGGCTCCCTTGTCGACCGCGTCGCACACCTGGGCGTCGACCTCGTCGCGGCCCCGCTCGGTGGCCAGCGGCCCGACGTCGGTGCTGTCGTCCATCGGGTCGCCCACCCGCAGTGCCGACATCCGGTGCGCGAAAGCCTCGGCGAAGGCGTCGTAGAGGTCGGCGTGCACGATGAACCGCTTGGCCGCGATGCAGGACTGGCCGTTGTTCTGGCAGCGGGCGGTGGTGGCCACCTCGGCGGCCAGTTCCACGTCGGCGGAGGGCATCACCACGAACGGGTCGCTGCCGCCCAGTTCCAGCACGGTCTTCTTCAGCTCCCGGCCGGCGATCTGCGCGATCGACCGGCCGGCGACCTCGCTGCCGGTCAGCGTGGCGGCGCGTACCCGCGGGTCGCGCAGAATCCGGTCCACCGCGTCGGAGCCGACCAGCAGGGTGGTGAAGGCGCCCTCGGGGAACCCGGCGCGGCGGAACACGTCCTCCAGCAGCAGTGCGGTCTGTGGCACGTTGGAGGCGTGCTTGAGCAGCCCGGTGTTGCCGGCCATCAGCGCCGGCGCGGCGAAGCGGATGACCTGCCAGAGCGGGAAGTTCCAGGGCATCACGGCGAGCACCGGCCCGATCGGCTGGTAGCGGACGAACGCCCGGGTGGCGGAGACCGCCTTGGCGTCGGCCGGCTGGTCGGCGAGGAACTCCGCCGCGTGAGCGGCGTAGAAGCGGCAGGCGGCGGCGCACTTGGTGACCTCGGCCTTGGCCGCGGCGAACGTCTTGCCCATCTCGGTGGTCATCAGCCGGGCGATCTCGTCCCGCTCCGCCTCCAGCAGGTCGGCCGCCGCGTTCAGCCACCGTCCCCGCTGCTCGATCGTGGTCCCGCGCAGCTGTCGATGCGCCAGGTCGGCCCGTTCGATCGCGCCGTCGATCTGCTCGTCGGACATCGCCCCGTACGTCTTGAGTACCTGCCCGTTGACGGGGTTGGTGGTGGCGATGGTCATCAGGGTTACTCCCGTCACTCGAAGAGCGAGTGCCGCACGCCGGGCTGCTCCCGGCGGCGGGCGGCGCGGCGACGTTGGATGACGGCCAGGTCGACGACGGCGACCACCGCGAAGACGACGCAGACGACACCCAGCCAGATCAGCGCGGCGCGGAACGCCAGCACCGCGAACACGGTCATGATGACGAGCCCGAAGCTGGCCAGCACGAGCCTCAGGTTCAGCGCGCTGTAGGCGTGACCGACCGTGCCGCGGGCACGCCGGGGCTGTGATCTCGTCATCACCCTCACCTACCCCCCGACGTCGGGGATAACCGTCGACGCCGCGCCCGGATCGCCCCACGGCACGCGCGTGGTGCGTTGCGTTACATCGACCCCTCGTGAGCCGGCCTATCCGGCCACCGGCGGGGAACATGGAGGGCATGACCGTGAGCCACGCCGCGCCGGTGACCGTCGCCGTCGCCCGACGCGCCGACCCCGCCCGCACCGACGAGATGGTGGCGTGGATGCGGGCCGGCACGGCGCTGGCCGAGGCGTTCCCGGGTTTCCTCGGCGCCGGGTGGGTACGCAGCGCCCCGGGGTCGGGCGAGTGGCACACGCTCTACCGCTTCGCGGACCAGGACACGCTGCGTCGCTGGGAGGAATCGCCGCAACGGCACTGGTGGCTGACCTCGGCGCAGGGCATCGTCGAGCACACCCGGATCGAGCGGCGGACCGGCATCGAGGGCTGGTTCGACCCGCCGCGCGAGGAGATCGTCGAGCGGCTCGACGCGGCGCCGACCGTACCGCCGTCGCCGCCACGCTGGAAGCAGGCGGTCACCATCTGGCTGGCGTTCTTCCCGCTCAGCCTGACCGCGACCCTGCTGACCGGGCGGCTCCTGCCGGGCCTGCCCATCCCGGCGCGGGTGCTGGTCATGACGCTCACCCTGACCCCGCTGATGACGTACCTGGTGCTGCCCCGGATCACCCGGGCCCTGCAGTGGTGGCTGCACGGGCAGCGCGCTCCCTGGCGCATATCACGCTGACCGGCGCCCCGACAGGCGTCTGCCGCATCCCCGACAACAGCGCGTGACCATCAATCACCCCACGCGTAGAGTCACCATGCCGTCGCTCTGCGCTGTGAGGCTGGGGAAGTCATGCCTGGACGCTGGACCACCGCCGTCGTCAGCCTGCTCGCACTGGTCGCGCTGGCCTGCGACGCGGGCGGGGAAGCGGCGCCCCGGCCGACCGGCGGCACACCACCGCCCGGCTCCCCCAAGGTGGTCGCGGCGCTCGGCGACTCGATCACCACCGGGTTCGGCTCCTGCCTGGTGCTGACCTCGTGCGAACGCAACTCCTGGTCGACCGGGGACGGGCTGCGGGTCGACAGCCACTACCGCCGGCTGCTCGACCGCAACCCGGCGCTGCGCGACAAGGCGTACAACCACGCCCGCCCGGGGGCCCGGGTCGCGGCGCTGGCCGGCCAGGCCGAGGCGGCGGTACGCGACCGCGCCGACTACGTGACCGTCCTGATCGGCGCCAACGACGCCTGCCGGGGCACCATCGACGCGATGACCCCGGTGACCGAGTTCCGGGCCGAGGTCGACCGGGGGCTGCGGGTGCTGCGCGAGGGCCGGCCGAAGGCCCGCGTCCTGCTGGTCAGCATCCCCGACCTGTATCGGCTGTGGCAGGTCGGCCACGACGAGCCGCGCGCGGTGCGGGCCTGGGGGCGCGGCGTCTGCCCGGCGCTGCTGGCCGAGCCGACCTCCGACGCGCCGGCCGACCAGGCCCGCCGGACCGCGTTCCGGGAACGGATCGACGCCTACAACGGTCAACTGTCGGCCGCCTGCCGGGCGTACGGCTCCCGCTGCCGGTACGACGGGGGCGCCGTGCACCGGGTCCGGTTCGACCTGGACCTGGTCAACGTGTTGGACTACTTTCACCCCAACACCGCCGGCCAGTCCCGCCTCGCCGACGTGACCTGGCGGTCCTCCGGCTACGCCGACTGAGCCGACCGCCGGTCAGGGGCGGCGCGGCGCCGGGATGCGAGGGTTACCGTGCTGGCGGTAGAGGGTCCGGGATCGCTCGGCGAGGTTGCTGGTCGCCGAGGAGTTCGCCCAGGTGCCCAGGATGATCGCCGCGCCGGGGACGATCTTGGCGAAGACCCGCTTCGCCGCGCGTACTCCGGCCATCTGGGCGAGCCGGACGCCGAGCCGCAGCATCACCCGGCCCAGTGGCGCCTGTCCACCGTTGCCGAACAACGCGCCGGCCCGCGCTCGGCCGGCCGCGACCCCCAACGCCAGCCGGGCGCTCGCGGCGACCTTGTGCACCCGTTGCAGGACCAGCAGATCGGCGGCCCGGTCGGGGTGCACCGGGTCCACCCCGTACGCGGCGGCGACGTGCAGCACCATCCGGGCCTGGGTCCAGGCCAGCACCCCCACGTCGATCACCGCGCCCGGCAGCCCGGCGGCGCCGGACACGGCACCGGAGAGCCGGGCCTGGTTGACGAACCGGCGTACCGCCTGCTCGGCGAGGTTCTCGGCGGTCGCGTCGGGCTGCTCGGCGCGGGCCTGCGCGGCCCACTGCGCCGCCTCCGGCCCGAGCCGACGTACCGCTTCGACCGCGAGGTGCTCGGGGGCGTACTGCGGATCCCGACGCATCCGGTCCCAGAGCGTGGCCGGCAGGGCCTCGGTGGCCTCGCCGGTCGGCGTGGGGCCGGGCGAGGCAGGGGTGCCGGGCTGACCGTCGGCGGCGGGCTCGCTCATCCCTCTCCCTTCGCTGGCGCTCCTCCATGTGTACCTCGGCCCGGCAACGCCCTACCCGGCGGCCGGTACGCGCCGATACCGGGCCGGCCGGCCTGGCGCGGCAGGAATGCATCAGGATGGCGGGTACGTTCTGGCGATCGGGGCCGCCGTCAACCCGGCGACCCGTTACGCGCATCCAGGGAGGCCGCACCGGTGCTCGACCCACACGAGCTATACGAACTCACCGACGATCTGCCCGACGTCGGACAACCGGTCCTGATCCAGGCCCTCACCGGTTTCGTCGACGCCGGGAACGCGGGCCGGCTGGCCCGCGAACAGCTGTTCACGTCGTTGGAGTCCCGTCCGATCGCCCGGTTCGACCTGGACCAGCTGTTCGACTACCGCTCCCGCCGCCCGGTGATGACCTTCGTCGAGGACCACTGGGAGAGCTACGACGCGCCGGAGCTGGAGCTGCACCTGCTGCACGACGACGACGAGACACCGTTCCTGCTGCTCACCGGGCCCGAGCCGGATCTGCAGTGGGAGCGGTTCGTGGCCGCCGTCGCCGGGCTCGCCGCCCGGCTGGACGTACGGCTCACCGTCGGGCTCAACTCGATCCCGATGGCGGTGCCGCACACCCGCCCGACCGGGGTGACCGCGCACGCCACCCGACGCGACCTGATCGCCGGTTACGAACCGTGGCTGCAACGGGTCCAGGTCCCCGGCAGCGTGGGCCACCTGCTGGAGTTCCGCCTGGGCGAAGCCGGCCGCGACGCGCTGGGCTTCGCCGCACACGTGCCGCACTACGTGGCGCAGGCCGAGTACCCGGCCGCCGCCGAGGTGCTGCTGGCCTCCGTGTCCCGCAGCACCGGGCTGCTGCTGCCCCGCGACGGGCTGCGTTCGTCCGCCGAGGTAGTCCGGGTGGAGATCGACCGTCAGGTCGCGCAGAACGACGAGGCCGCCGCGCTGGTCCTGGCCCTCGAAGAGCAGTACGACGCGTACGCCCGCGGCCGCAGCGGGCAGAACCTGCTCGCCGCGGAGAGCGGCCCGCTGCCCACGGCGGAGGAACTCGGCGCCGAGCTGGAGCGGTTCCTGGCCGAACAGACCCGCCCCAACAACGACACGCCCTGAGATGCAAGGAGGGGCCCCTTCTTAACGCCTGGTGCATAGCAGGGGCCCCTTGTTAACACCTCACCCGTCGCGCCCGTGCGGCGGCACCCGGACCGGGCTGGGATGCGGCAGGCTGGCAGCATGCGCCTGGCGACCTGGAACGTGAACTCGGTGAAGGCCCGCCTGCCCCGGCTGCTCGACTGGCTGGCCGGCACCGGGCCGGACGTGGTCTGCCTGCAGGAGACCAAGTGCCCCGACGGCGCCTTCCCGGTGGCCGAGGTGGGCGAGCTCGGGTACACGGTGGCCAGCCACAGCGACGGACGGTGGAACGGGGTGGCCATCCTGTCCCGGGTCGGCCTGGCCGACGTCACGGTCGGCTTCCCCGGCGAACCCGGGTTCCCCGAGCCGGAGGCCCGGGCCATCGCGGCCACCTGCGACGGCCTGCGGGTCTGGTCGGTGTACGTGCCGAACGGCCGCACCCCCGAGGACCCGCACTACGCGTACAAGCTGGCCTGGCTGGCGGCGCTGCGGGACGCGCTGGACGCGGAGCTGACCGGCGGACCGGCGTTGGCCGTCTGCGGCGACTTCAACGTCGCGCCGACCGACGCCGACGTGTGGGACGCGGCGCTGTTCACGACCTCCACACACGTCACCCCGCCCGAGCGGGCGGCCCTCGCCGCGCTGCGCGACCTCGGCCTCACCGACGTGGTGCCCACCCCGATGAAGGGGCCACACCCGTTCACCTACTGGGACTACCGGGCCGGGATGTTCCACCAGAACAAGGGCATGCGGATCGACCTGGTGTACGCCTCGGCGCCGGTGGCCCGCGCGGTGCGCACCGCGTACGTGGATCGGGAGGCCCGCAAGGGCAAGGGCCCGTCGGACCACGCTCCGATCGTGGTCGACGCCGATCTGGTCCCGGTGGTCGAGTCGTTCTGAGCGGCCCGCCGACGTCGTTAGGGTGGAGCCATGGCTGTCGTGAAGATCAACGCGATCGACGTTCCGCCCGGCGCCGGCGAGGAGTTGGAGAAGCGGTTCGCCGCACGGGCCCGCGCCGTGGAGAACTCCCCCGGGTTCCTCGGTTTCGAGCTGCTGCGCCCGGTGGCCGGCGAGAACCGCTACTTCGTGTACACCCGCTGGGAGAGCGAGCAGGCGTACCAGGACCTGTCTATTATACACATCTGACGCTGCCGACGATCGCATA